>JAQSWU010000026.1 GCA_029266475.1 Rickettsiaceae bacterium | reverse complement strand
GATAGCGCACACAATCTCGCAATTAAAGCTAATGCAAGATGAGATCGATGAGAAAAGAAAAAGAGAGGAGAAAAAGGAGAAGTATAGCAAAGCTGACCTGTTGATTGCTCAGAGACATATCGCTAAATTACTCGAGGAATATGAGACTAAAGAAGAATCGTGCGAAAGCTAGACTTTGCTTAAACTGAAATTTTCTGTTAAAAGTAGAATGCTTTAAAAGCCTATATAAAAGTAATGCATCAAGCTAAATCCTTTATAACCATATAGGTTATCTTAGCAGTATGTTTAAAATTGTGTGAGCAGCTAATATTTTAAATAATAATAAGGTACAAGTGAATGTACCAAACTAATTTGCAACGCTGCGCAAGAGAACAAGGGGGGTGAGTATCACACGCGCATGAAGTACCAAGGATATACATTGTTAAATATATTAATTAAATAAAATTTATCCCTTATGATTTAACATAGAGCTTCCATTTTTCGTTGATCGGTGCTAGAATCCTGGCGAATTTACCAATATATATTATGTCAATTCTTGTCTTGAAGTTCGGTGGAACGTCTGTTGCGGATATTGCAAGGATTCAGCATGTCGCTGAGAGGGTTAAAGCTGAGCATAATCTAGGTCACAAGGTCCTAGTGGTAGTATCGGCTATGGCGGGTGTTACTAATAAGCTTGTTGAATATTGTGCTGAAGTATCTAAATTAAATTCTCCTGAAAATTTATCTGAGTATGATGCAGCAGTTAGCAGCGGTGAAGTGGTAACTTCGGCTTTGCTAGCGCTTTCATTGCAAACGCTTGGAATAAAGTCTCGTTCTTTTCAAGCATGGCAACTACCTATTAGAACCAATAATGCTCATGCAAAAGCCTTAGTTGAGAATATAGAAACCAAACTTATATACGAATGTTTTGAAAAGGGTATCGTGCCAATTGTGGCGGGCTTTCAGGGACTTGAGTTTAGCGGGCGTATCACGACCTTAGGACGAGGTGGTTCGGATACGACAGCCGCAGCTCTTGCAGCAGCCCTCAGTGCCGAGAGGTGTGATATTTACACCGATGTTGAAGGGGTATTTACGACCGATCCAAGAATGGTGTCATCAGCCAAGAAACTTGACTATATCACTTATGAAGAGATGCTTGAATTTGCCTCGCTTGGCGCAAAAGTATTGCATCATCGAGCCGTGCAAATTGCAATGCGTTATTCGGTGCCGATCAGGGTGCTTTCAACATTTAAAGATGGATCGGGGACTATTATAACTGCAAGGGAGAAAATTATGGAGACTGCAAAAATTACAGGCGTTGCTTATAACCACACCATAGCATTGATTAAAATCCAAGGGTTTCAAAATTACCCAAAAGATTTCACTCCGCTTTATGATTTTCTAGTTGGCAATGGTACGCATATTGACTCTCTAATGCATTATTCTGAAGGAACGAGCGTGCACTCTGTAGTCTTCACCGTGCCTTTGTCGGATGTTAACAAGGTGGAAAGGCTTAAGAATGAAAGTAGTTTAAGTTCGCTTTATAGCGATATTTCTATTAACTCTAACATTGTAACAATTTCTCTTATTGGGATGGGTGTTAAATCGGATCCTTCCATAGCTTATAAGATGCTTAGCAAGGTTGCAGATTTAGGCTTAAATGTGCATCTGACATTCAGTTCAGAAACAAAGCTTAGCGTAGTTGTGGATGATAAACAGCCAGAGTTAATAGTGCGGCAGCTTCACGAAGAATTTATCGGCTAGCGAAGATAGGCCTTGCTTTACAGGATCATTTTCCTTTATCCTAATCTTATATATATATTTAACAGAATAAAACCATGACAAGCAAAACAACTATTAACCAAGAGGAAGTTGAGAAATTCAGCAAGATGGCTGATGAGTGGTGGGATCCTGAAGGCAAGTTTAAGCCATTGCATAAAATTAACCCGGTACGACTAAAATATTTAAGAGAAGCTATTTGCACGCATTTTAAGATAAAAGATGATGAGTCGCCTCTTAAGAATTTAAGTATATTAGATATAGGTTGTGGCGGGGGATTAGTATCGATACCGCTAGCAAGGCTTGGGGCTAAGCTTACGGCTATAGATGCAAGCGAGAAGAACCTCAGGGTTGCAGCAATTAGTGCTCAAAAATTTGGAGCTGAAGTTGATTTCCAACATAAGGCGGTTGAGGAATTGCAGAGCGGTCCTTTTGATGTGATACTGGCGCTTGAAGTCATTGAGCATATAGATAACGTCTCGCTCTTTATCGAAAATATAGCAAGGTTGCTTAAAGGTAATGGTATATTAGTGTTAAGTACTATTAACAGGACAATCAATGCTTACCTAAAGGCGATTATAGGGGCAGAATATATATTGCGCTGGTTACCGATTGGTACGCATGAGTTTAAAAAATTTTTAAAGCCTTCTGAGATTGTCGCTCATTTAGATAGTAATAACCTTAAGCTCTGTGAAATGAAAGGCTTGGTGTTCAATCCTTTAAGTTGGGAGTGGAGTTTAAGTGATGATATTGATGTAAATTACTTTATGTTAGTAGAGAAAAAGCTGAAGTGATATGCCATAATCATCACTTCAGTAAATTAGTTTCAGTAGAGATGATAACTATTTTTTATTGGCAGTATTACCTAGCCTAATCATCTTACCTTTTTCAGCGTCCCAAGTATATTGAACGTTTACAATCTTAACCTCGGTAACAATAATATCGCCGTTAGAAAGTTGCGTAATATCACAACCTTTTTGCAATGATTCAGTAATGAGAGCGCTTGATTTACAAATATATTTAACGTTAGTAAGGATCTCATTATTTGTTTCATCCTTATTTTTTCTAGCCTCAGAACTCATGATAAAAAACCTCAAGCTTAAAGTATTAATCGGTATTAGTTAAAAAATAAATAATATTCCTTTTAGCATGTTTTTTGTAAAAAATCTACAATATTTTATGATTTAATTGTAATATTTTAACTTTTTGCTTATTTAAAGCGAAGAATACGGATATTTTATCTATTTGTAAGCGAATTAATTCTTAAAATGCCTTAAATTTTTTAAATTTTCCGTAGTTATTATCTCATATAGATTTCTCGTTACATTATCTAGGTAAATAGCAAGCATGTAATCATTTTTAGCTTTGGCAGGCCCCACCCCTTCTACTGTAAAACCATGAGCTTTTTGGTGGATAAATCCTCTTTTTATAACGAGCTCTTGATATTTGACAAATGGTTGATTAGAGATCGCAAGGCAATGGCCAGGTTTAATATTGTTATCACTGAGCCATTTTACAATGGTATCTACAGAATAAGGGCGAGTGATAAGAGTTTTCCCAGTTTTAGGGTCGATAGACGTCTTCTTTCCTGCTTTTATAAAAGTTATTTTTGCATCCCTTAAAACCTGAGGCATAGATATTTGGGACCAGACAATTTTTGCTAGTTCGTGTTCGTTCTCAGCTAGTTTGTTTGGTGCTTTCCATTTTTTATCAAAGGAGTATTTATTGTCGAAGAACTGAACTTCTTCACTTTTTTCTTCTGGATAAAGGTCTCTATCCCCTGTTAGGAAAACTATTTCCGCCGCTGGAGTGATCTGAATTTTATTAGTTATGACCAGTTCAGCCAAAAAATGTACGCGCTTCCTAGTCCTATTTATAGTATTTGCTTTGATCAAAATATATTTTATTGGCTTATTGATTTTAGGGTAGATCGTTTCGCAGTCTCCCAAATCACATATAAATCGTCTAACTTTGTTTGAATCATACGGCAAGAATTTTTGGTTAAAGCTTTTTGCATCTTCTCTTTTTAGCGATCTAGGCATTTTAAATTTTTCATTAGCAATCTTATATAGATCGTATACAGAGATTTTACTAGCTGGCGTATTATCGTTTAAAATATATTCTAATTTCTCTTTAGAAACGGCAGAACAATCTTGCAGCAGCGGTTTAAAAGCCCTAAAAAGAGCAACAAGCTCACTATTAGGTGTAAGATCTTCATTTACGTAGTAGTTATCCGCTAAGGCCTCAGCTATTAGAATATACAAAACAGAGTGGATGATTAGTAATATTTTCTTCATAGTTCTACTAATATGATGTTTGAGGCTTTAACATACTCATTTTTAATTTGACAATTTAGTCTTAGCTATTGAGCAATTATATGTTATTATGATTGACACTGTTCAACTAATGCTTATCTTTATAGTTCGCTATTCTACCTTAAATTTGTGCTTGGTCAACAGTTCCTTTAGGGTAGTAGTAAGGAATGCAATAAAAAGATTAGATAAAGTAAATTATAAAGTAAGGCAGGTACCAAAGAGCCAAGTAATACTCGCCGAAAAAAATAGTTGAAGACTATGTATCATTTGAAATATTAATAGGCGATTTTAAATGTTTATACGAAGGGTACATTTAGACTATGTGACGAGTAGGTGCAAGCACCTACAGCGCCAATTTTACAAATCAAAAGAAATATACTACTCGCCTTTTCAAGATTAATAGACGAATAATATAAGTTTGTAAGCTTATAGCATGTTAAATTTTTTTGAAATTTCAATTAGCACGACAAGCATACCGCCGATGAAGGAAATAAATAATCCTAATTTACCGCCAGGAAGCTCTATATTTGGAGTAGATACAGTATTTTTAGAACCTCCATTCTTTGGTAGCCTACGTTTCTCATAAAGAGTAGTGCTATGCTTGCGTTCTTGGTACCAAGCCTTCAACTCTTCAGGTGTTCCTATGATTCTAACAGCAATAGCAACAGGTATTAATACAGCCAAGAAAGCAAGGGCCACAGCCGCATAGCCAAGGGCAATTACAAAGCCATTCGGATAAAATAAGGCAAAGAATAAAGGTGGTAAAAATGTAAGCAAAGCTGTAATGATACGTCCTTTTGAGTTATCCGTAAATTCAAGCACTTCAGCAATAAAATCAAATAAGCCAACTCCAACGCCGAGAAAGGAAGTTACAATTGCAGTGAAAGCAAAAAAGTCGATTATGACATTTAATGTTTTGCTGCGAGTTACTTCTGATAATAGGGAAACGAACATACCGAGATCTTTAGTCACTGCAATGGAAGTTTTGCCTGCAAGGCTAAGTACTCCAAGGCTTGCTGAGAGCCATATAATATATGTTATCAAAGGAATAATACTACCGATGATAATTACCTTTCTCAGCGCGGTTCGATGCGGCCCTACATAGTTAATCAAGCCTGGAATGCTACCGTGGAAGCCAAAGGAAGTAAAAAATATTGGTATAGCCAGTAGAAGATTGTTACTTGAGCCTGAATCATAGGTAACAAGGTTTTTGTAAGTTATACTTGGCATAAGCATAGCAACCATTGCAATGAATAGCCCTGCTTTGATAAATAATATAGCTCTATTTGCGTAATCAACAGCTTTCATGCAATAACTTACGCAAAAGCCAAAAATAATGGTAAAGATAATAGGGCTTAAGGTCTTTGGTAACTGTAGGCCTAGCTGCTTTGCAAGTATGCCTTTAAATATCGCAGTACCGCCGGTAATGTAAGCTGCAAGTAATGCATAAAATAATACTAAGATAGATAAAGAGGAAATTATTGCACCCCCTTTTCCTAACACCTTTCTTGCCTGACCTGCAATGCTAATGCCTTTGCCAAAATGCAAATTTAGCTCAAGAGATATTAGAGCTGACATACACATGAATCCCCACATTGCAACCAATAAAAAGACGATACTTAAAAAGTTATTCGATGTTGAAGCAAGCGGTAGAGCTAGCATACCTGCTCCAATGGTTGTGCCGACTACTATCAATAATGCGCCTATAAAGCGGTTAGAAGAAAATTGCTCATCAAGGGTATTAATCATATTTGTACTATTTATTAGTCATGATAAGTAAAGCTAGCATGATACATAATTCTTAAATTTTATCAATGTTAAATTTCATTGATTTATTATTTAACTGATCAAGCAAATTAGGGGTAGCAGTAACTCAAATAATTTGTTTAAAAGACCAGGTTTAAGCCATATATAAACCTATTATTGCGTTTTTATTAAACAAAATCAATCTTTAATATTGCGACTTAATGAATAATGGTATATGTTCACTAATCATTAAATGTAATATTAAAGGATTAATTAGAATGCAAAGAAGTTTAATAAAGTTAAATAAACTAGGTAACAAGCTAGAGAAGGCTACAGCGAACGGTCAAGAGGCAAAAGTTTTAGATCTGATTAGAACATTAGCAGCGGCAAATGGCAAAATAAACTTTAAGCAACTTTTAGCTACAGCCATTAAAAATGGTCAGCTAGAACTTTTAAAAACCTTAACTCACATAGGCGCTGATATATATGCTGAAAGCCTTATGCAAAATAATGCTCTACATTATTCAGCTGAAACAAACCAAGTTAGAATTATAAATTCTTTAATTCAGGAATATAAGTTTAATGTAAATAAGCAAAACTTGAATGGTAAAACACCGCTATCTAAGGCAGCTATAAAAGGTAATATCGAAGCAATAAAGTGCCTTGTAGCTAATAAAGCCGATATTAATTTGTCAGATTATGATGGTGCTTCACCTTTTATAAGAGCGGTTTTTAATGCAAAACTCTCAGCTGCTATAGAATTATTAAAGCTAGGTGCTGATATTAAGGGCGCTGAAGGGGAGCTTGCTTTTATTATCACTGCGCATTATATCGACCAGTGTGGGGATAATGTCGAGAATGCCTCAATAAAAGAAGATTTAATCGCTTTTGCAAGGACCTTGTATGAGCATGGGGTGAAACCTAATGGTATCGTCTACAAAGTGAAATACGAAGGTAACGACATCGAGATTAACCCTATAAAGGTTATCAATTCAGAGCTTCCTGAATTATTCGATCAAACTCCAAGCAATAAAGACTTAACTAATCAATATTCATCTCAAGAGCTCATATGTGAGGAGTGCGCTGAAGGTTACGAGGTTGGGTTTTCAGGAGAAAATAACTAATTCCTTGCTTTGCAATATATTGACAAAATTTAACTTTCCTATATGTATTTTAGGCATAAAGTAATTATAGAATGTATTATGGCAAAAAGAAAAAGGGAAGTATCGACAGAGCAACTGAAACAAGAGTTACGCTTATCGGTCATTGAAGCAAATTTTATAAGGATTGAAGAATTAGTTACAGAAGGTGTTAATATCAATTCCACAGATATCGGTGGTACAAATTCACTCCATATAGCTGCAAGGCAAGGCGAGCTTGAGATATTATTGTTCCTTGAGCAGCTTGGCGCAAATATTAATAATGTGGATTATGAAGGTGATTCGGTTCTTCACTATGCAGCAAGGAATAATAATATCTCAATTATAAAATACCTCGTTGAAGAGAAAGGTTTTAACCTAAACGCACAAAATAATGATGGCAATACAGCTCTTTCGTTAGCAGCGCTATATAACCATATTGATCTAGTACGATATCTTGTTGAGCAAGGCGCAGATATTAATCTTGCTGACAGGTATGGTAATAGTCCTTTGCTTATCTCTATTTTTGAGGGGCATTTCGCCATAGCATACGAGCTAATTAACAGAGAAGCGGATTTAAATAAAGCTAATCACTATGGTGATGATCCGCTTTACATTGTGGCTTATAAATTAGTTACTAGCGAGGATGTTGATACTAAAGATGAGTATTTCGATCTTGCTTTTGAGCTTAAAGAAAAGGGTGCTGAGACTGGTAATTATACCTACCTTACTAGAGAGCCTCACATCAATCCTTCTAAGGTAATTAGTGATGAACTCTACACAGATACGAGCAATTATTTACAATCAAGCTCAGATGATGAGGTTGGCTTGAGCTATAACAGTTTAAACCTTAATGAGGCAAGGCAAGAAGATACTCCTGATTTCCACCCAGATAACATAGACCTTCCTCTCCAAGGGCATATTTATTCTGAATAGTTAGGTCTTCCAATAAATATGTTAGCGGAGCGTTATAGTATAATGATTGGTTGGGCTGGATTACTTCAAATTGTTTCGCAACATCTTTCGTATTGACGGCTTTTTATACCTTACCTGCTTGTAAAAACTACTTAGTGGGAAGGCCACTCTATATTAAATTATTTACGGAGATAAATAAACTTATTGCACGGTTAAAAAGGCGCGTAATATTTCAACCTTGCAATAAATTAATTTCTTTTATAATACTTCAAAAAATAGGGGGGAGGGGTGGCATCGTTTTTGCGAGCGAGCTTTGTTGAGCGCGGCAAACCAGTCATCAAGCGGAGCGTTATAGTATAATGATTGGTTGGGCTGGATCGCCACAAAATGGCTTATAAAATATATTTCGCCATTTTTCGCGATGACGAGTTTGCGCCTCAAGGACTTAAAAAAATATAGGGGGGGGTCAAAAATTACTACCCTAGGTTGAAAAATTGTAATATAGGTTAATATTTTAACTCTCTCTCGCTATTGTAATTTGCTAAATAATATAAAATATCCAATCCTTTAGTGTTTTTTTGAAGGTTTATGCGTTATGTATTTAGTAAAGATTTTTTTAATCCTTAGAAATTTGCAAATAGGCTAATAGAGCAGAGCGCCTTAGTTTATAAAATATAATTGAAAATGCTTAATCAAAAATGTAAAGATATATTTACTATTTTGTATTTTATATATATAATTATTATGAGGATTGGCTTAATCATAGTATATTATAAGCAGGATAAATCCACTTTCTAATTAATTAAAAAATAAAGAGTAAGTATATGCTAAATTATATATCACAACAGATAGTAAAGGAGTTGGTTAAAAATATTAAACAAACTACCCACCAAAAGGATTTATTAGAAAATATTAAACAAACTACCCACCAAAAGGATTTAGGTAGAAAAATCAAACAAGCTGTTGACCAACAGGATTTAGAAGCCTTAAGCGCAACTGTAAGATTTATAGATAATTGGGATGAGCTTAATAAAACTAAAATTACTATTAATGAAATCGATAGTTCCCTTAATCCTGTATTATACGCTGCATTCAAAGAATACAGAGAAGCGGTGGTTATTCTATTAAAACATGGAGCAAACGCTGATATTGCTAATATTCATCCTAATTCTTTTTTGTATATGATGCTTAACTCTCGTTTACTGCATCACGAGACTGTAGAAAAGCTTATTAAAATTGCGAATGGAGTAAGCCAAAAGAAAGAGGACGACACCCCAGATTCATCTATTTGGGGGATGCTCAAAGCTCAACAATATATAGATGATTTGCTTGAAGGAAAACAGCCTCCCGTTATTAATCTTGCTCCTGAGGCAGAAGAGATAGTTTTAGCTAGGGTAGAAAATAGATTAAGCAAACTCCTTGAGTCCGGCAAGATTGTTCAAACTATAAATAGCATAAAAGCAACTTTAGAGGGCCTTAGAGACTATCATCCAATTGCAGATAAGGTGCTTGCTAAACTAGATGAGTTTGTAGAGTATACAGTTCTTGACAAAGATGCTGAGGTGGCAAGGTCTATTGGTCTAAGCTTCACGGAGTCTTTAAAGGATATTATGAAGTTTGCAAGCTATCAGGGTGATGGTACTTATGAGATATGTGAAAAGCTACTAAAAGCCTATGCTAATCATAAAGATGAGCCTAGCGTAATTGAACAACTAGATAAGCTTAAAACTAGTTTTGAAAGTTATTTGTCATTTAAAAAATATTATTTTGCAAGCCATTCTGAGCATAATCTTTCAGAGATTCCAAAAGAGATGCAGCCTCTTATAAACGACTTATTTTCGGATCTTTTAGGATTAGAGGGTATGTATGATCTTCATGAGGAATTTGATAAGGTTCCACTACTAGAAGAGTCTTTATTATTTTATAGCTTAAACCCTTACTATCAAATACCAGGGAGTCTTGTTGATAATGTAAAAGCTGAAGGTACCTTTGACCTGACATAAAGTAAGAAACTTTTAAAGGATGGGCTGACGGCTGATTACTAGCGCACCCCCCAAAAAAATAGGGGGGGGGTCAAAAACCACAACCAGAGGTTGAAGAATTGTAATATCGGTTAATATATTAACCTCTTGGTCATTAGACTCTTTCGGAACTCGCTTACTCTAGAGAATTTGCAGAAGACTCGGAACGCAGAACCCAAGTAGACTTATAGGTACATGAGTATTTATTTACCTAACCTGTATACAAACTTGCAGCAGAAGTAGAGTTCTCTCAAAGGAGTCTAATATACAAATTCTCTTATCCATAGTTCAGGTTAAGTATATATATATTGCCAAAAAAACAACCTTCAAAAGTTTCTTCTTTAATTAGCCCATACGGAATCAATATTTATTTCGCTACCAAGTTTATCGAGCGTAGGTTGCCGGTTCATCATACTATCAAATATTTCCATTTCCTCTTTAGAATGAGCGAAGTCCAAGAGATGAACGCTTGTATCCAAAGGCTCCTTTTTTACTTCATAAAATTTAATAAGATCTGGGTTCGCTTGCCTAGATAGGGTTGTATCCTTATTTGGGCTATCCTTTGTGCTTGTCAGGCTATTTGGCTGCAGCCTTCTTTTATGATAATTTTCAAGTTCAGAAGAATTTGATAAGGTTTGGTAGCCAAAATCATAATAATCGCTTTCGAGAGGTATAATCCCATTATTAGTAATTAGCACCGGTTCACCTTTTCCTGTGAAGTTGATAGTCGCAGTTAGAAGTGATTTATCTGTGTATATTGCCTCAAACTTATGGCTCTGCGTTTTACCTACTATATTGAAAGTAGTAATCGCCACATACCTGCCTGACTCTACTATTATAACCTCAAATGTTTTCCTATTAAATTTCATAATTGGTATACCAAAGCTCGAAAGATAAAGTTTTTTGCCGTTAAGCTTAATATGGATCATAAGAATTTACCTAATCAGAGTTTATTAATATTCTAAATATCTTGAATAAAAGTCAGGCAGTATTATATCGAAATGTCCAAATAATGATATCAATATTCCTTTTCTAGATAATGTTAAGCCTAAGGTGCGTTTTTTCGATTATAATACGAATAAAAATAGCCTAGGGTGCATTATTAGGTGGTTTTAAGGATGTAATAGTGAAAACATGTTAACGATTAAGCGAAGGCATTTGAATAAAATTATAAATTACTGTATATATTAGGTTAATTTAATGTTAATACAAGCTATGACTATCATAAGACTAACGGATATAAAGCTTAAGAAAAAATACTTATACAATCTAGCCATTGAGTTAAGAGAGGCGGTTACTTTAAATTCGCCTGCAATTTTTCCCACTGCTAATAGATTTGATCCAGCTAAGAATTTGATTTTAGTTAATCAACTAATTACTAATATCACCAATAAGCATGAGGAGTTATAGAAACATGAAGACTTTATAAGGCTATTAAACAAGAATCTGCAATATGATAAAACATTAAAAGCGAGTGATGCTCACTGCTCTCAAATACTTGAGTGTTATGAGCATGAGACAGAGAACTTTAATTTATATTACAGTAAGTCATGTGAGGATATTGCTGATATAATGGGCCAGCTTGAACCTTAAGAGTTCTAAGCCAAATATACGAACTACTAGGTTATATGCCTTAAAATTTTTAGATGCATCCTTACGCTTGATGGCTCGGCGCATCATTGTTTATTTTTAAGTAAGCTTGTTTTACATCCATATTAGGATATTTATGAGTAATATAATCTAGCTTGCCTTCGAATTCCTTATATATCCTGGCAAAGCATTGGGCAGCTTTTTCATTACCTGAGTTAAAGGCTTCGTAATAGCATATAAAGGCTTGTTCATGATTAGGCTGTTTGTCTTTTGTCCCAAGCCCAAGTTCATACATCATGCCCATATAATACATTGCTTGGTCATAATAATCATTTAATGATTGCTTGAAGTAGTACATTGCGTTGGCAAAGTGGGAATTCTCAAATTCCTCTAAGGCTTTGTTGTAAATTTTTTCAAAGTCGTTCATAGGCATATATATTTAGCTTGTTGCATAAAATTATAGTCAAATTGCCATTATATGCATAAAGCATTAATAAATTATTAAAGCCCAAGCATTTTTATTTAGATTTAGCTATAAACTTAAATAAGGATGCAAAATTATGCTATATTTAACCTCTTTGCAATTTCCTGATAGATTGTAATAGCGTTTTTAGGATTATCTATGATTGACTCGTAATCGTATCTTTTATTAGTATTCATATCAATTAGCTTGCATGTATCTGGCGTTATCTCATCAATGAGCATGACAGAGTTTTCACCTATGTCATAAGTTCTACCGAATTCGAGGCTACATTCAATAAGCCGGAATCCTATCCCTGTAAATAAACCACATAGGAAGTCATTAATTCTTGAGCTAAGAGCTTTGATAGAGTTTATTTCATCTACTGAAGCAATTTGTAGGTTAACAATTTGGCTTTCATTTAAAAGAGTATTTGGTTTATCTGATGATTTTAGGTACCAGTCAAACATTGGTTTATGAAATATATATCCTGTTTCAAACCCTAGAGAGCTAACGTAGCGGCCTGATGCGATATTTGAAATAACTACTTTAAGTGGTATTACATCGACAAGCTCAATGGTCTGTTCGCGCATATTTATCTTTTCGATAAAGTGGTTATTAATACCTATCATATTTAAGTGACTCATTATTGCAGCCGATATACTATTATTTAAGACTCCTTTGCCAGAAATACTAATAAGTTTAGATGGGTCTACTCTTAAGTCATCTTTGAAAAATTGTATAATCTCATTATTTTCGTTATCATAATAAATTGCTTTACTTGATCCTTCGAATAATTTTTCTTTATCTTTTGGTTTTTTCGCTTTAGTTACCATATATTTGCTCTGCTCTTTTTTTAAATGCATTTACCATTTTTTTTGCTGCATGGTCAAACACTATACCTATTAACTTTTCAAGCACAATAGACTTAAAGCTAAAATCTATAAAAAAATCAACTTTTGTTCCTTGTTCAACCTGATAGAGGCTCCATTTATTTACTAAATGTTTAAATGGTCCTTCTACCATATTTACGTCTATAAAATAATCTTCATTTTTATAATGATAAGTAACTTTAGAGCGATATTTCTCGCTAAAGGCTTTATATTGTATTACTAGATCAGCCAGGATAAAATCGCTAGATTCTTCAACGATACGTGCGGCTGCGCACCATGGAAGGAAGGTGGGATAGCTTTTGATATCCATTACTAGATCGAATAGCTGCTTCGGTTGATAAGGAATAATTTGTGTTTCGGTAAATTTAGGCATTATGTACTTTAAATTTTCTTTCCCTTGCTTGCCTCATTTTCTCAAAATCTTCGCTTGCGTGGTAGGAAGAGCGAGTAAGTGGGCTTGCGGAGACCATTAAAAATCCCTTGGCTTTTGCCATTTCAGCATATAAGTTAAATTCGTTTGGCTCGACATATCTCTCGACCTTTGCATGTTTAGGAGTTGGTTGCAGATACTGGCCAATTGTTATGAAGTCTACTTCGGCTGCTCTTAAATCGTCCATAACTTGAAAGATTTCTTCTTTGGTTTCGCCAAGTCCAACCATTAAGCCTGACTTTGTAAATATCGAAGGGTCAAGCTTCTTAACCTTATTTAAAAGGTTTAAGGAGTGGAAATACCGAGCGCCTGGCCTAACTGATCTATAGAGCGAGGGGACAGTTTCAATATTATGATTATAAACATCTGGTTTTGCTTCAACAATTTTTTCAACAGCTCCTTCTTTTCTTAAGAAATCTGGGGTTAAGATTTCAATAGTTGTACGCGGAGATGCTGTTCTGAGTTGCTTTATACATTCAACAAAATGGCTTGCGCCTCCATCTTCTAAATCATCCCTATCAACCGAGGTTATTACAACATGCTCAAGCCCAAGCTGTGCTACAGCGTTAGCTAACCTTTCAGGTTCGTGCGGATCAAGCTTATCTGGCAGCCCTGTTTTAACATTACAAAATGTACAAGCTCTAGTACAGACAGAGCCTAGAATCATTACTGTTGCATGTTTTTTGCTCCAACATTCACCTATATTAGGGCAGGCAGCTTCTTCACAAACTGTATTAAGCTTTAGGCTGTGAATAAGGTCACGTGTTGAGTTATATTCTCTTGAAACAGGCGCTTTAACCCTAATCCATTCAGGTTTCTTTAAAGGACTATTAGTCTTCGTATCGTTGGATAAATCTGTAAGAGCCACGGTAAAATCTCAAAAATATATTAAATTAGTGCAAAAATTAGCAAGATTATATCATCTTTGCAAATAAAAAAGAATTAAATAATTAGCGATAAGGGTAATTTATGATAAGTTTGCTTATTGTGTAGAAAAGCTTTTTTGTTAGAATTTTTATAAAATTACAAGTGGTCAAGGTACTATTTATTAAGGGTGTATTTTTAGCATATTTGGCGAGCGAAAACTGGCAGCTATAACGTCAATTCTTTAATTAATTAAGCATAAACTTTTAAGGCAGATTAAACGTTCAAACTTAAGTCTAGAGAATAAAAGGATAAGTTAATCTTCATTTAAATAGAAAATAAGTAAAAAATCGTTGCAATTTAATAAGTGATAGTTAATTATAAGTATGACAAGTAACTAAAAATAGTACCGTTATGAATTTAGATCTTCTTATCATCGCTTCTTATCTAGTTATTTCTATTATTCTTGGTCTTTACTCAACAAAAAAAACAGATTCAACCCGTGAATATATTATAGGGGGTAAAGATTTTCCTACATTTTTTCTATTTGCTACGATTACAGCGACTTGTATTGGTGGAGGTTCAACAGTAAGCCACGCAGCAGAAGTCGTGAAGTTTGGAATTCTTGTTAGTCTTGCTAATATGGGACAGATTTGTGAAAAGCTTATTACTGCCAATGTTTTAGTTCCTAGAATGGGTAGGTTTCTTGATAAATTAACGGTTGGGGAGATATTAGAAGATACTTATGGTACTCCAGCGCGTGTAGTAACTGGTATTTGTGGTGCTTTGTTTAGTGCTGCTGTGCTCGCCGCGCAGATTAAAGCACTAAGTTTTTTAATTAGTTACTTCCTACCAGTATCAAATATTGCAGCAACTATCGGTAGTTGTGCTGTATTCATTTTTTACTCAGCTATAGGGGGTGTGCGTGCCGTAACTATAACTGACGTATTGCAATTCATAGCTCTTGCGATAACTGTTCCAATGGTCTTAAATGTTGGTTTATTCGAAGTTGGTGGGTGGTCAGGATTAATAGAGAAAGTACCCGCCAATCATTTAAATATTTTCGCTGACTCTAAATTAATTGCGCGATATAGCTGTATATTTTTACTTTTCTCAATTCCTTGTTTTGACCCAGCTATTATGCAGAGAATTTTAATGGGTAAGAATATCACTCAAGTTAGAACAGCGTTTAACTTATCTGCATTATTCGATTTACCTTTCTATCTTATTGCTGGTCTAATAGGTCTTATTGTGGTAGCTCTTGCGCCGAATGTAGCGCCGAATCAAGGCTTTTTATACTTAATTGATAACATTTTGCCGGTTGGGATTAAGGGGCTGGCAATTTCAGGGATGCTTGCTGTTGTTATGTCGACAGCTGACTCTTACCTAAATGTAACAAGCGCTTATGTAGTACATGATATAGTGCGTCCAATAAAAAGGTTAAGTGATGCTCAAGAGCTCTCTCTTATGCGCTGGATAACAGTTTTAATTGGCGCTTTTGCAGTAAGCATGGCGCTTGCTTTTGAAAGTATTTACGAGTTAGTGTTATTCTCCTATAATTTTTGGGCACCAGTTGTGGTAGTACCATTACTTGTTGTGATATTTGGTTATAATCCTGGTAAGCTCCCATTCTTTACCGGAGCATTTGCAGGTCTTACAACCTTTGTATTATGGGATTCGGTATTTGATTTAAGTATTAGGACTGGGGTCGATAGTGTTATACCAAACTTAGTTGTAAGCTTCGGAGTTTTCTTAGTCACTTGGATGATCACCAACCCTAAACAGAGTAATGCTGCAATAGTAATTAAGTAAAAAATATTTCTGCTGAAAGCTGGGGCCATAAAAGTTTAAGGGACCCCGGCATTTAGCAGTACAGCCACATAAAAAATATAAATCGTTTATTATATGCTTGAAATGATATTCTTCGATAAAGTATGTGGCAAAAAAATAGTGTAGTTATGAACATTGATTTTAATATTACCGCTTCTTATCTAGTCATCACTATTATTCCAGGAATCTTATTTGCGATGAATACTAATACTCCCCGAGAATATATTATTGGTGGCAAGGATTTGCCTACATTCTTTTTATTTGCAACTATTACCGCATGTTGTATTGGTGGCGGTTCAACCATAAGCCATGCTGCAGAAGTGATGAAATATGGCATAATCGTTACATACTCAGGCTTTGGTCAAGTTATTAGCAAAATTGTGACAGCTAATATTATCGTACCTCAAATGGAAAGATTCCTTGAAAAGCTTACGGTAGGGGAGATATTAGAAGAGACTTATGGTACGCTAGCTCGTATTATAACCGGTATTTGTGGCTCTCTGTTTAGCGCTGCGGTACTGGCAGCTCAAATTAAAGCACTGAGTTTCATAATTACGTATTTCTTATTAGTGCCTAATATGCTCGCTATCATTGGTAGTTGTGCAGTATTCATACTTTATTCAGCATTAGGTGGAGTAAGGGCAATAACTATTAATAATGTATTACAATTAATTACTTTTGCGATAACTGTACCTATGGTTCTAAATGTCGGTCTATTTAGGGTAGGAGGAGGGTCAGGATTAATGTACAAAGTACCTGCAAACTATTTAGATGTTTTCGCTGATTCTAGGCAACTCACTAGGTATGCATTTATCTTTCTGCTGTTCTGTATACCTTGCTTTGATCCTGCGATTATGCAGAGAGTTTTAATGGGCAAAGATATAAAACAAATAAGGACTTCCTTTAATCTATCAGCTTTATTTGATCTTCCTTTCTATCTAATAACAGGCTTAATAGGACTTATAGTCGTGGCTCTTGCATCAAATGTTACGCCAAATCAGGGCTTCTTATACTTAATAGATAATATCTTGCCAGCAGGGATTAAGGGGCTGGCGGTATCAGGGTTGCTTGCGGTTGTAATGTCTACGGCTGACTCTTACTTAAATGTGACTAGTGCATACATTGCCCACGATATAGTACGCCCAATTAAAATTTTAAGTGATAAGGAAGAATTGTCTTTAATGCGCTGGGTAACAGTTTTAACTGGTAGTTTTGCAGTAGTAATGGCGCTAGCTTTTGAGAGTATTTATGAGCTGGTATTATTCTCTTATAACTTCTGGATTCCTATAATAGTAGTGCCTTTACTGATGGTTATCCTTGGCTACGACTGTGGAAAGTTACCATTCTACACTTCGGCTTTTGCTGGGGTGACAACTTTTGTTTTTTGGGACGTCGTATATAAGCTAGATTTAATTACTGGTATAGATAGCGTTATACCGAATTTACTGGCAAGTTTTGTTGTATTCATATTTACATGGTATCGTACGAAACCTGCCTCTGTAGTGAATATATTAGTTATAAAGTAATATGTAAGAAGAGTATTATAAATATGTTGACAACTGAGAGACTTTTTTCGATCTTCATGTTACTATTCTACCTGCAGCCATACTATACATGGTTTGAGTCGGGCAATTCTAACACTGTAGATTTAAATATTAGGTTTTTAAGTGGCGCCTTTTGCGTCGTGAATCTTCTTTATGATTTATGGCCAGCTAGTTTTAAAAAATATTATAAGCTATATTGGTATGTTTCATTAACATTTGTGCTACCTTTTTCTTTTGCATTTTTAGTATTATCAAATGATTTCGCGACAGGTTGGCTAATAAATTTAACATTGAGCTTACTGGTTTTATCAACGCTTGTTGACTGGGTCAAATTCTTAAAAATAACTATTGCTGGAATACTTTCTGGTTATATATTCTATTGGTTTTTAAATCCGCAAAAAATTCTTTATCTTAAATACGGTCCTCATTTTTGGTTCTTATATACTGTATTTTGGTCAACTTTAATATGCCTACTTTTCTCGCGGCAGCGAGATATAAATATACAAAATAAGCTTTCTTTCGCGCGTTCGATTGCAGGCTCAATTGCTCACGAAGTGAAGCATCCTTTGACGATTATCTCAGGGTACTTAAAATATTATAAAGATAATAACGAGCCTAATGAGATTATAGAAAAGATTGAAAAAAAGCTTGAGGATACTATAGTTATAATTCAGCATATATTGACTAATCTTGGTATGGGGGTTAATCATAAAAATCCAGATAAAGTATATATGCAGGAATGTATTAAGCTAGTTATAGATACTTATCCAATGAGGGAAGATGAAAAACGTTTAATCAAGCTTGAGTTAAATGATGACTTTTTAATCTTTGCTAATAAAATTGCTATTTATCATGTATTATTCAATTTACTTAAAAATGCTTTATACTACATTAAATTAAAGCATAATTCTGTTGTTACCATCAAGACTGAAGTTACTAAATCTAGGAATTTACTTATTATTGAGGATAATTCAATAGGCATACATAATGATGATATAGAGAAAATTTTTAAAAGCTTCTATTCAACTACTCCTGAAGGCACAGGACTTGGTCTTTTTTATTGTAAGCAAATCATGGAGAGTTTGGGTGGTAGTATTGTTTGCGATTCAAAATTAGGTTATTATACACGTTTTATACTTACGTTCCCCAAAATAGATTAAGGTACATATTATGATTCTTCCAGTTTATTGGCCAACCACTATTCTAGTTGTAGATGATGATCCTGAGATGCTTGAAACTATAAAGTTAAATCTTGGTTCTAAATTTCGTCTGAAGTGTTTTACTAGTCCTTTGAAAGCTCTTCGATATTTGGAGGAAAATAGAGCAAATAATAGCCTTGAATATTTTACTAATAAATATATACAAGAAGTTGATGAGATGGATTTTGCTCATAAAACTTTTGATGTTAACTTTAGGGCCTTTCACAAAGAGCTATATAACAGCGAAAGATATAATTTAATATCAGCTGTGATCATTGATTATAACATGCCAGAGATGGATGGTTTAACTTTTTGCGCGGAGGCTAAATCTTATGGCCTTAGCACTATTTTGCTTACAGCGAGGCTTGAAAAGCCTGAAGCTGTGGAAGCGTTTAACCAATCATTAATTGATAAATATATTGAGAAGAATGGTTCTAAAATATATTCATATTTAGAAACTTACCTTAAAGATATGCAGTATAAATTCTTTATACAACTTGTTAATGAAGTTTCTTTTAACCCTATTATATTTCGTAACAAGGCTATTGCTAAAATATTTGATGATATAATACAGCAGTATAATATTAAAGAATATTATGTTCTCGACGCTCAAGGAAATTACGTATTAGTGGATGAGGATTCTAACATTTTAGGGCTATTTATTCAAAGTGAGATTGAGGTGAAAGAATCTTACCGTGAAGCAGTATATCGCAAAGCTCCTGAAAATGTTTTAAAGAAATTGGAAAATGACCATTACATATTATGTTACCATAATAGTAAGTTGAATATTTTCCCGCCGACAGAGGAATGGAGTAAGTATTTATTTAGAGCGGATAAAGTTAGAGGCGTTGATCAGAATTACTATATAGCTATAACAAAAAACAACCTTGATATAGAGATGGACAAATTAAAGCTAATAAACAAATAATTAAGTTTCTGAAGAAATTATATTTAACGAGAGGTAAGTTATAATAATTCCTTCAGCGAAAATATTTAATTCTTCTTCTTTATAAACCCCGAATTTCTTTTTGAAATCGTCTGCTTTTTCATAAACTTTGTAAAATAACTTATTATAAGATTCTTGATTGATATTTTTAATTTTTTCTTTAGCGAGTTGATTTAGGATTATTTTAGTAGTGATAATTAATGTTTCAGTAGAATAATTTTGTGAAAGAGCTACTAAATATTCAAGTGTTAGATTAAGAGCTTGAGCTATCTTCTCGACATAATCTTCTCTGGTCGATTTTCCATATATAATGTTCCTTACTGCAATTTCGTTAACTCCAGATGCTTTAGCGAGTTGTGGAATATTGAATCCTTTGTCTCGCATAATCCTTTTAATATGAGTTGCTATGTTATTCATATATTACGTTGATTAAATCGTTTAAGCCCATGTTATACTATGTGAAATCAACCAAAAAATCAAGGTTTTAAATGCTAAAAATTAATAAGTTAATAAATTGCATATTTGGCTAATTTTGCGAAATTAAATTTATAGTTTAAAACGATATTGACAAATTATATAATAAGTGCTTTTATGTAAATATAGTATACTTATTTAAATTGTTTATCTAGATAAGTATACAGTTTTTACCCAGTGCATACGTAGATATAATAATGCTTACAAGTATATGGTGGGCGTGGATGTTATACAATATCTTTGTATATTTTGTATAATTTTAAAGACGCATTGTAGTAAGTAGTTTTATTAAATGGATCTTCTCAACTATTGTAATTATAGGACGTCATATGAAATTTAATGATCGAGAATTCAAAAGATATAAGGCTTCGATGGAGATGGAGGAGGCAATTTTGGTTAGCTTACTTAGAAATAAGTATGAATCAAGAGAGGCAGAAGTAATTGCAATTAAGATGATCGAATATTTCTATGATCTTGAAAATACTAGGGAATTAAATGATAATTTAAACTTCTCTTCTATAAAGCAAGCGTAAGTTAATATCATTATTCAACTAACGCTTTTTTATTTATTCTACTGCTTCAGTATTAGCTAAATACCAATCTGGACTGGTACTTAATAAACTTCGCTGAAATGTCCATTCTTCTTTTAAATTTTTACTGGTAAATAATACTTTTATAATAACGCTGTTGCCAAATGTGAGTGCTTCAGAAACTTTTGCATCAATTTCGCTCGATTCCTCAAAATTTTTATATCTGTTTCGAGTTTCAGGGATCTGGTCTACATATCGTTTATCTACTAAGTCAGTTAAATTTTGGTAACTTTCTTCCTTAAGAGCTTTTATAATCATTTTGAATACTGTCTTTGCGCCTTTAAGGAATTTTTCTAGAGTAAAGCCTGGTATAACCTCGGCAATATTCTCGAGAATTTTTATTGTTTCATGATTATCCTGTGCAGCTATAAACTCCTCATTTATAGTCAATGATTTATCCTTAATAGCTTTGAATCGATTCGCGTCGTTATTTTGATTAACTTCTGTTACATCTTTGATTGTATTTGGCTCGCCGAATGCAGAACCTCTACGCGCTGGATCATCTTCTTCAGTAGTACCTAGCATAGATACTAACCTATTGAGTAGCAGAAAAGCTATTCCAGCGAAGAAAATTAGTTCAATTAATTGGGCCGACATAAATACCTTCTATAATATTTGAGTAAATTTAAATCTATATTATATATGTAACTTATAAATAAATTATTAATTAGACATAAAACTATATAATAATATATTATATTTTTAAAAAGCAAAGCAAGAAGAGAATAATAAAACACGTAACATCGTATAATTTTTAATATTGCCCAAAGTTAGAATATTACTTCTTTGTTACAAAATTAAGCCGACAGTTGATTTAGGTTTAAACTGTATTTTTTTGGGTAAATAATATATGTACTTTTTTAATAACACTTTATGTTAGCTTGAGCGATTAACCAAAAATTAACAATAAAGTTCTACCCTTAAGTCAAGAAGTGTTACTTTTATGCAACATTTAGTTGGTTGAAGTAAAGCTTCTTGAAGAACAACATAAGTAAGGAGAAGTTATGGTTAATTCAGCTAATTGGATGTCAAGTCCTATGGTTAAAGGAAAGAAATTAAGCGAAGTGGTTTTGCCTGGTTCGCACGACAGTGGGGCTTTTAAATTATCACAGAAATGGACACCAAAATTGTTAACATCTAAAGGTGAGGTACCAATAGGCTTTGCTACGAAAATAAAGTTTATTAAAAATTGGACCTTGACGCAAAATCATAGTATCGAAGAACAATTAGAGCATGGGATAAGGTTACTTGATTTTCGGATATCCTATGTAGATAATTGGTTGACGAATGATGGTTTCGCGCTAACTCACACTTTTGGCTGTACAAGCTTTCATAATGCTCTGGCGCAGGTAGAAAGCTTCCTTGAATCCCATCCGACAGAAGTGATAATCATAGAAGCAAAAGATGATTACATTCACCGCAAAGGCACGCAGAATCATCATCAAGAGATAATGGATATAATAAAGCAACATCTCAAAGGTAAGCTTGCCACTATAGAAGATTATAAAAATAAAACCATAGAACAATTAGGTGGAAAGGTAATATTTGCTTACGATATACCTGAGATTGATCAGCAAGGTTTAGTAACAACTCCAAATCCGTTTTATAATTATTGGCCTAAGTCGCAAAGTGCGCGATACACTGATAAAATGGTGCAAGCTCGAATTGAAAATGAAGATTATAAAGCGCCTGATTTTGTCTCATATACTATAACGCCTAATGAGACTTTTATTGCTCTGCATATATTCTCAGACTTAGAAGCGCAAAGCAAACGTCTAACCGAGCCATTTCAAGAGTTTATATATAAAGTTGCAACGGAAAGATTACTTGGTAATCCGCAATATGAGCATCTACATGGTATAAGTTTAGATTATCCTACTGATCCAATGATAAAAAGTATAGTAGCTTTGAATGGTGACCTTATAGACTAGGTTTTGTGCTAAGCTTAATAGGACTTGAAAATTTGTAGTTTGATTAGAGCTAAGAGCTTAAGTATAGATAGAGCTATATTAAGACTTAGTTTCAAATCAACTACGTAAACTAAAATGGTAATAAAGTTTGAAAAGAAGTCTGTTGACAGTAAACCTTTGTTTGCCTTATGCTGAGCGTCCTATAAATCAATTAAAATTAAGAAAATGGAAAAAGAAGCATTAAAGGACTTTAATGAGCTTAAGCTTATAGGAGAAAGGAATATTACTCCTTTGGAAGCGCGTATCACTGAAGGTGAGCAGACGGCGTCAAACCTTGAATCTGCAGATTATTATAATCTGTCAGGGCATAGTTACTTTTTTGAAAAAATGACTGAATGCGTCATTCTATAGCTTATAGCTTTATGGTCTTAAAATCAATACGTAGCATGAGAGGCGAGCATCACAGAATAGACTACATTTGAAACTCGCTTATGGTAGAGGATTTAAAGAACGAACCTATATACAAACTTGCAGTAGAAGTAGAGCTTCGAGAAAAGTCTGATGGATGTTTCAAACTTACTTTTTTATAATCTATTCATCGCTAACTTACCAAACAATGATATTCATTGCTCAAGTGGGTCTCTAGCAAGCTTGAAAAGGGCAGGGTAGGCCGACGCCGGAGGGGGGAGAGATAATCTTATTGCCTCTGTATCGACCTATTTATGCGGGCTGGAGGGTAATTCATTGCGGCTGCAACCAGAGGTTGTGGTTTTTGACCCCCCCCTATTTTTTTTGCTAAAGATATTTGAGAAAAACCTATAAATCATCTAATCTGTTAATATATGTTACAATATCTCAACCTAGAGTAATAACTTTTGACACCCCCCCCTATTTTTTTAATGTATCGTAGGCAGTTTTAAATTACTAAGGTTGATAATTATAAGACTTCTTCAACCGTACTAACCTCATATATTCCTACTTAAAGCTTTAAAATCTATGTATCCGTTTTGCTTTGATTCATTGCCCCCAGGTAGGTTTTTATCACTCATAGAGCACTAATTACTACGGTTGAAATACAAATAGGTTTTTCAACCATAGTATAAGTATTCCAATATTTAAACAACTTATAGTAAATTTATTTAAAGTGTGGTACGTCGTCATTCTTTGCTTACGTATACTCATACGCTGCGCTCGTTATTTCTAGTACCACAACTCAACTAATTTCACTATAGTATAAGCTTACCTGGTCACTAAGTAGTCTTTACCGTGTTTTCAAGAATAGGTGGCGCAGAAGATCGTCATTACGAAAATTGCCCTTGGGCAATTCGTGGTGATCCAGCTAGACGAATCATCATACCTAAGCATTGGTTGATGAGTAGACTGCTTCACTCATTGCTTTTGTTTAGCAAGTGACAAGGCACTACCCCCCCTATTTTTTTGAAGTATAGCTAGTACAAAAATCGTCCTCGCGAGAAATGGCGAAATAAACTTTATGAGCCATTTTGTGGCGATCCAGCCAAATTAATCATCATACCTAAGCGTCGCTTGATGACTGGTTTGCCGCGCTCACATGCGTTCG
>JAQSWU010000025.1 GCA_029266475.1 Rickettsiaceae bacterium | reverse complement strand
TCTGTGCAGCCAATAATAATGGGGTATTCCCAGTTTTCTCACTTGCCTGATTAGGAGTAACTCCCTTATCCAGTAGGAGCTTAACTACTTCAACATGGCACATCGTTGCAGCTATCAATAATGGAGTAATCCCAAGCTTATCTGCTTGGTTTGGGTGGGGTCCCTTAACTATTCCAATTTCTAATAAATATCTTGTTACATTTGGCTTTCCTTTAAAAGCTGCATAATGTAATGCCATTCCTTTAAAATTTCTTTTACCATCATAATCTAAGATATAGAATTCTTCATTAATGTCTGCACCCAAGCTAATAGCTTCTTCTAATGCTTGAATATCATCATTATTAATAGCTGTTTTCAGTAAGCTTATCAATTCTTGCGCAGAGTATGCATTACTCTCCACATCTAGCTTCTTTTTCTTTGCTGCAGAAGCCTTAGCCTTATTATCGTATTCTTCTATCTCTTTTTTTTTATTTTTCATATTGGCCTTTCATCGTTATGCTAACAAGGTTAATCCATGTTAATCTTAGCCAATACATAAAAAAAGTAAATAGATATTTACACATTAATTTTATTGCTATAAAGCGACTTTTCAACCGAGATCAGTAGTACGATTTTGATAGTTGTATGCTGGAAGTATAGTTTTAATAGATATACTAAAGGCTAGGTTTAATAGAACCGGAAGACAGTGGGGTTCCTTATCTAAGATTTGAATATAGGTATGGAAAGACTGTATAGACTTGACTTAAATTATAATGTGAGAATAACCATGAACCTAATTACGGTTCCGTTGCAAAGATTGATTTTTTTCAATTTTATAAAAAAAGAATTTTATACTATATATAGTAGTAAGTAATGCTCTTAAAAATTTTGCAACAGAACCGAAATTTATACTAACTAAACTTTGATACAAAAATTATCATTATGAAATACTTGTTTCGCCCTGCTTTAACAGAAGCTTCTTTCGCCAAAAATCTTTAGCTCTGATGTAGCTTAATACCAGATCTTACTACCTCTCGGCCAATAGATTTGATAGCACTGAGTATTATAGTGAAATTAGTTAAGTTGTGGTACTAGAAATAACGAGCGCAGCGTATGAGTAATACGTAAGCGAGGAATGACGACGTACCACACTTTAAATAAATTTACTATAATGAAAAAATCAACAAGTTTCCGATTTAATAAGACGCATAGAGGCGAAACTGTTTGCTAATAATATTGCAGCCATTAGCCTTCAATTAAGAGGAACAATATATGAAAAACTAATAAATGATAATTACATTCTTCAATAAGGAACTAATGTTGTCCGAAAACATAGGCTATGTACACACTAGGCCATCTGCAATAAAATTTGGAAAAATTTTTCTCTAAGAAATCTTAACAAAGCCCATTTTCTTGCGTTATACTAAGCATATATTTTATATCTCCTGTAATATTAATTGATTGGCTAAGTTCCGCTAAATAGTCCTCTTCATCCTTAAAACCATTATTGTGTAAATATTCTACACAAGAGGATGCCTCAGGTATTTTATTTAAGTGTAAGCAACATGTACCTTTCTTTACTAATAATTTAGAATATAGTTTTTTTTCGATTTTGAATGAACTATCTATAGCTTCAAATATTGCAAATGCTTGTGCAAAATGTTTACTTTTCAAAAAAGCTTCTCCTATACTCCAAGCTAAAGAAAATACACTTTCTTTTTGCTTTACAGATGCAAATTCATTCTCTACTAATGAGACTAAATCTTCTTCTGTTGTTTTAGTGAGCAATAAACTTAAAAGTTGTTTTGTAAATTTTTCTTGTTCGGGAAAATTTAGTATTTCATCTTTATCTTCATCATAAAACATACCCAAAGACCCTTTAAGATCCCACAAAGATGTTCCATCATCAAAGGTAATTTCTTTTTCTATTTCCTCGTCGTCAGAAAGATCATTTTGTTGACCCAATTTATATCTTTTATTAAGTTCTGTCTTTGCATTTTCCAATTTCTCCTTATAAACAAATTTAAAAGTTAACAATCTTTTATCGTCTATGTTCTCTGCTTCTTTTTTAAGGTTTTCTATAGTTGCATTAAACTGCCTTAAAGGTGATTCCCAATCAATATAACATACTCCATGGGTTCCTCGATGTTCTTGGTGTTCTTTATAAGTTTCGAAAGTTTTATGACAAGCAGCACAACAAAGTCTTGATACGCCAACATATGTCTCATCTAAAACTGGAAAATTTTTTATAATATTTACATCAGAATGAAAAGTTTTATTTTCTTTTTTTTCTATACCACTATTCTCTAAAAATTCTATGTTTAGAGAGATACTTTGAGCTTTCAAAAAATAACAAAGCTTTGCTACGTTTTGTAAAGGCTTAAGTAAAATCTGTTTAAACTCATTTGATAAAAGATAATTTGTTTTTTTTACTAAATCTAGGAGACCAAAATAACCTTTTAAAATTTCATCCTTGCCGAATTTATCTGCATTAGTTGGGGACTTAATTATATTAAGGTATTTATTTACTTCTTCTTCAATTTCCTGAGGAATATTCTTCAAAAATTTCATATATGTTGAAAGTCTTCCTTGGAAATCGATTTGATTATATATTAGGTGATAGTGAAGTACATCTTTCCATGCAGCATTATTTATAAATTGAATAATTGTATTAACTATTTTCTTATCCCTTGTAGTGAAAGTCCGGTTATAAGAAAGGAAAAATTTCCCCTCATGCCTTCCTATTGATGCCACTATATTATTGTTACCATATACAAGCAATACACTTGCTAAGGCATCAAGGTATCTTTTGCTATATGAAAACATTTTCCAATTATCTATTCGATCATAAGCAATAAAATGACCTTCTTCAGTCGATATTACCATAAATTACTCGTCGTTTAACTTAAGATTCTCGAACGCCCCTGAAAAATTCCTATCAGATAGATCTAAAGATTGATAAAAATCATTTACTTGCGTAAAACATTCTTCCGCATCATCCTTACTTACTTGCAGTTTTTCAGTTAACTCATTTTTATCTTGAATTAACTTTTTCATATAAAAGTTTATCCCTTTTTCATTATTGAATTCATCCGTTTTATATATCATTTTTAAGAATTCAGTGGTAATACTCTCATTACGATTGTTAAGAGCAATGGAAAAAGAAGAATTATTATATTTATCTCCTTTGAACGGATTTGCTCCTAAACTAAGTAGCTTTTTTATAAGAGGAAAGTTCTCATGTGTTGTTGCATACATTAATAAAGTATTGCCAGTATTATCTGGCTCATCTATTTCTTTTTTTAACTCTTCATTATAAAGTTTAATTAACTCATCAATTTTACCTTGATGCATAAGGTTAACAGTTAAGGCTTTTTGCGCCATATCTCTTATATTATCTTTATCATAATATTTAGAGCTTTTACATAATTCTAATACTTTACGAAAACATTGCTCAGCTTTATTATATTCCAATGATTTCATTTGTTCATAACAGAATCCTTTATAAAGATTTGCACACATTGATAAATCATTATCATCGTGGATTTTGTTATAGCAGTCTATAGCACCACTATATTTTTTTAAGGTGTATAATGCATTACCTTTATAATAATAGCTTGAATTAATTAAATCAGGGTCTACTTCATTACCAGCATCAAGTACCTTTTCAAAACATCCAATGGCCTTAGGATATTGCTTTAATGCATAATAAGCTTGACCTTTATAATATATAAACTCAATAGGGTGCTTTAATTGTTTGTCATCTATTGCTGTTATTAGTTCCTTATATCTTCTAGCTTCATAAAGATTCTGGACTTCCTCAAGTTTTGCTTTCATTGTTAGCCTCCATACTCTTGCTATGATTTTAATTAATTAGGAATAATACAATAACTTTTTTAAATAAAATATTACTTATATTTAATCCTATTATGATTAAATTGTCTACTTTTAATTGAAATAAAGTGAACTGCACCCATGTTGGTGGACCAAATTTGGTTATTTTAGCGAGACTATTTTCTTTAAAAAAATCTACAAAATTATATTAAAATTCTGTAGTTGTTGATATTGTAGGATTGTGGGTAAGTCGTAAGACTTATCCATAATTCCATAATATTTCTTTTTTGGGGAGCATTACGCTATAACCTTAAATAAAACTTAAATTTGCGATGCTATGGTTTATGCCACCCCCCCTTCTCTTTGAACAAATAATGACATATAATAAGCATCGCTCCATTTGTTATGAAGCCAAGCCCAATAGAACACACCCCGCATACATCGCCGAATATCTTATAATAGTTACTATAATAGAATGTACCAAATCCAGTTATTGCAGCAATTATAAACACTCGCGAACTGCTTCTAAAGCCCATCAAGCCTAAGAGTAATGGAGCATTAACTGTTGGCCTCCAAAAACTATCAATATTTATGAGTATATCAAGTACGCTACTTGCATTGCTTGCAATATACAGAGCAAATCCACCTAAAACTAACGAGAATATTCTTGAGAATAATAACAAATTTGTATCTGAAAAACTTGGAAATATTATAGCTAAATAATCATTGGTTAGACTAATGCTTGCAACATTAAGGTGAGAGTCGGCAGTAGATATCAATATAGATAATAAACCACAAATAGCTAAACCTTTCAGCATAGGTGGAATTACAGAATCTATTAGGCAAATTAGACTATAATAGGAATCTATATTAGGAACGAGTACTACGGAAGCAAGCCCAGCAAAAATTGTAAATATAAAAAACACAAGTAATATGAATGAAGCGACTCGAAATGAGGTAGAAATTTGCGCTACATCCTTAGCCATGAGCATCCTTTGAATAGCTGTTGGAATCAAAGATGGCACTGAAAAATAAATAAATAAAATTGCATATTCTAATAAAATTTTTTTATCGGTGATTAATCGAGTATGGCTTACGGGCAGCGCTTCTATAAAATCCCCTACCCCACCTATTTTTTTTAACGAGAAATATATTATAATTGGGATAATAGAGAGAATTGAAAATGTCTGAAAAATATCAGTATAAGTTACAGATTTAATACCGCCAATAGTAGAGTATAGAGATAACACTATCGTGCTAATTAGCATGCACTCAAATTTTGACGCTGGCAATAAATAATTAAATATATTACCCATTACGAATATCTGTATACTAAGCCCACCAAAGCTTCGCAGAGTCGCTGCTATTGCGGTGATTAGCCGCGCTCCTTGCCCATACATTCCGCCTACTATTTCCCCTACCGAAACATGGTTAAGAAATGGTTTCATAAGCGGCGCTATAAAGCTAGAAATAATATATAAATATAATACAATACCAAGCTGCGGGAAAAGGGCCGTAATACCATATTTGAAGCTATTACTTGAAGGAGAAAGAGTTGAACCACCATCAATCCAGGTTGCCGCAATGGTGGAGACCAAGAGAATGCTTGAAAAAGATTTGTCACCAACAGCATATTCCCTCAGTGATTTGACATTAAAACCAGCCCAAATACCAATTGAGAAGGTAAAAACTACATATAATAAGATAATAACGAGGTCGTATAAATTTGCATCATTATAGAAATACATCTTTCTTCATCTCTTAGTAACTATGGCTATTGCCTGCTTGCCTTCTAACATTGTAAAATCTTAATCTAAACGGCGTCCATGCTAGCTTTATTTTTAATTTTAAAAAAGTAAATATATTTTTGTTAAATAAAAAAATACATATTTTCTTTATCGAACTAATAAGCTTAATTTGTTAAGCCGACATTCATAATACCATACTAAATGATTAATTGTAATTAAAAAAATCGCTGAGTCGAAGTTCTTAAGGCAGGCATCAGAGAATCAAAGGACAGAAGAGCGCTGTAAGCTTTTTCGATTGTCATTAAGTAATATATTAACGGCCCTTATTACTTTTATTGTCAAGAGCTATAGTTGCTTTTGAGATTCCTTCAGTGAATATACCAAAAACTTTTTTAGCGGATATATCCACCCTACTTGTAGAATCATCGCTAATTGATATTCTATTCTTAGCTTTCGACTTACTTAAATGTTCTAGCAATGATCTAGTTTGAGCTATATGTTCATTAGTTATCCTATATTTATTAAGGAACAAACTAGCAAAAGTTTTACAGAATATTCTTAGATTATCTTTGAAATTGTTTTTGCCTCTTTTACTATTGTAAAGTTTTTCTAACTGTTGGCCTATTTTTGCTGCACTATAAGATTGCTCTAGAGTACAATTTTCTAATAAAGCTCTTGTCAGTGCTTCCGGATCTAAGGATGGTTTATCATTTGGACCGCTTATTTTCTTTTGATTTTTAAAGAGCTGCCTTGCAACAATTTCAGGATCTTTAGATAGCAGACTGTAGATATGATTGCCTGCTGCACCTTCCCCCAGCCTTCTGTTATCAATTTTTCTTATGATTCCGTTTTCTTCAGCAAAGTTAAAATTAAGATGAAACTGTAATTTGCAATATTCATTTAAGTCATCTTTAAGATTATTGAATAAGGTTATGTTTGCTCGATATTCTTTTGGATTAGACTTTTCATACTCCCTTATCTCAAAATATAGCTCATGCACTTCTTCCAAACTTGGCTTTTTCCTGTTAGGAAATTCGATATTTTTGATTTTTTGAGTTGTTGGTATCTTAGAATCTATCATCACCAATATTTGCGGAGGGAAAAAGCCTTCAGGAAAATCAAAAAACCGTTCTTTCTCTTGAAAATAATTTAATGATATTTCCCTAGGATTACTCTTTGTTTCTGGTTGTAGGGCGGGTTCTTTTACAGCCTTTTTAGGAGCATTAGTTGGCAGTGACTTCTGCTTCACTCTTTCAATTCTCCTATGATAAGATTTTTCTGCTTGCTGAACTGAAATTTTTAGATCAAGCCATCGTGGCTTTAGGCCCTCTGGAGCCTTTCTTGCTTTCGATTCACATATTTCCTGTAGCATTTCAAAGCAGTTGCTCAAACCACCGCCAACCAACTCTCCTTTCCATAAGTCATCAATAGAGTTAATCTTTATTGCTTTTAGCCTTGTAGCAATCTCACTCCAAATTGCTTCAGCATTTTCCGGTTGATCCGCAGGTACAGCTGGTATTCTTTGAAATTTCCACGCAAGGCGTTCTTTATTTTTTGCTTGAGGCATAACTCTCCCTTATCATTCCCATCCACGGTTAGATCGATTGCTGTCCGCTATTTTTAGATTTGCTTTTTGCCTTTCTTGAAGCAAGAAGAGTTTTCGTAAACTCTCCAATTGCTTCTTTCAGCTTAGATGAGTTATTCTTGGTTTTACTCCCATCTATTTGCAGCTGCCTATCGCTTAAAACCTTAAAAGCTTCTGCTGCCTCGCTTAAAACCTTATCATTAACTTTATATTTGCTGCTGAATATCGATGCTATAGATTTACTGAACAATTTAAAATTATCAGTAAAACTAGCTTTGCCACCATTCTTCTTGAGCTTAGCAAGCTCCTCCCCAATCAGAGCTGCTTTATAAGACTGCTCTAAAGTACAATTCTCAAATAATGCCTTTGCCATGTTTTCTTCATTAAAACCAGCTTCAAAGCCATTACCTTTAGCGCCCTTTAAAGCTTTATTGATCTCTCTTGCTACAATCTGCGGGTCTTTTTTAAGCAGCGCATCTAGCTTTTTTACCTCAGGATCTTGCCCTAGTTTAGCACCATCCCCATTCTTTGCTTGATAATCTAGCTCGGTAAATTTTTTAAGGTTGGATTCTATTGATTTAAAATTTAATCTACTAGCTACCCTGTTTCCTTGCAAGGGGTCATCAAAATAACTATATGCTTTTTTAAGGTTAAAATTTACTTCGTGTACCTCTTCAAGGCTTGGCTTATCCATCGATGTTTCTTGCGATTGCTGAACTGAACCATTTGTATTGAAAAATTTTTCAGGATTGCTAAATCTATTAGACTTTCCCTTAAAATACCCTGAAGCATTGTCCTCATAAACTTTTGAAATATCATCTATAGTAATTGGATTTCTTTCATATGCTTTTACAATTATATCCTCTAATCTAAAACCTTCGAAATAATTTCTATATAAATAAAAATCTATGTCCGATCTCAAGCTCTGCCACTTTTTTTGTATAGAACGATCAATGGGAATATTTTTATTATTCGAATAATACGGATATCTCTTTTTGCAAATATCCATCAGTGAATAAATATCCTCTCTTACTTTAAAAGGATCTCCACCATAATATGATACCACTTTCTCTGGGTTTGCCTTAAGTAAATCCCTTATCTCATTAAACTTTTCTCTAGCTAACTTTGGCTTATCAAGCGCTATCTGTTCAAACTCTGCTAGTAACCTTTTATAGGATTGATCAAAGCTTTCTTGATTGTTATTTGGTGTATTAATGGCTCGCAACTGAGGCTCTTTTTCTTCTTTTATAGCTGGCTTAGCAGCACTCTTAGTCTCGATGGTTGATTGTTTAGGGCTTGCTTTACTTTGACTATTCGCCTCAATCCATTCTTCAATTGCTTCAAGTTTATGCCCTAACCTACTACCTATCATGTACCATATATTTTTATTATCCGTGGCTTGCTTCTGGGAATAGTTAGTATTTTTATATTCTTGCTGCGATTTATTGTGACAATCACTAATTGCTTTTTGAATAGTTTCCTTTAGACCTTTATCAATTAGCTCTTTAGCTTCATCCAAATGAAACTTACCTAACCTATCTAGTATAGCATATTGAATATTATCGGCTTTTACAGGGTTATTAGACGGTGTTTTTTCTAGCATTTTGAAGAGTTCATTAAGAGATAATTCTTCATATTTTCCTTGCATATGTCTTGCTCGTTTATTGTTACTATATAAAATAAGCTTAACCGAACAGAGTTAATAAATGGTTAATGTATAGTTAGATTTCACTTAGTCATGATATAGTTTTATCCTCATTTAGCCTCACATCACGCTAATCAAAGTTTATTTGCAGGTGCCCAAATCAACCAACAAGAGTCTAGTTTCCATCACTTGAAAAATTCTCTTCTGCTTATTTCAGAAATACTTGCTAAAATTCCTGCAAGAAGCTAGTATATTCAAGCAATAAATAAATTAGCAGGTTACGATGGAGATAATTTTTGAAAAGCTTGACCTAGAGAATCTAAAAGACACCACAATTTTACTGTTTGATGATAAGCTTGAGCTTGATGAAGCAGCTAAATTCTTAGATCAGAAACATCACGGTTTAATTACAAAAACTGCTTTAAATACCAATATTTTTGAGCCTAAATTTGGCAGCATGAAATCGCTTACTACCACTGATAAGGAAGGGAATGTCAAAGTATTTTTACTCATTTGCTTAGGTAAGCAGGACGAACTTGAATCTTTCCAAATTGAACAAATTGGCGGTAAAATTTACCAAGCACTTTGTAGTCTTAAATCTTCTGCTGCATCTGTTATTGTTTCAAAATCCATCAAGACTTTTGGCGAGGAAGATATTGCGGCCTTAATCGCTCATGGCAGTAAACTTGCTTCATATAGATTTGATAAATATAGAACTAAGCTAACTGATAAGGAAAAACCACAGCTTAAACAATTACATCTCTCTGTTAAAGGTAATATTGAAGAGGCGTCAGAAAAATTTAATGAGCTTGATGCACTTGCTCAAGGCGTATTCCTTGCTCGTGACTTCATTACTGAACCACCCAATAAATTATATCCAGATTCTTACGCTGCTAAAATAGTTGAAGATTTAGAACCTCTTGGCATAGAAGTAGAAGTATTAGGTGAGCGCGAAATGAAAAACCTTGGTATGGGCGCGCTGCTTGGCGTTGGTCAAGGTTCGATTAATGAATCTAAGTTAGTTATAATGAAGTATAATGGCCTTGATGATGATTCTAGCCCCGTTGCTTTTATTGGTAAAGGCGTTACATTCGACACTGGCGGCATATCTTTAAAGCCAGCTGGCGGCATGGAAGATATGAAATACGATATGGCTGGCTCAGCGGCTGTTGTTGGCGTAATTAAAGCCCTTGCCCTCCGGAAGGCTAAAGTCAATGCTGTTGGCGTTGTAGGGCTTGTTGAGAATATGCCTGGTGGCAACGCCCAAAGACCAAGCGATGTTGTAACTTCAATGTCAGGGCAAACTATTGAGGTATTAAATACTGATGCTGAAGGTAGGCTCGTACTTGCCGATGCATTATGGTATACACAAGATAAGTATAAACCAAAATTCATGGTGGATCTTGCAACACTTACTGGTGCTATTGTAATATCTCTTGGTAGCGCTTATGCAGGTTTATTTTCAAATAATGAAGAACTAACAGAAAGGCTTATTAGTTCAGGTAAAAAAGTCAACGAGAAATTATGGGCTTTCCCACTTAGTAAGGAATATGACGAGATGATAAAATCATCAATTGCCGATGTTGCAAATATTACGCAAGAGCGCGGTGCTGGAAGTATTACTGCTGCGCAATTCTTACAAAGATTTGTCAATGAAACACCGTGGGCACATCTTGATATTGCTGGCGTGGCGTGGAATAAAAAAGGCAATGATATCACACCGAAAGGCGCTGTCGGTTTTGGCGTTAGGTTATTAAATCAAATGGTAAAAGACTATTATGAATCAAACTAGTCCTAAATTTCCTTATATCTACGTAATTGGTAATGAGAAAGGCGGAGCAGGTAAAACCACTTGCTCAATGCACTTAATAATTAGCCTGCTTGACATGGGATTTAAAGTTGCCAGCATCGATGTAGACTGCAGGCAGCATTCACTGACTAGGTATTTGAATAACCGCGCTGAATATAACAAGCAAAATACTGATCATCAAGTACCTATGCCTCATCATTATTTAATTGAAGAAAGTAAAGCAAATACGATTGAACAGCGGCAAGCTGAAGAGAAAGCAAACTTTGACCACGCTTTAGAGGAAGCCAAACTTTCTGCAGATATTATTGTTATAGACACTCCAGGTAGTTACTCGTACCTATCAAGACTAGCGCACTCATATGCAGATATGGTCATTACTCCAGTTAATGATAGCTTCCTTGATATTGACGTGATGGCTAAAGTAGATCCACAGACCCTTAATATTATTTCTCCATCAATCTATAGCCAAATGATTTGGGAGCAAAAGATGGAGCGCGCAAAACGCGATCGTGGCTCAATAGAATGGGTAGTAATGAGGAATAGGCTTAGTAACCTTGACGCTGCTAATAAGAGAAATGTTGCAAAAGTTCTTGAGCAACTATCCAAACGCATTAGCTTTAAACAAGCTCCTGGCTTTAGTGAGCGCGTTATTTTCAGAGAACTATTTTTGCAAGGTCTGACATTGCTTGATCTCAAACACCCAAAGCAAGGTTTTAAAATCTCGCACGTAGCAGCCCGTCAAGAGTTAAGAGAATTTTTAAAATATATCAACGTCGAAGAGTTACAAACTCTTAAAACCGCTTCCATGCAAGAGGCTTAAAGAGCTTTTACTTGCCCTTTTTTGCTTTAAACGACTAGGGAATATTATCCCCTAGTCAATAGGACTAATTAGCTTTATAACGACCCTACACTCATCTCGTACGTTAATAAGCGGAATTATTAAGCTTAACACTATATTAAGTTACCGACTTGTCTATATTTAGAGCGAATTTTAGTCGAGCTATACCCCCTATTCCTCATCAGTAACGAAACTAAGCTAGAGTATAAATCTTTTCGAGGATTGTTCTAGTACACTATTAAAGAAATTGTAAATTATTCTTTACTTTTAATACTTTATTTAGTATAATTAATTTTTGTTAATTAATTTTGGAGCGGAATATTTATGGATAATGGTAATAACGATTATATAAAAGATTTATTGAAAGAAGCTTTTGCTAGTGACGATGTAGAATTACTGGATAAGCTTACCTATCAAGAAGATGTAAATTTATTAAATATCCATATATCACAACAAGGAGAACAAGTTAATTTAAGCTTACTGCATGCTGCAAGTTTTCATGGAGCAATCAATTGCCTCAAGTACCTTGTAGAGGAACGGGGGATGAGTATTGATACTTTAATATATGGAGAAAGTTCTTTTTCTAACACAAACCTTTTACACTTCTTAGCAGACAAAAATGCAGGTGCAATAGTTAAATATTGTGTTGCAAAAAATAATTTAGATCTAAACTATGAAAGTATCCTTCGAGAGACCCCTCTTCATTGCGCAGCAAAATTCGGCAGAGTAGATGCAGTTAAAGCATTGCTTTTAGCCGATTATCGAAGTCTAGAAAAAAACGATCATGATTATAGAACGCCACTCCATAATGCCGTAAAAGCTGGTAATTATGAAATAGCAAAACTTCTAATAGAAGCATATAGAGACTCACCTTTAAACGAAGGCTTTTACGATTTAAAATTTTGGCTGAATGCAAGAGATTGGCTTGAATATCCTCCTTTGCTTCACGCCATAGAGGAAGAGAATAAACAGTTAGTAGAGCTCCTTATCGACAGTGGCGCAAGTAAAGAAGCTGTAAGTTTTGAAAGCCTGAGTCCTTTGCAGTATGCAGTGAAAATCAATCAAAAAGAAATAGCGAGAATCTTAATTGCGAGAGGCGCAGCAAAGCTCGAAGATAAAAGCGGAATAGAGGACCTAGAGTTACTGCAAATTCTTGGCGCGCAGGAATATATAGATGACATTTTAGCAAATAAGCAGCCTGCAGCCTTGGATTTAAGCCAAAATTTAGAAGAGATGGTTTTAAGTAGGGTAATTAATAAGTTAAGCTCGCTATTTGATTCAAAAGATGTTTCCTTAGACGTTAATAGAATGAAATTAATCCTAGAAAATCAGAAAGCAGCACATCCTATTGTAAATAAAATAGTAGCAGAGGTAGATAAACTTATCAACGAAAAACAAATTTTTTATATCGACATGGAAACTGCAAAAAAGTCGTATGGTTTAAGCACAAGTGCAACCCTACAGGATATAAAGGACTGTTTAGCGATTAAACAAGAAAGTATAAATTCCTTTGAGAAACTATTAAGTATCTATGATAGACATAAAACTGAGGAGGGGATAATTCAGGATTTGAATTCTCTCAAAGAAAGCTTCAATAACTATTTACTACAAAAGAAATTATATATTAATAGCCATCCAGAGCATGATCCTTATGAAGTGCCAAGTGAAATAGTACCAACTCTTGAGAAAATGTTTTCAGCTCTATTGAACCTAGAAGCTATATCTATTGATAAAGACGAGCATGGTCTCAGTGCAGCGCATGAGGAAGCAATTTTATTTTATAGTTTAAACCCCCTAACTCAGATTCCAGGCTTCCTCGCACAAATTATGGAAAAGGCAGATGGCACATGGTGAGATTTAACTAACTATAGTGAAATTAGTTGAGATGTGTTACTAGAAATAACGAGCGCAGCGTATGAGTAATACGTAAGCGAGGAATTACAACGTACTACACTTTAAATAAATTTACTATAATAATCGCTCGAGTAATTGCCTGGGGTATATGATTCATATCATGTTGCCCCTTGTTCCTCCTAGCACATAATTCCCTTAGTGACGTTAATCTTACAACCAATAACTCCAAGCCCCATTACCCCCTTCTGCGTTAACTGATTATTAACCATGTATAAATATAATTATTATATAAACTAACATATTATTAATTATTATGGCTAAATCTAGTGAAACAGAATACCCTCCTCAAAACAACAGACCTATTAATAAAGCTGAATGGACTCCAAGAAAAGGCTTAGCTAAAATCGTTGAGCCTGGAGCAGAATGGTGGAATAGAGCTAGCTATGACATTAAAAAATATAAGATATTAAAAAAAGAGGGCAAGACAGCTCGGGCTTATTGGCAGGCATTTAAAGGAGTTCTAAAAGTACCTTCTAATATTATTTTAGGAGTAGGCGCTGTAGGGCAAATGGCTTGTAATACTCTAGGGGAAGGATTCAAAGGCGTAGATAAGCTTAGTAGCATACTATTAAATAAATGCCATGAAGGGGTTAAAGAAACTTCTGGCTGGAAGAATGTTGGATATAGGTTTGCCGGAGGATTAGCTGCAATCCCTAAAGTTTTTGTGGGCGCCCCTTGCAGCATTATAGGAAAGGGATTTGAGGGTATGGGCAGGTTAGTGCGCGATGCGGCGCATATTGCCGGGGATCCGCTTCGTACAATTAATCCAATTAATATGGCAAGAAGAGTTATAAATAATACAGGCCGATTATTTAGCAATATGATTCAAGTTCCAATAGATTTAACAAAGGAGGCTGGAACCCAAATCAAGGACATAGGGAATAAAACCGATATACCTTTAGTCTCACCATTAATACGTGTTGCAGGGGGAGTAGTACAAGGCGTTGGCCAAATCGCTGAAGGCGTACACTTAGGCCTCAGAAATATTCCTCTTGTACCAGGTGGTAAAACTTCCATGTTGGAAAGGCTAAAAATGGCTGGAAAACTATCTGGATTTGGAATTGCTGCAGGATTTAGGACTATGGGCATTGACGCAGCTATCGCAGGAGAGCGTATCGGACGCGGAGCTATTAATAAGGCCATTAAGGTTATGAATATTGCACGCGATGACGAAATCGGAAAATTACCACCATCGAAAATGTATAATAAGTTCCGCGATGATGCTAGTGAAAGGCATGTTAAAAAAAATGGGCAGACAGTTGAGGCTGCACTCAAAGGCATCGACGAACAAAAGATGAAAGAAATTCATTCTACCAGAGATAAAATGGTAGATAGAATAATGGGCAGTGCAAGCAAAGGATCTAAGGTAGCGCCGACTAAACTACCCGAACCACAGAGAACAGGGCAATCTACCCAAGCAGAAACAGTGATACCAGACTCTGCTGCGCAAATAGTAAAACCGGTGGTGCCAGAAAAACCAAAATTTGCTACTCCGCCACCGCCTGCGCCAACAGCACTGAAGCCGGAGCAAGCAGCCGAGACGAATTTAGCTACGCCGCAAGCGCCCGCAGCTTCAATGGCAAAGAAAACACCGCCGTCTCTGCCACCAAAACCATCGTCAGAGTTTATAGCAAACATAAAGAAATTTTCTACGGTGAGAGACACTAAAGGTTCTCAAAAGCCACCTCCTATACCTGCAGGTGGCGCCCCTTCTCCGAAAAGAGGCCCAAGGGTACCATAAGGGAGGAATTAATGCCTTCTATAGTGAAATTAGTTGAGTTGTGGTACTAGAAATAACGAGCGCAGCGTATGAGTAATACGTAAGCGAGGAATGACGACGTACCACAACTTAAATAAATTTACTATGTCTAAAAAGGCACTGTTTATTCCTCTATTCATCAACGAAACTCGAGTATAAATGGTAGCTTCTATTCTACTTAATCCTCGTCACTACCTAAAATAGAAATTTCAACTTCATCAAGATCTGCTAAAACTTCAGTAGGATTGGAAAAATTGCTTTCCTCGACCTCTTCTTTTCCAGCTATGGCTTCTTCTATTTCCCAGCTATTAATGAAATTAAGCGCAGCTTCCTTTAAATCATACGAGACAAGAAGCTCGGAAGTGTAGCTTTTAAGTCTTTCTAACATCTCCTTATCCATAACAGGGGCAACATACTCTAATATTACTTCATAAGGTAGAGAGAAAAACTCTTTAACTATCTCTAAACTATTAGTTGGGTGGAATTCATCGTCTAAAACAGTGTTTAATAGCTTATGGCCCTTTGCCGCTTGTGCTTTGAATAGATCATAAAACTCTTGCTCGAATTCTACTGAAGGGTTTAACTCTTGCGCCTCAAGCTTTTCGCTTTTATTGCTAATATTGCCAAAGTAATGGCTGAGCATTTTAGCCAGCTTATCCATAGGCTCTTTATTAAATTCATAAATTGCGGGAATCTCTTCAAGTTTCAGTAGATGCTTATTATGCTCTTGATCCGTATAGCTTAAAAGATCTGGCTGTTGTTTAACCCTTATTGCTACATACCTAGCATGTTTCTTCAGTAACTGCGCTTGCTCAGGCATAAGCTTAATACTTTCTTTATGATAGCTTTCAACTGCTGTTGAAATAGCTTCATTAATTTCTTTTACTAATAAATAATTTTTTTCTAATAAATTCTTAAACTCCGTATCCTTATCTAATTCATCATCCATGAGGAAAATCTCTAAATAAGGATTGTGCTTTAAAGTATCTTTAAATGCCTTAATACTGGTACTATTAAGGTCTGTAAAAAACCAATTTAACGATGAAATACTAATATTTTCTTTTAATGCCTCAGCAATTGCGACGGCCCCTTTACCTGCAATCGAGCATTGATACAACATTAAATGCTGTAGGCTTGATCTAGTTTCAATCACTTCAGCTAGAGCTTTTGCACCTTTCTCAGTGACTTGATTTTGCTCAATTGAGAGTATCATGATATTACTATTTTCGTGGAGTACATTGGCTAATAAACGTATTCCCGTCTCAGGAATGTTACCGCCTTTAAATTTAACATGATTTATTGAAGCATTTTGCTTTAACCCTGTTAAAATAATATCTAAAGCCTCACCATTGAAGGTAACATTTTCAAATTTTAAAACTTGTAGAGTATCATTCACTTTAAGCATATCGGATATAACTTGCGCAGTATCTTCATTTATTTCGCATTTTAAAATCCTAAAATCCTCAAGGGAATTATTAAGTTTTAAGGCCTCCGCTAATAATTTAACTTCAGGCTCTTTTATATTGCAGTCTTCTAAGGAAATAGAATTAAGACAAGTAGTTTCTGTTAAAGCCTGGCCTATTATTTTAATTGCTTGATCGTCTAGCGCATTTTTATTCAATTCCAAGGTTTTTAAAGATTTATTAGCCTTTAAAGCAAGGGGTAAGGATTTGAAACCTTCGCTTGTAATACCGTTTCTATCCAAGCAAAGATATTCTAAATGATTATTGAAACCTAACATTTTTATAAATGCATCTGCGCCTTTATCGCCTAAGGGATTACCTGATATATTAACGTGCGTTAATGAGTTATGCCCCTTAATTGCTTCAGCCAAATTGATTGCCGAATCAGCATTGAGGCTATTTGACCATAAATATAAGTGTTTCAATTTTTGATTTTCCTTAATTAAATCGACAAGTTTTAAAATATTCTCTTCGGTCAAAGATGATTTGCAACCTCCATCGTAAACATTAAGGCGTAGGTCTAAACTAGTAATATTTTGATGATTTTTAAGTCTTTCTAAAATATCTCCTAAATCGCTGGGTGGAAACCCTTTGATCTCAAATCGTTTATAATCTAATAGTTTTTGTATCTTCTCTTCATACTCATAACACTGAGGAAATATTTCAAGAGTATCTTTCATTTTTGCCTTATCTTATTAATAAATTTAAACTTATAATATTTATATTTAAATGTTTGTCAAGGTTTCTGTGATAATATGACAGGGCTAATAGTTTTTACTACTTGCCTAAGCTTGGCAGTAGTTTTACTTAAGACTATTTTACTTATAAGATTGCGCAATTATAATTCCAATATTCATAATCTTCCCCTACAAGATCAAAATGAAATTTCGTATGTGGACTTGATAAATTATCTTCTCTAAGTGGATATTCTTCAATTGCCTCTACACACTCGTTATATAGTTTTAGTAACGTTTGGTCTTCCGTATCCTTAACTATATTTTTCATTATATCTAATAGCTGCGGTTTAACCAATTTGTGCTCTATTAATGTTTTGGCTAGCTCTAAACGAATAGCGGAAAAATAATTTTTATTACTCAAATGGCTATATAAGTTTTCTAATGGTGAGGTAATGGTTAGGCCACTATTTGAAAGATTACTGCCAGAAGCAAGCAAGGTTTTTATGATTTCAATTTTTTCTTCCTTATCTGGTAGAAGCGCATAAGTTAGGGGAATATTTCCATTAAAATCAGGTTGATTTACCTTTACTCCTCTTGCTATGAGAAATTTTACCGAGCTTGTGGAAGCTAGCAAGCAAGCTAGATGCAGTAAAGTTAAGCCATGGATAGCGATTGGTTCTGGGACCGCCTTACCCGAACTATAGTCTAATTTATACCCATCAAAAGAATAGATATTCCAATTCATTTTGATCTCATTTTCGACAATTATCTTTTCTAACTTTTTAAGGGCAAGGCTAGTACCTTCATAGATAAGCTTAATAATCTTAAGTTCTATAGTATCCTTTGGGGTTATAGGAGATCTATATTGTATTACTGGATATAAAGGCAAATTTTCATTATTCTTAGTTGGCATTACTCCCTCACTAAATTTAGAACTGCTAGTAAATTACTTAATAGAATATATTAAGTAAATAGCGCAGTAAAATTATAAACAGTGAAGATTAGTGGATTTATCACCCTATTAGCGAAAAACTCTACAGTTATTACTATCTAGAAATTGACTTTAGCCAATATCAGGGTAAAAATCTAAAAATAAATTTATTAGAATAGATTATGGTGAAAATTTTTAATTCTTCTGAAGAAGCTTTAAAGGACGTTCTATTTGATGGAATGACTATTATGGCCGGAGGGTTTGGCCTTTGCGGCATACCTGAAAACCTAATAAATGCAATACTTCAATCAGGCGTAAAAAATCTGACAGTAATAAGCAATAATTGTGGAGTAGATGATTTTGGGCTTGGCGTATTGCTTAAAACACGCCAGATCAAGAAAATGATTTCATCATATGTTGGAGAGAATAAAACCTTTGAGCAGCAATATCTTGATGGATCACTTGAACTTGAATTAAATCCACAAGGCACTTTGGCTGAGCGAATTCGCGCAGGAGGCGCTGGCATCCCAGCCTTCTATACACGCACAGGCGTTGGTACAGTAGTTGCCGATGGTAAGGAAGTTAGAGAATTTGATGGGCAGAAATATGTTCTTGAAAAATCCTTATTCGCCGATCTTGCAATTATCAAAGCCTGGAAAGCAGACCGCTCGGGCAATGTAATATTCAATAAAACTGCACGTAACTTTAACCCGGTTATGGCCACAGCTGCAAAAGTTACAGTTTGTGAAGTTGAAGAAATCGTAGGCACTGGGTCACTTGACCCTAACTTCATTCACACGCCTAGCATTTTTATTCACAGGTTACTGCAAGGCAAAGTGTATGAGAAAAGAATTGAAAGATTAACTACAAGAGCAAGGTAAAGTATGGTTTGGACAAAAGAAGAAATGTGCCGCATTGCTGCAGAACGCGAATTAAAAGATGGGATGTATATTAACCTTGGTATTGGTATACCTACTGAAGTTGCAAATTACATCCCTAAGGGCATAAATGTTATGCTACAAAGCGAGAATGGTATGCTTGGCATGGGTCCATTCCCTTTTGAAGGCGAGGCTGACCCTGATCTGATTAATGCAGGCAAGCAGACTATTACTGCCCTTCCTGAGAGCAGTTACTTTGATAGCGCCTATTCCTTTGCTATGATTCGCGGTTCTCATATACATTTAACCATCCTTGGGGCATTACAAGTTTCAGAGAGTGGCGACCTTGCTAATTGGACTATACCAGGGAAAATGGTTAAAGGTATGGGTGGGGCTATGGATCTTGTTGCGAACGTCAAGAGAGTAGTAATCTTAATGGAACATGTGACAAAAGACGGACAACCAAAGTTTGTAAGAAAATGTAATTTACCGCTTACCGGAATTAACGTCGTCAGTAGAGTTATTTCCGATTATGGTATATTTGACTTTAAACCAGATGGTGTCTATCTAGTTGAAAAGCCATCTACCTTATCTGTTGAACAAATCAAAGCAAAGACTGAAGCATTAGTTGAGTTGTGGTACTAGAAATAACGAGCGCAGCGTATGAGTAATACGTAAGCGAGGAATGACGACGTACCACACTCTAAATAAATTTACTATACTTTAAATCAAATAAAGATCGCCTATTAATTTAAAGCTGATTTTGCTGCAAACCTTGCTCACCTAAATTGCTTAATTCTGGCTGTGTATCCTGGGACATTAGGTCTGACCATTGTTTATCCTGGGACATGTCTTGCAGATCTCTTGAGTCTTGGGACATGTCTTGCAGATCTCTTGAGTCTTGGGACATGTCTTGCAGATCTCTTGAGTCTTGGGACATTGGTTGATGATCGTTTGAATCCTGCGACGCGCCTTGCGAGCTATCTTCAATAACATCAGCAGCTTCTATCTTAACTATTACATTACCCCTAGAATCCGTTACTTTAAATTTTTTCAACTGCTTAGAACTAAATAAATCAAATTTTCTCTTATTAGGAGTATTTGGGTTAGAATGAATTATTTGAGAGTCTAAAAATGGCGTTTCATTCGTATCCTCTAGCTTGGATTGCACTTGCGATGTATTAAATAAAGGAAAATTAAAGTTAGAATCGGCGCCCTTAGAAATACTACCATTCAAGATTTGTTTTTTATTTTCACCGATTTCAATAAACACTTCCATATTACTTATAATAGCCCTTTTCGATGTTTCGTTTACATCGTGTTTAAAACTTTTTATCATATCCTCCACTAAAAACATGGTAAGGTTTTCTATTAAATCTTTATAATATATTTTTTCGGCGAATGACCATATTTCTCTTGAACTTCCTTTTATTCCACAAAGCTGATTGTGGATAGGTGCAATCGTGACACATTTTACATTCTTATATATTTCAAGATAAAGTTCTTCAAAATTTAAAGTTGGACCTTCTGAAATACAAGATAAAGTATCCATAATATCTTTATCTTGAGTAGATGATTCATGAATATATTCTTCTAAAACCTTAGTTAACCACGACAAAGCCTTAATATTATGTTCTTTGGTCCACCATATATCTTCATTAATTATTTTGTTAACCTCCTTAAATGTCCATTCCTGTAATTCTTTAGCGATTGTACTCTTACGTGTATGACCTGCTCCAAAAGCTGGGGCTTTAAAACACTCGACCATATATTTAAAAGTTGTAGAAACTGTCAATGATGTTTTAGTTTTGTCAGGAATTGGGTAAGGTTCCTCGTAAGCTGGAATCAAATGTTGATGGGCGTAAAAAGAACCTTTCATTATAAAAAATTCTATTAATTGTGTAAAACCAGACTCAATAGCATAATGTAAAGGATTTTTTTTAAAAACATCTAAATTGTGCATTGGTAGCTTCTTGCTTAATAAAAGCCTTACCAAATCCAATTTATTCTGACCCTGAATCTCAGGCGCTTTTGCGATAAGATGTAGCAAATTTTGTTGAGTACTTTCATAAACTTGATCATAAGAGGCACCTTCGTTAATCAACAAAATAGCATTTTTTACAGCACCATTCATTACGGCTGTTTGGACAGCGGTATACCCCCTATTATTTTTTAAATCTGGCTTATAATTAATGCGATTTTCATCAAGCTCACTAATTAAATCCCTTAAGGGGCGTAAATAAGTATAATCCGCTAAAAGATGTAAGATCGTATTACCGTTTTTATCCTGAATATCTGGCTTTAAGTTTCTATCCTCTGTTATTCTTAAATAAAGCGGCGATGAATGAAGCGGCTCCACATTATTATGCGTCCTTATTATACGATGTAATGGCGTTTCTCCATTCTCATTTTGGCAGTTAATATCAACATTACAACTCAAAATTTCTAAGGCAGCTTGATGTTGATTAGAATTAATATATTCGAATAATTTTTCAGTTAACATTTCCTGCTTAAATTGGTGTGTTTTTTTTAATTTAGATTTTGCAAGCGTCTGTTCTGCTAAATTTTCTTTAGAGCCTTTAATTTCTTGAAGATAACTTTCAAACTTTTTTTGTTTTAACTCTGCTTCAAACTCCGTAAGTCCTTCTAATTCACTAGCAGAATAACTTGAGGGAGGTTTAATCTTATTCAATCTCTTTATGGTTTTATTAGCATTCTTTATATTATTTTTTACTAATTGACTCTGAAGTTGATTTCTTTTGTAAGGCGCTGCTGCCACTTCGTTTACATTAGATTTAACTTCTCCAGCATTACTGTGTGATACCTCAACTCCTGCAATGCCATTATTCACAACACTACTATATTCCTTTTTTGCAGGATCAATGTTTTCTTTACCATTTGTCGTAGCTCCAATAAATAAATTTTGCTCAAGATTCGTTATTGAATCCTCTTCTATCGCAGTGTTCGTTGAATCTGGTAATCTTTCAATACTTGATCTTAATAGGATTGAGCTGATGCTTGAAGGAGTTCCAAAACTCGTTCCTATCGTGTTATGATCATTGCTAAAGCTTTGAGCAGAAAAATATGTTTCCATAAAACTATTTCTATTGGTAGTCTCATCAGAAGTCACAGTAACCTCATTTTGGTAAGTACGCTGAGTAGGAATAACATCCTTCCCATCGAAAGACAGTGATCTAAATCTCTCCAAAGCTACTTCTACCTGGCTGTCTACGCCCTGGTTAACAATTTCTAAATCCTCTGCATCCGAAGTGTATGAACCTATAGAGCTTTTTAAAGAAGGTTTAGGATACGACTCAAATGATTTTATTGAACCGGTAGTCTTAATATTAGTTGGCATATATTATTCCTTAATTCAAAATACTTTTATTAATCAAAGCTGTTATAATGATTACTAATTTAACCATAATTGCTAAATATGCAAAACAAATATCGACTAATTTAAGTTAAGAAATTTTGCAGAGTCTCTATATCCCATTAATGTGAATAATATTATGAGCTTTGTTTTATCTAGCTTCTCATGATTGTTAATATTATCGCAAGTCCACTCATTAACAGCGTTTAATACATCAAAATCTCTTAAAAATTCTGCAATAAAAAATGTTTGTTCCCCGCTTTGTTTAGTACCAAGTATTTCCCCTCCACCACGTAATTTTAGATCTTCCTCTGCAATAAAAAAGCCATCATTAGTATTCTTCATAATACTTAGCCGCTGTTTAGCGACGCTAGAAACTCTTGAACCATATATCAATACACAATGCGACTGGATTGCCCCGCGCCCTACTCTACCGCGCAGCTGATGTAATTGCGCAAGACCAAACTTTTCCGCATTTTCTATGATTATAAGACTGGCAGAAGGCACATCAACACCCACCTCAATTACCGTCGTTGCAACTAATATATCTTTGGCTCCATTACGAAATTCCTCCATTACAGCTTCTTTGCTAAAAGCCTGCATTTTACCATGAATAATTGCAACTCTTCCAGGGTAGTGCATTTCAAGGATACTTGCCCTTTGCGCTGCATCGGTAATAGCGTAGTCATCTGGCATCACTTCATTATCATCGGTGTCTTTTTTCTCTATCAACGCACATACCCAATAAATTTTCTGCCCTTGCTTTAAAATTTTGCTTAAAGAAGCGATCAAATCAGCAACTTTCTTTTCGCTTATACAGCTTGTTAGAATTGGCAGCCTCCCTTTGGGTTTGCTAAGTAATTTAGAGGCTTCCATATCACCAAATAATACTAAATTTAAACTGCGAGGAATTGGAGTTGCAGTCATTATTAATACGTCAGCTTTATTACCCTTCTCCATAAGCTCAAGCCGTTGCTCAACTCCAAAACGATGCTGTTCATCAATAACCACATAACCAAGATTTGCAAACTCTACTTTTTCCTGGAATAGTGCATGCGTACCTATTATAATCTTAATCTCATTGCTTGCTAAATTCTCTAGAATCTCTTTCCTTTCTTTTAGCTTGGTTTTGCCAGTAAGTAATGCTACCTTAATATCAGTTCCCTCTAAAGCTTTTTTAAAAAAGGTAAAATGTTGATTTGCTAAAATATCAGTTGGTACCATCAAAGCAGTTTGAGCATTACTTGCTACTACATTTAACATAGTCATTAAAGCTACTAATGTTTTCCCTGCTCCCACATCTCCTTGCAGAAGGCGCATCATCTTGGCTGGGCTTGCTTGGTCTTTTTCAATTTCTTTTATGGCCTCAAGCTGGCTCTCTGTTAGAAGGAAACCTAAGTTATTTAAAATTTTTTCCTGCAAATTTGCAGCCTTCATAAAAGACTGTCCATTTACTGATTGCCTGAGTCTACGAATATATGCTAGCATCAATTGATTGGCAAATATCTCATCGCAGGCAAGCCTTCTAATGGCCTTCTTGTTCAAAGCTTCACTTTTAGACGGGTTATGCAGTAAGTATATAGCATCATTAAAACTCATCAAATTAAACTTATCTACAATAGATTGGGGTAACCATTCCTCAAAAATAGGCAGTCTTTTTAAAGCTATTTGAATTAGGTTAGAGAGCAAGCGGTTGTTAATAGCGTAAGTTAAAGGATAAACCGGTTCAAGCTCACTTAGTCCTTCTTTTCTAAGTAGATATTCAGGGTGAGTTATTTGAATATAGTCAAAGTGCCTTTCTACCTTACCAGTAACAATTTTCTTAGAACCTATTTTAAGGGAACTAAGAATGAAAGGAGGAATTCTATTAAAGTAAACTAGTATTAATCCTTGCCCATGGCTATTCTCACAATAAATTTTAGTAGGAGTACGCGACGAAATTTTGGCTAAAGCTATCTCCTTAATCTCTACCTCGGCTACTATATTATCACCTGTCTGGACTTTTCTGAGATCCGGAAATAATTTTCTAGGCATAACATATGAAGGCTTATAGAATATAAGATCTCTAAAAGATATTATTCCAAGCCTTTTTAAAGCATCAATTATAGGTTTTCTAAGCTTTAGAACATCTTCAACCTTATTTGAGAGCTCTTTGATTATTGGATGCATTGCCTAAATTTTTGTTTCAATTGAACAGTTAAACTATAACATATTTTGATTCAGACGAATAGAGCGGAGTTTAAACCTTAAAATAGGTTTCCTTCTCTGACTTAAGCTCTAGAATATGAGCATCGTAAATATTACCGATCTGCTCAATATTATTAGCCGTAATCCAAAATTGGGCATTAGTAGAGACGAGATGCTCGATAAGGGACTTGCGGCGAATTAAATCTAAATGCACAGTAACTTCATCAAGCAGCACTATTGGAAGATTAGAAGTCCATTTGCTTTTGGCATATATCTCTGCAAGAATTATTGATATTAATAACGCCTTTTGCTCACCCGTTGAACAAATATTTGCCGGCTTTTGAGTCAATGGGTGAAATGCAACAAGATCGGTTCGGTGAGCGCCAAAATTTGTTCTTTTACTTTGAGCATCAATCTCACGGTTACTATGTAGCTTTTCTTTAACAAGATTCTCTAATTCTAGAGCAGTGAAGTTTTCAGCAATAGATTCAAGATCTCCATCAAGCGACAATTGTGCCTTTGGGAATTCGCTTTCAAAAGCTACAATAGACTCTTGGAGTGCATGAAGGGTTTGCAAGCGGGCAAAAGCTATTGCAACTGATGTTTCAGCTATTTTCTCTTCTAGCAAGCTTAGCCACTGAGGATTTTTAGTTGTTTGCAGCAAAATAGCACGCTCACGTACATAATACTCATATTTATTAATCCGTGCAGAATGCTCTGGATCAAAAGTATAGACCATTCTATCAAAAAATTTCCTTCTATCAGCAGAAGGCCCTATAAAGATATAATCCATTTGCGGAGTAAGCCAGATTACGCTATTTACCCTTGCAAGCTCTGCATTAGTTATCTTACTACCGTTGAAAAAAACTGAGCGCTTTGAGCCATCTTGGTCTTTATTATAAAAAGAAGATAAATTGATTTTACCAAAAGGGCTTGTAAGATTGGCTTCAATTTTCCAAAAATGCTCGGTATATTCTCCATCCTTTGGGCAAATATCATCAAATTTAGTATTTTTTAAGCCTTTACCTGGAAAAAGCAGGGAAATAGATTCAAGTATATTAGTTTTACCCACACCATTCTGCCCAAGTATTATAACGGGTTTTGCATGTGTTTTTAAGGAAAAATGCTCGAAATTGCGGTACGAGGTAAGACTTAGCTCATCTAAAGAACATCTACTAACCCCGTCACTTACCATATTTATAGCCACAAGCTTTGATGAATAAAATTATACCTTAATAGGCATTACTACAAACAACGAGTGTGGATCACTTGTATCTCTAATCACCGCTGGAGAGAACGAGTCTCGTAGCTCAATAGAGACTTCTCTTCCTTTTACAGCATCAAGTACATCAGTAATATATTTAGGGTTAAAGCCAATCGACAGCGAGCTATCACCTTCATATACGAATGAACCGCCTTTAGCACTCTCTTTCCCTGCTTTAATATATTCGCGCGCACTACCCCTTGCTTCACCAAATGCTGAGAACTCCACCCCTTCCGTAGAAATTTCCATTTTTATTGCTCTAAATTTTTCAACAGTGATAGTTGCAACCCTATTAATTGCTGAAGCAAGCTGTTTACTATCTATCGCAAGTTTATTATTATTATTTTTAGGGATAAAAGCCTGGTAATCAGGGAAGTTACCATCTATTAGCTTAGATATTAAAGTTATTTTATTACATACAAACTTTGCTTTTGTATTGCTTAAATCAACTACAACCTCGTGATCTACACACTGCGTATCTTTTAATATTTTCTGTAGCTCTAGAGCTGCTTTCTTAGGGAGTATTATCCCAATGCTTGTAACATTTTCCGGCGCTTCTGTATAAGCAAGTGATAATCTATGGCCGTCGGTTGAGGCTGCAGCAAAAAACTTATTTTCACCTTCAGTCATTATATGAAAATAAATTCCATTAAGATTATACCTTGTCTCTTCAGTTGATATGGAAAACTTAGTATTATCAATGAGTCTTGCAAGGTTATCACTTGGGATATTGAACTTTGCTATTGAATCGGTTTGCTCAAGCGTTGGAAACTCATGAGCAGGTAGCGTTGAAAGATTGAACTGACAATTTTCCCCTAGCACCATTAACTGCTCAGTCTCAGGCACGTATTTTAACTTTACAGTCTCATCAGAAATATGCCTGACAATGTCACTTAAAGTTTTAGCTGCCACAGTAAGTTCACCAGATTTAATGGGCTGAATATTAATTTGCTCAGCAATTGAAAGATCCATATCAGTCGCTGTCAAGGTTAGCAGAGAATCATTAACCGTAAGTTTTACGTTAGATAAAACAGGAATAACATTTTTCTTCTCAACTACCGAACTGAGGAGACCAAGGGCTCTATTCAAATCTTTAGTTTGTGCTTCTATTTCAAATTCTAAAATACTATTCTGATTCTCAATAGAATTATTCAATTCAAGGGTATTTTGAGTATCAATAGCAGTTTCCATAAAAGATCCTTAATTTAATTATTAGATAACTTTGCGTTATATTACAATAAATTCAAAAAAAGAGAACATAAATTTGCTTAATGCATAAACTTATGCTATAGCTTCACGCTTTATCCAGCTTCAGTGTATTATTTTTGCTTTATGCCTTTTCCCTAACTATCAGCCCTACCCTCTATAGTGAAATTAGTTAAGTTGTGGTACTAGAAATAACGAGCGCAGCGTATGAGTAATACTTAAGCGAGGAATGACGACGTACCACACTCTAAATAAATTTACTATAGAGTAAGCGAGTGTTATAAGAAGTTTAATACTCAGCCTGGCTAATTTAAAAGAAACCTATTAACTTTGTAAAATCCTAGTAAGTAAGTGAATTTCTTCTTGTAATTCTAAATCACTTGTACTTAATTCTTCGATTTTTCGTACAGCGTGGATAACTGTTGTATGATCTTTTTTGCCAAATTTTTTACCAATATCGGTTAAGCTCTTGGAAGTAAGCTGTTTTGCAAGATACATTGCAATCTGCCTTGGCCTTGCAACAGATCTTAATCTTTTATCAGAGGACATATCCGATAATTTTATATTATAACGCTCAGAAACTTTACGCTGAATTTCTTCTATGGTAATTATTCTCTCATTTGAACGAAGTAAATCCCTTAATATTTCCTGCGTACTTTCAATATTAATCTCACGGCCAACTAGCGTTGAATGAGCAATCACCTTATTTAAGGCTCCTTCTAATTCGCGAACGTTTGAGCTAATTTTAGCAGCTAAAAACTCAAGGACATTGAGCGGCACATGCACGTTCATCTGCTCGATTTTAGACTGCAGAATACCGAGTCTTAGTTCGTAAGTTGTACTATGAACGTCAGCAACAAGCCCCCAACCTAGTCTCGACTTAATTCTGTCTTCTATATTATCTAGATCAGAAGGTGAACGGTCACAAGAAATTACCATTTGTCTGTTGTCACCCATAAGCGCATTAAAAGTATGGAAAAATTCTTCCTGGGTGCTATCCTTACCGCAGATAAATTGAATATCATCAATCATCAGAACGTCAACCGAGCGAAAATGCTCTTTAAAGGACATTACATCTTTATTACGCAGAGCTTTAACAAATTGATACATGAATTTCTCGGCAGACATATAAACAACCTTGCGGTTGGCATCAATTTGCCTAATATGGTGCGCTATCGCATGCATTAAATGTGTTTTACCAAGCCCTACCCCGCCATAGAGGAATAAAGGGTTTGATTCAGATACAGCCTTTTTCGATTCTGCAACAGCAAGCGCGGCTTCAAAAGCAAAAGCATTTGAAGTACCAACTACAAAACTCTTAAAGGTAAATCTTGGATCTAGGGTTGATTGCGTAAGTATATCATTACTATTAGCAGTATTACTTACAACTTGGGACAGATCAGCAACGGGTCCTTCACCTTCAGATTTAGTACTAATGAAAGTAGTATTTAAGGGTTGCGGCGCTTCGGCAACAATCAAATCAACACTGGTAATATTATTATCATAATGCTGCCAAAGTTGGCTAATAAGTTCAAAATAGTTGGTTTGCACCCAATCTTTCATGAACCTAGTAGGCACTGCGAGAATGATCTCCCCTGTGCGAAAATCTACTAAATGGATTTTACTAAACCAGCTTTTATAAACAGCTTCACCATATTTTTTAGTAAGATCTTGTTGAATTTGTAACCATAAATTTTCATAATAATAATTATTCTGTGCCCCAAGGCTTGTTGCTTGATTAACTAACATTTTCTAAAAATTCCCATGGTAAGTTATTCGATTTCCAACCTAGTCCAAAATGGCTCCCTTCGAAACCATCAGCAATATTAAAACAGTTAACATATCCATTTGATTCAGCAAAAGCAGCCGCTTCAAAAGAACGCGCCCCCGATCTACAGAGGAAGTAAATATTAGTATTTTTATCTTTAATATGTTGCTTTAAAGTTTCTATAAAATCAGGGTTTACTGACATTTCTGGCAAAACTCTCCAGCTAATAAGTAAAAGCTCATTTTGAAGCTGAGGTTGCAGCTTTGGTTTACCAATTTTATGCCACTCGCTCTCAGTCCTAACGTCGATTAGAACATTGCTCTCATCCTTCATTAGATTTATCCACGCTTGTTCAGAGCTAATATTTTTAATACTCATATCCATTTCAATCAATTTAAGATTATCAAGTAATCTATATTATAGAGACGAAAGTCAGCAAAAAATTTTTACAAATTATAGAAAAAAATTTTTAACTATTGATAAGCTTGCCGCAAGTATAGCAAAACTATTATTTCTCAACAACTTTAAGGTCATATCGAAATACACTAGCAATAATTTTGCATTTACTTATTATTAATTATAAGATAAATATACCTTTTACAGATAAATTTGCAAGCCTAATAATGTCAACAAATAATAAAGATCATAAAATAAAGCGCTTAATATATAGAAGCAAAAACCGTGGTTGTAAAGAAAATGATTTGTTGCTTGGTAATTTTGCTGAAGCCTACCTGCATGAGCTTGTGGAGGGTGAGATCGAGCTTTACCAAGATTTCATTGAAGAGAGCGATAATGATATATTATCATGGTTGACTGGTATGCTAGAACCTTCTGTAAAATATGCGAATTTAGTAAAAAAAATAAAAAGCACTATAAAATATAATGACTGTAAAGATTAATGCTCCTCTTAGGGCAAAAAGCTATATAGCAATAAATTTATATCAAAAAGATGCTGGCGATCTTCTCTGCCTATGCGCAAGCGAAGAAGAGGCAATACGCACATATCATGAAATAAAGTTCTTTGCACCAACAGTCAACGTTCAGCATCTACCTGCTTGGGACTCGCTGCCTTATGACAGAGTATCACCAAGTAATAAAGTAATGTCTGAGCGCGCGCAAGTCTTATGCGATTTAGCTCTACTCGATGGCACGTTTATCTTAGTTGCCTCCATAAATGCAATATTGAATAGGATTCCACATGAAAAAGAGCTTTTAGAATCGAAGATAGAGTTACAGCAAGGTAAAGCCATCTCGCGTAATCAATTGGTAAATTTTCTACTGTTAAATTCTTTCAACCGCACAGATATCGTAACCGATATTGGCGAATTTGCTGTAAGAGGAGAAATAATAGATTTAGCATTATCAAGTGGTGAAGGCATTAGAATAAATTTCGAATGGGATAAAATTAGTCAGATTAGAAATTTTGAATTAGACTCACAGATTACTACGCAAAAGAAAGAAAAGGTTATTATCTACCCAGCAAGCGAGCTTAAAATTACTGACTCAACAACAGAAACTTTTAAAGCTAAATTTCTTACTAGTTTCGGTATAAAAGGCACTGAAAGCGTTTTATATAACAATATTATGAATAAGGTGAAGTTTAGTAGCGCGGAGTATTTGTTACCTTTATTCTATGAGTCTTTAACCAATATTTTCAGCTACTTAAAATACCCTAAAATACTTACCTGTAACCTTGTCACCATCTCATTAAATGAGTATTTAGAACAGATAGATGATTTTTATCAAGCGCGTCAAGAATTTAAAGCAAACGACAATATTTATTTTGCCCTACCGCCAGCAGAGTTGTATCTAACCAAGGATGATTTCTTTAAGGAGTTGGAAAATCATCAAACTTACCTGATAGAGTCTAATGATTCAAACGAAATATCAGCTATTCCAAATTTTCATATTGAATCAACATTAGAGCAAGTTTCTAGCATAGATTTAATGCTAAGGTTTATAGCTCAACGGAAAGCTAAAAAAGCCATCATTTGCTGTTTCAGCAAAAGCAGCATAGAGCGGATTAATACCATATTAAAGATGATGTCGATATCTTGCGAAGAGATATCTTTAATTAGTGAAGCGAGTAAGAATGTAAATCTTACCTTGTTGCCCCTGAAAGGCGGCTTTGAGACTAAGGATTATATTTTCATTAGCGAGCAAGATTTATTCGGCGATAAGGTTGCAAAGCCCGTAGGCTCTAAAAAACGCTTAAAAAATATATTACTTGAGGCTGAAAGCCTTACCGAGGGCGAGCTAGTTGTACATAAGGACCATGGCATTGGCAAATACCAAGGTATTGAGATTTTAACAGTCTCAGGGCAACCCCATGATTGCCTAAAGCTTATCTACGCAAATGATGATAAGTTATATATCCCTGTTGAGAATATTGACTTGATTAAACGTTACGGTAGCGATGAAGGAGAGCTTGATAAACTTGGCGGGATCGCTTGGCAGCAAAGAAAATCTAGGCTTAAAAACCGTATTACTGATTTGGCTGCAAAATTACTAAAAATAGCTGCAGAGAGAAGCGCTGCAACTATTGAACCAACCCATCTAGCCCAAGATAAATATGAAGAATTTGCAGCGAAATTCCCTTACCCTGAAACTGAAGATCAGCTACATAGTATCAGTGATATTAAAAATGACCTTGAGTCAGGTAAACCAATGGATAGACTCATTTGCGGCGATGTTGGCTTTGGTAAAACAGAAGTAGCGATGCGAGCTGCCTTTATGGTTGCAGCAAGTAACTTGCAGGAAAAGCGCACGCAAGTAGCAATAATTGCGCCAACAACCATACTTGCAAGGCAGCATTATGCAAGCTTCAAGCAACGCTTCCACGGATTTAATTTTAGGATTAAGCAGCTCTCACGCCTTGTTAGCGCTGCCGAAGCCCGAGAAATTAAAAAGCAACTTGCAAATGGAGAAGTAGATATCATCATTGGAACGCACGCTTTGCTTGCAAGCGGTATAGAGTTTGCGAATCTTGGATTACTTATAATAGATGAAGAACATCATTTCGGCGTTAAACAAAAAGAGAAGCTTAAAGAGCTTAAGCAAGGGGTGCATGTCCTGACCTTGTCTGCAACGCCAATACCAAGAACATTGCAGATGGCCTTATTTGGACTCCGTGATTTAAGCCTTATTGCTACTCCACCAATTGACCGTCTCTCTGTACGCACTTCTGTGCTACCATATGATCCTGTTATTATCCGTGATGCGCTGATGCGTGAGCATTTCAGAGGAGGTAGAAGCTTTTACGTAGCCCCACGTATTGCTGACCTTGAAAAGGTTGAAGAGCAGCTTAAAAAAATTACACCAGAACTTAGTTACCGTATAGCGCATGGGCAAATGCCGCCATCAGAAATTGATACAATTATGAATGATTTTTATGATGGCAGGTTTGATATCTTGCTTTCAACTACGATCATTGAGTCAGGCCTTGATGTGCCAGCTGCAAATACTATAATAATTCATAAGGCTGAAAACTTAGGTCTTAGCCAGCTTTATCAGTTACGAGGTAGAGTGGGCAGAGGCAAGGTGCGTGGCTATGCTTACCTAACTCTTAACCCTAAGAAGAAGCCAACGAAAGAATCTCTAAAACGCCTTGAGATTATGCAAACCGTTGATTCGCTCGGCGCTGGATTTACCATTGCAAGCCATGATATGGATATGCGTGGATTTGGTAATTTAGTTGGCGATGAACAGTCGGGTCATATTAAAGAAGTTGGTATCGAGCTTTACCAAGACATGCTAAAACAGGCAATTGACTCTCTCGGAGATCATTCTGTTGCAACTGAGAATGATAAGCAATTCTCTCCAAGCATCAATATCGGTCTTTCTGTATTTATACCAGAAAGCTACGTAAGTGATGTATCTCTGCGTATTGGTTTATATAGAAGAATTGCTGACCTTCTAAGCCAAGAGGATGTTGATAGTTTCAAATACGAACTTCTTGATAGATTTGGTCCGATACCACAGGAACTACAGAATTTACTGGATGTCCTAAATATAAAGTTCATTTGTAAGCAGCTAAATATTGAAAAGCTTGACGCTGGGCCTAAGGGCTTTACCCTGAAATTTAGAGAAACACCTGAGAGTGCAGAACTTGTGATGCGCTATATTCAAGCCAATCCTCGCAATACTAAACTAAAGCCTGAAAATAAGCTAATTATCCTTAAAGAGATTGATCAGTCAGCGATAGTGAGCGAAGTAAAATCGTTACTTGATGGGCTTAGTAAAATAAGATTGTGACGGTTATTAGACTGCTTTCGAAACTCGCTTAAGGTATTAAATTTAAAAAAGATTCGCAACAAAGAACCGCATTGTACCCTCGTAGTAAATGAACAATTTGTAGACGAAGTTTAACTTGAAGAAGAGCAAGGCATCGCGGAGGCTTTGTGAGGAGCGTACTTTTAGCGTACGTGACGAGCAAAGGCGAGCAATAACGACGCCAATTCTTCAAGTTAAACAAGTATACTTATAGGTACATGAGGATTCGAGTACCGAGTCAACATATAAACTCGCAGCAGAAGTAGAGTTTAGAAAGAAGTCTATTTCTCACTCAAAGCTAGCGATTTCTGCGCCAAGTTCTTTTAGATGATCATGTAGCATGGATATATTGCAAAGCAGACTAGTTGCGCATAATAGTTTAACTTCACCATACATAGGGTTTTGTTTAAAGGCTTTATTTTCTAACAATACTTCATGGAATATTTTTGCAAATATCTCGTTTGGTAAGTCAGTTAGCCCCACAGGTTTATCAGCACTAGAATTGGCTTCTGCCCTGGTATCACTATCCTCGGCATTATCTTTTGGCATTAAAGCTTTAATAGAATTTTTAATGGTTTTGGCGTAGTCTGCATACTTAATATTGACTGCACCCCTTGCTTTCAAGCAAAATAGCTGAATTTTATGCTTATTCAGTTTTATCCCTACCTCACTATATTTATCTAAATTTTCTAAAATACCCTTTAGTAAAAGAATTTGATTATCAAGCTTTTGGCAACCTTCTACAGTATTAATTTCAAATCTAATAAGCCTAGTTAGCTCATCAATATAATCTATCCCTTGAAGAGATGCTTTCACTGCTTCTATTTCATCTTTTGAATAAAATTGACTAAATTTATTATAATTATTGCTCATGAAGGAAAAAGCCTTTAACAACTCAAGCTTAGCTACAGGATTTAAGCCTTGGTATTTATTTTCAATAAGCCTATATATACATACTTTACTTGGAGTAAAGCTTGAGATTCTATCAATAACTGTCTCTTCTGAAAATTGATTTTTAGTAATTAGCAACAAATCGCTTCCAGCATTCATCAACTCTACTGTCGCCTCCAAATATCCATACCTTGCGGCATGGATTAGAGGTGTCCTTCCTTCAAAATCTGTTTTATTAACGTCCGCCTTAGCTGCAATAAGTTCTTTAACAACCTGAGTTTTAAATTTAATGATATCTCTATCTATAGGATAAGGATAAATATAGCTTGCAGCATGGATTAGAGGTGTCTTTCCTTGAGAATCTGCTTTATCAACGTCCGCTTTAGCTGCAATAAGTTTTTTTACAAAATCAAGCTTACCTCTATATGCTGCATTAGATAAAGTTGTCCTACCATCGTCGTCAACTGTATCAACGTCAACATTAGCTGCAATAAGAATTCTAGCTACAAACAAATATTCGAATAACAAGGCATATTTGAAAGCTCCATTGATACATCGTTCTTTTAATGTAGAGCCATTTATACGCGTTATAAAAACATCAAAGAAAAAGAAAAAAAGGGCAAAGCACATTTTTGGAATTTCATGGTAAAAAAAATATAACGTTCCATCAGCTTATCTCCTTTGTAATTAGGTATTTGATAATATGTGTAGATACAGTTTTTAGATAGTATAATCAAGTTCCAAATTATAGTGGCTAAAAGATCTCGAAGGAAAATTGATGTTGTATTTTTATAATTGACCGAGGGTAATTTTTAAGGGCAGACTAGAAATATATATATTAAGTTAATGCTTTAATTTATTATTTATCAATAATGTTTAATATATATATGACTACAATATGAAGGGAAAAAATTCTACGCTTAATAAAAAGGATCAATTACTTGAACAGATTACTAGCTCAATCAACGATAAATATAGTAAATTTTTCTCAAGTATAAAGTTCTACTACGCATATAGCGAGCCCACCTCTTTACAATCATTCCTTAGCGATTTAAAAGAAAAAGTGGATCAATTCAATCACGATTTAGAAGGCATATCTAGAGAGCTAGAGGTAGGATTAAAAGATATTGAGTGCCCTAATGAGATTACCACCGATAACAAATATAGCTCAAAAGGAAAAAAATTGAGTCCCGAAAAGAACAGTAGCCAGAGTAGCGCTGAATTACTTTATGATAGTCGCGACTTTTCAGAAGAGCTTATAAAAAAACTCAAAAATATTCAAGCTGAAGCAGACGCCAAAATTGCTTGGGAAATTAACAGCGAGCTTAAAGCGCTTATCTCAATACCATTCTCATCGAATTCGGAGACAGAAAATCCAAGCACCGAATCTATCTCAGACGGAGAAGATTCTCTCAATGAGATAATTGATTTGATGGAAAAAGGCGGGCTTGATAGCGATAGCGACCACGACAGCGTAAGCGCTGGTAATATTAGTAGATTTGACTTTATTAGTAACTATAAAAAATTCATCAATTATGAGTTATTCGATAAATTGTCTAAAGATGAGCAATATATGTTATTGACCTTTTTGAGAGACGAAATAACAAATTCGATGACAGTGGGTGACTTTGCTATCCCGGAAGAAAGCTTTTTTTAAAAGTATAGAAAATAAAGGAAAAACGAAATGAGTAAAAGGAACGCTTGAAAACGTTCCTTTTTTATTTTTTACGCCGCAGTAGATTTATCTTGCTCTTGTGAACTTGTATGAGCACGAAGCGCATCTTGAGCTTCAGATTCGGTACGAGCAACGTTAATAAACACTTTTGTTTGAACTTCTGAGTGCAGAGCAATACTTACTTCATGTAAGCCAATATTTTTAATAGCTTCATTTATAACTATGTCTGAATGCTTAATCTCAGCAAATTTAGCCGAAATTAATCTCGCTAATTCTTTTGTATTTACAGAACCAAACAAACGACCATCATCGCCTGCTTGCTTTATCACAGTAAATACTTGACCATTTAATTTACCAGAAATTTGGTTAGCGGCAAATTTAGCTTCGTTATTCTTTTTCTCGATCTCAGCTTTTTTAGCTTCAAAAAGCTTTTTATTTTCGTTAGTAGCTCTAATAGCTTTACCTTGCGGTATAAGATAGTTTCTACCGAAGCCATCTTTTACTTTTACGATTTGGCCGATAGTGCCTAAAGTTTTTACTGGTTGTACTAAAATTACTTCCATTTTTATACTCCAAAATCTATATAATAGATTTAATAAATTTAAACTATATTTCGTTATTTTAGAAGAGGGCAAAAGTTATTTGTTAATCCCGCCTATAAACGGCATAAGCGCTAATATTCTTGCTCTTTTAATAGCTTCTTGTAATTCTCTTTGCTTCTTTGCGCAAACATTAGTAATCCTACGTGGTAAAATTCTTCCACCTTCTGAAGTGAACTTCTCTAATAAAGCAGGATTTTTATAATCTATTTCTGGCACCCCTGGCAAAGATAAAGGACAACCTTTTCTTCTTCTAAAAAATACCTTTTTTGAGTTTCTATCTGCCATCCTTGGTAAGGATTTACTATTCATATTAGCGTTTTCAGACATTGATTTAACTTCCTTGTTTTGATTCTATAATTTTACAGCAGGATAAATTATCTTGCAGCAGTTACGTCAACTATCACTTCATTATCCAAAGACTTACCTTTAAGGATTGGTGATGGTTCTTTGCTTACTTCTTCAACATTGATTGTTAGGAATCTTATAACGTTCTCATTAAGCTTCATCTTTCTTTCAAGCTCTCTAATAGCCTCAGCTGAAGCTTCGATACCAAGCATTACGTAGTGACCTTTTTTATTCTTACTTATTTCATAAGCAAGAGTACGAAGCCCCCAATATTCATTTTTAACTAGATTTCCACCGTGGTCTGTTATAATTTTTACAAAATCTTCTGTGATTTTATCAACGTCAGCAGAAGAAACATCCTGGCGGATAATAAAGGTTGATTCATAAAAAGCCATATAATTTTGCTCCAGAACTAATAATTTTAACAATTTTATATAAATTAAATTAGCAAACTTATAGCAACTTTAGTTAAATAATTCAAGTATTATCTTTGAGGAAATACTAAAAACTTAGTAAATTAATGGAATATTCAGCTTTAGGCTAAAGCATGACAGGCCTCTGCCGAATAAATTTCCATAATTATTCATAATTTATAATAGGTTCTGTGAACATTTCTACATAAATTAGATTTTTGTGAGGTTTTGAGCGAAAATTAGCAGCATCCTAATCATACAATACAAATTTTAAGTCTTACCACCCCTGCGCTCAACCTAATTTCACCGTGAATTTAAAAACATTATGTTCTTATTAGACCATATAGCTTAAGAACCCGATTGCGCATGGTTTAAAAGGCATTGGCAAATATTAAGTACTACGCTATAACATAGAAGATTTAATCTAATATTGAGTAATATGCCTAATCTTTACATAACATGCGCCATAATTGTAGCGTCACTTATACCCTTAATATTTCGAAAGTTTAGTGGTAGTAATAACCTCATAGAGGCTATCTCTGAAAACCAAATTGAGGTCGTTAAAAAGCTTATTGCCACTAATGTTGATGTTAATAAAGTGGATAACGGGGGGTGGACAGCTTTAATACACGCTTCAATGAAGGAAAATATAGAGGTTGTAAAAGAACTTATAGCAGCAGGGGCTGACGTTAATAAAGTGAGTAACAACGGCTGGACAGCTTTAATACACGCTATAAAGAAGGTTAATATAGAGATTGTAAAAAAACTTATAGCAGCAGGGGCTGACGTTAATAAAGTGGGTAACAACGGCTGGACAGCTTTAATTTACACTACAATGGAGGGACACATAGAGATTGTCAAAGAGCTTATTGCAGCAGGGGCTGACGTTAACAAAGCAGATAACGAGGGCAGGACAGCTTTAAGAATCGCTACAATGGAGGGACACATAGAGATTGTCAAAGAGCTTATTGCAGCTGACGCTGACGTTAATAAAGTAGACAACATGGGCTGGACAGCTTTAATTTACACTACAATGGAGGGACACATAGAGATTGTGAGAGAGCTTCTTGCAGCTAAAGCTGACGTTAATAAAGCAGATAACGAGGGCAGGACAGCTTTAACAATTGCTACACTGAAGGAAAACATAGAGATTGTCAAAGAGCTTCTTGCAGCTAAAGCTGACGTTAATAAAGCAGATAACAAGGGCAGGACAGCTTTAAGAATCGCTACAATGAAGGGAAACATAGAGATTGTTAAAGAGCTTATTGCAGCTGACGCTGACGTTAATAAATTAGATAACAGGGGCTGGACAGCTTTAATGTACGCTTCAACGAAGGTAAACATAAAGATTGTTAAAGAGCTTATTGCAGCTAAGGCCGAAGTTAATAAAGTGAATAAGAAGAACTGGACTGCTTTAACAATTGCTACAATTTATGGAAACATAGAGATTGTGAGAGAGCTTCTGGCAGCTAAAGCTGACGTTAATAAATTAGATAGCAAAGGCAACTCAGTTTTATTGCTAGCAGCGCGTTCAGCTAATCTTGATCTGTTAAAAGAGCTAATGAATGCTGGAAGCGACTTATTGCTTACTACTCAAAACCAAGAGCTGGAAAATACTGTTATTCATAAAATTTCAAGAGATACAAGATCTAAAACTAGCTTTGAAAAGATCATACATAATAATTACCAAGGCCTCAATCTTGTAGCCAAACTCGAGTTGCTGAGAGCATTTTCCTTCATAAGCGATAACTACGATAAATTTAGTCAGTTTCTTTCGAAAGAAACGATAGAAGCAGTGAAAGCATCTCTTGAAGTGATAGATTATATTAATGAGCTAACTAAGCTTATTAGATTTGATATGGATACAGCTGAAGGTCGTCACGCACTTGATGAGAAAGTTCGCCAGCTGCAGCATATTACAGAACATATCAATAAATATACTAAGATAGGTATAGTAATAGATAAATATAAAATCCAAAAATTTATAATTGAAGCTACAAATGCAGTTAATCGTAAGTATGCAAATTTTAAAGGTACCATTAAGAGTTCTATCAAAGCTCTAATACCCAAAGAAGAAGTCGAGGATAGTAACGCTAAGGCAGAAGCCAGTTCTAGCGCTAGTAAACCTCTTGAGCTTACAGATTTACCCAATGAAATATTTGCTAAAATATTTAGTGAAGTATTATTAGAAAACAGAATCTTTAAGCAGAACCCTGTGGATGGCGAAGCAAAGTTAATCTGCGCAACTGATCTACTCTGTGATATGAGCAAGCTAAACGATCATCTGAAAGAACTTGGCGCCTCACTTGCAAACTTTGAATAAATAGCCCTACTATAATAACCTAACCCTATTCTATTAATTGGGTAAGGTTATTATATCCCCTTCCTTTTCTACTTTTAAGCCACAGTTATAATTATTTTTACATTAACATATAGGTTAAATATTTAGTTTAAATTAACCATAGATATACTGCCAACTATTAGTTCGTCGTAAATTAATTAAGGAAATAGTAATCTATGCTTAAATATAAATTAAAAACAAAAATCCTTGCTACCGTTTCTACAATATCGCTGCTCACTTTAGCACCCGAGCTTGCAAGCGCAATAACGCATGAAACTAGTAGCGGCGGCACCTCTACTTTCAGTGGTACTAATATTACAAACGGCGCTATGGAGGATGGTCATACTATTAATTTTGCCGGGTCAAGCCATGCAATAGCCGATATACCTTTGAACAAGGTTTTGGTAAATGCAAAAAATAATATAGATAATACCTTAGTTGTGAATGCTAATACAAACTTTGCTGCAATTAATAATCATACGGAAGACAATAAAACGAACCTTGTGATTAACTCAGGAGTAACTGTTACTCTTGCCGGCAACAATACTGATATGTTTAATGGCCTTGGTAAAATAAATGGCGTGAGCGAAGGCAAAGGCATCTTGCATATAAATTCTACCGATCCTGTTTATGGCGATATTGGTCAGGAAAAGAGACTTGAGAGAGTTATTATAGATAGTAATACTATGTATAAATATTCATTTCATGGCGAGGACGTTTATTTTCATAACGAAGTTCCTGACTTTGTCCGCGAAGATGTTAATTTTAAGCTTAAATCATTTGAAAGTATGGCACCAAATATATTTAGCCAAAATATAAGAGCAGAGGTTTTGGATTTGAATTCGCCAGATGCAGAATTACAGATTAAAGAAAATGCTAGAATTGCTGTTGATACAATTGAGGTAGGTGGTCAAGGTAATCAACAAACCAGTGCTACATTATTTGGCGCTAAAAACAGTTATGTAACAGGAGATATCATCTTCAAAAGCTCAAATAAGGAATTAATATTAGGGCTGCCATTATATGAAGGTGACATTTTTCTAGAAGCAAGAAGTAATCTAACGTTAGACGTCATGAGTGATACAAATCACATAGATACAATGACCATTAACGGTCATATTAATAGCTTAGACAGAAGCAATATTACGGTTGGCGATTCTGATGGCAATAGCTCAAGTTATATTATTGAAGGTAATGTTGGGAAAGATTACCTTATTCAGAATCTAGTTATAATGTCTGCCAACACAGACTTAACAGTTAAAGGCAGTTTTTTTAATATTGACAAGTTAGATTTTGCTACGGCAGGCGGCAGATTAGTCTTAAGCCCTACATATAAACCAGAAGAAGACTCTAGTGAAGCTTTCTATAATATTAATACTACAGGAGTACGTAGAGGGAATGTTGAAATTTCAGGGGATCTGGATTTAACCATAACCGGCGATAGATCATTAGGCTCTTTAAGACCTACTTATAATTCAGAAGATGCTTACCTCGACAACCTAAAACTTAGCTCAGCTAATAACAATAAAGTCAGCTTTAATTTACCCGTTTACGCTAATAAATTAGATATAGCTAAGAGCGGCAATCATTATAACTTCAACAAAGGTTTATTTAGCGATGAGATCAACCTAAATGCTAATGATACTTTTTTTCAGTTTACTAGTCCACCAACTAAAAGTTATAATTTCACAGCAAAAGTAAGAGCTGGCGCCCCTGATATAGGCACCCTAGAATTCTACTCTCCTAACTATACTTTTATTGAATCTAGTCTCGGCAGCAGAGAGAATCACCTTAAGTCTGTATCGCTACAAGGAAAAGGCTACAGGATAGCTGATAATATCTTTGCCCGAACTGTTAAAATGACTGATACCTATCTATCTCTAAAAGAGTCGATTACTATAGGTATTAAAGACGGTCAGGTTGATTTTTCCAGTAGTACTGTTAATGTTCGCGAGCATACTTTAACCATACCGGCAAATATTACATTTTCTCCAACAAGTACGCTATATTATACATTTGATGGAACTAGCAACGGTCTTATTGATAATAGCGAGGCTAGTAGCGTTCAAATTCCAGATGGCGTTAGCATTTCTATTAGAAATAAGGCAATTCCAGACTTCACGGTTGGCCAAGAATTAATATTATATAAAGCTAACAGCAACCCTAGCATTGGTAATATAACAATTACCGATCTTGACGGAGCAGCTAGTTTCTCTTCAAGGGTTGAAAACGGAAGCATAATTGCGCATGTTGATAATGTTGTTCCAATTACTCGTAGATTACATGAAGAGAGGATGGCAAGACAAGAATCTAATAATCTCCGCTTCAATGATCAGGAACCGCCGCATAATGATTTAGAGCAGTTTTTAGCTGAATATAGGCAGCAAAGAGCCTATGAGGTAAAATACCCTCCGTTAGAAAAGGTTACTAAATTAACTCCCCAAATATCAGCACCGCTAGCAACCACCATAAGTTCTGCTGCCACTCAAACTGTGCAAGCTGCTTTAGGAAACTCAGCAAGCGTGGTGGCGAACAGAATGATGAATATTTCAACCCCTGAAATTGAAACCGACACACCAGACATCCAGGCCAAAAGAACAACTGGTGGCGCCGCTGGTACACTTGCAGAGCAAGATGAAATTTGGTTTTCTGGGTTTGCAAGTAACGCTACCCAAAAACTACGAGCTGGCGATGCAGGTTATAAAGCAACTACTATGGGTGGCGCTGTTGGCTATGATCTAAATGTAAATGATGACTTAATTCTAGGCGCGGCATTAACTTACTCTGATACAGGTATTGATCAAGCGGAACATAAAACAGGTGATAAAGTTGAAGCACAAACTTATATGCTTGGCTTCTACGGTCTGTACGACCTTACAGAGCATATATTTATTCAGGGTTTACTCAATATAGGTAGAACCACAGTTGCAACCGATTCAAATAGGGTTATCTATGGTAGGAACTATGTTGCGCATGGCGAGTATGATATAGCAAATTACGGGTTCGCTGTCGTAACAGGCTATAATTATGCTTATGGCCATTACCTTTTCACTCCGACAATTGGCTTACAGCAAAATTTATTCAGCGAGGACGGATATACTGAAACAGGTGCAGGTAGTCAAAATTTAAAAGTTCTTGCTAAAAACTATAATAAGTTTACTGGAAATATTGGCCTAAAGGTTAGCACCCCAGTACAGATAGACCAATATCGATTAACCCCAAGCTTCAACTTTGCTCTTAATCATGATTTTAATAATGAAGGAGTGAAAGTTAAACAAATGTTTGTGGGCACTACAAATATTATTACAACAGAAAGTGCAAAACCCGCAACAACATCATATACAGCAGGCGCAGGTCTCTCACTTAAAGTTAGTAATGTTGATATCGATGTTAACTACAATATTGAAGTAAAGTCAAAATTCGTAGGCCATCAAGGTTCTTTCAAGCTAAGGATTAACCTATAGGCTTTTGGTAGAAGGCCGGCTTAATGAGCCTGCCTTTTATATACTCAAATCATTATACTTTTTTCGAAACTTGCTTATGGTACGGCAGAAGTAGAGTTTCGAAAGAGTCTATTGAACTCTATATTTGGTGAAATTTTTATACAGTACAGTAACAGTTATTAGATATAAATATATTTATGGAACTTTTGGCTGCAAATCATAGTAAATTTTTTGAAATAGGAGTCACTATTCCTACAAAATTTCCTATAATTTTCGCTCAAAACCTCACAAAAATCTTATTTATCTAGAAATGTTCACAGAACCTAGAAATAACGAGCGCAGCGTATGAGTAATACGTAAGCGAGGAATGACGACGTACCACACTCTAAATAAAATTACTATAATTATTATGACAAGCTTACTATAAAAACAAAAGAAGAAATTATATTTATCACTGTTAGTTATATAAAGGCCGATGAGTCCTTGTATTTATTTAAGATTATATATAATTTACGATCATTAACCTTAAAGAAGTAGAGAAGTAAAGATATGCAATTTTCACAAGTTTTAGATGATATTAGGAATAATAAAATCAATAGTTCAACCTTGTTCTGTAATTCTTTGTCACTTGAGCAAGTTTTACAGTTAGCTGAAGCCTTAAAGGATAATACTACTCTAAATAAATTGTATATTTATGATATAGCTGATGAAGGAGCGAAAGCAATAGCTGAAGCCTTAAAGCATAATACTTCTCTAACTCAATTGAATATTGTAAGAAATATAGGTATTGAAGGAGCAAGAGCTCTAGCTAAAGCCTTAAAGCATAATACTTCTCTAACTCAATTGGATATTGCAAGTAATAATATAGGTATTGAG
>JAQSWU010000057.1 GCA_029266475.1 Rickettsiaceae bacterium | reverse complement strand
ATTTGTTTTATTGAGAGTTGTCCTTCTTTATAGAGGGCGGCTGCGGCATATGATGTAGACTCTGCTTGAGGGGAGAGACCTTTAGGACGTCCTCCAAGCCTACCTCTTGCTCGCGCAGCTTTAAGACCCGCATTAGTGCGTTCTTTAATTATATCTCGCTCAAACTCAGTAAGAGAAGCGGGGGTAGCTATTGCAAGGTTTGGCGTTAGTAAAACTCTAGCTTTAAGTAATTTTTTGAGCGATGAGTTGATACAAGAGGCTATAGATAATAAAGACCCAGACGTTATAGTAGCAGGTTTAATGAGTCTGGATAAATATAGACTATACACTGTTTGAGGCGTACGAGCACAGGTGGAGAGAACAAACGTTTAAGACTTTTTAAGTTATTATAAAGCTTTAATACAAACTTCTAGGAGAGATTATTATGAAATCTATATCTTTATTGTTAGACTATGCTTCTTTGCTGAGAGAAGACGATAATCCTGCTAACTGGTATTTGAAGGGCCAAAGGCATTATTTAGAAGGGTGGTACTCAACTGCACTATCATTCTATGATAAAGCAATTAATTTAATCAAAACCCAGAACTCCAGCGGTATTTATAAATATTATACAGCATCTAATGCATACATTCAAGATGCTATTAAACTAAGGCAAAAAGATATTACAACCAAGGTAAATCTATTAGAGCTAATGCTGGCCAAAAGCTATATACTAAATGAATTAGGAAAGTATAAGGAAGCATTAGACTGTGTCGATTCATTATTAAGGATAGAGGAATCTAATGCTGCTTGGAGATGTAAGGGCAAAGTATTTTATAAGCAGGGAAATTATCAGGAAGCAATAGAATGCTATAATAAATGGCTAATAGCAAAAGTTTATAAAGAGCCAAGATTAGAAGAAAAAAGATTGTATAAAAAATACGAGGGTAAGGAAAGGAAGCTAAGTGAAAAAGAAGACAAGGTTGAAGCAATATGCGCTATTGCTGAAGCAAATATTAAATTAGGTAGAGAAGAAAAAGCACTTGAAAATCTAAATCAAGCAATAGAAATATCTTCAGTGTACAGTGAGGCTTATCATTTAAAAGGCTCCATTCTTGAAAAATATGGAAAACGTAAGGAGGCAAATGAAAATTATGCAAAGGTTTTCAATATTTATGCTAAAAATGCAAATAACGATTTAGATTACGAGAAAACTATAAATTATCTAGATGAAGCCTTAAAATTAAATCCAAACTTTGCTGAGGCCTGGAATAATAAAGCATGCGTTATCTATGATAAGCCTCCCTACAATAAAGCTGCAGCATTGGAATGCTTTGATAAAGCGCTTCTAATTGATTCTAAATTTGTGGAGGCTTGGGAGAACAAAGGAGATACTTTATTTCGAATGAAATTATACCAGAAAGCGTTAGGGTGCTATAAGAAAGCCTTAGAACTTAATCCTAATAATACCACTATTAAGAGTAAGAAGAAAGAAACATTGACTAAGCTAGGGAAGTCTGAAGAGGCAATCAATTCAAAGTCTAATGAAGCTAAGGTTGAGGATGAAAGCAGTTATAAGAACACTTTTATATCTTATGAACAGAATAGAAGCTATTACTCAAATTTAGAGGAAAGGCACGAAGCATTGAAACAATTATTTGGTGTAAAGCCTTTCGATTATACGGCTAATACCAGACATTTGTATAAGGAAGCTCCTATTGAAGAAATAAGCTTGGAGAATACATATAAATTATCAGATCAACTTTCTATTGTGTGTACGGAGGAAGATTTAGATATGGAACTGCCACCGAGCCCTCCTATACAACAGAGCAAGCCAGATAAAAAATACCTGAACTTAGAACGTAGGTCTGAAACAATTAATATTAAACAATCAGATAAACAGGCCCAGATTACTAGCAGCCCAAGTATCCCTCAGTTACAAGAAAAAGTAATTGCTTCAAAAAATGCATTTGATCAGTCTAATAATTCCTTGAGGTCAATCCAGACTCCGAATAAAGAGCCATCTTTATATCCCAAATTAGTTTCTAGCACACAATCTTTTATGCAAAAAAAAGAAGATAATATAGTATTTGCTGAGGAGGAGATTGCTAAAGGGGATCTGTTTAGTAGTAAATATGAATATAAGGAAGCTATTGAATGCTACGATAAGGTTATACAACAAAGACCTAATTACGCTCCTGTTTATCGTAAAAAAGGTTTAGCTTTATCCGACTTAGGACAGTACGAAGAAGCCGAAAAGTATTTAGATATTTATATTAAATTGGAACCTAAATCCTCTTTCGCTTACTTTGCCAAAGGTATAAACTTATGCGATTTAGAAAAATATGAGGAGGCTGTAATATGTTACAATACAGCTTTAGAATTGAAGCCAAACTTTTCTAAAGCTTACCTTAAAAAGGGTATTACATTGCTTAAGTTATCTGAAAAAAATGAGGAGGCGGTAAAGTGTTTTGATAAGTGTATTGAGCTTGATCCTAAAGATACCAGCGCCTACCTTTGGAAAGGTATGGCTTTACTTTTTTCTAGTAGTATCGCCGTCTTATATAAGGTAGAAAAGATTGAAGAGGCTTTAAAAAATTTTGACAAAGTTATAAAACTGTATCCTAAAGCCCTTTGTGGTTATCTTTTTAAAGGTAAAGCCTTAATTGATTTAAAAGAGATTTATGAAGCTATAAAATGTAATGTTCAGTATATAGAACTATCTCCTGATCCAACGGGCTATGGTTATAATGAGTCGTTTGGCTTACAGCATAATAATATCTTTTCTGCTTTTGAAGCAGAAGAAGAAGTAATAAAGTTTTATAATAAATATTTAAAACAAACTCCCACAGAGATTGATGTTTACAATAATTTAGGTCTTTCTCTAAGTGCTATAGGTAAATATGAGGAAGCCATAATATGTTATAATAGAGCATTAGAACTAGATCCGAACTCTTCTAAATACTACCTTAACAAAGGTATTATTTTCTATAAATTAAATAAAAAAGAGGAAGCTTTAAAACTTTATAATAAAGCCTTAGAATTAAACCCAGAAAATGCCGTTGCGTATATGAAGAAAGGAGAAGTTTTAAATATTTTAGGAGACAAGTTAGAAGCTACAAAATGTTATACTAAATATAAAGAACTAATACCTAATTACACATCTGAGACTTTCAACTCTTTTGGGAATTCTAAAATACTACTTGGCTTAGAAAGAGATGCTCTAGAATGTTATGATGAAGCTATAAGATTGCTCCCTAATTACTCCGAAGCCTATCTTAATAAAAGTTTAGCCTTGAATGCTTTAGGCAGGCTTGAAGAGGCGATACAATGGTGTAATAAGGCGATGGCTTTAGACCCCTATAATGCTGCTTGCTACTATAATAAAGGTAGCATGCTATATGAATTAGGAAAGGAAGACGAGGCTTTAATAAACTATGATAAATCCATAAAATTAAACTCCAATGATGGAGCTGCTTACTATAAGAAAGCTGAAATCTTAAAAGTATTAGGAAAATTAAAAGAGGCTATACCATACTATGATAAATGCATAGAATTAAACACAGATTATGCAGAAGCTTATTTACAGAAAGCAATTGTCTTAAATGATTTAGGAGAGAAGGAGAAAAGCATAGAAATGTATGATAAATATATTGAATTAAACCCGAAATCTGCGATTGCTTATTATTATAAGGGAATTCTTTTACACGATTTAGGGCAGGAGTGGAAAGCGATAAAATGCTACGATGAAGCTATATATATTGGTTATAACTTTCCTAATATATTTCATGCTAAAGGGCAAGCGTTATACGCTGCAGGAAATGATAGAGCTGCTATTGAATGTTTCAATAAAGCAATTGAACTTAATGGTAATTATGTAGAAGCCTACCTTAGTAAAGTCAAAGCTTTAACTTCGCTTTCAGAATATTTAGAGGTTATCGAAACTTATAATAGGTACCTTGAGCTTTTTCCTAATTCTTCTTTTGCTTACTGGGGTAAAGGTAGAGCATTAAGTTTTGAAGATAAATATACAGAAGCGCTACAATGTTATAATAAAGCTATAGATCTGAACCCTGTTTTAACAGAGGCTTACTTCGATAAAGCTAGGACCTTATTTATTTTAGCCGAAAAGCCGAAGGCAAAAATTTTTTCTAATGAAGATATCGAAACGGAATCAGAGCAAAATATACGATATTTTGGTGGAAACAAAGTTTTGTATGACTTAGTAAAAATCAAAGAAGCAATAGGAACTTTTGATAAATATATCGAATTGGATCCTGCTTCTTTAACTGGATACTATTATAAAGCCCTTGCTTTGTTCCATTTGAAAATGAACGATGAGGCCATAATACACTTTGATAAATGTATAGAGTTATCACCTGAGGAGAGTGATATTTACTTAACTAAATGCTATGTATTATTTGAATTGGATATGGTGGAGGAAGCTATAAAAAGCTACGTTAAATATAGAGAATTAAGTACCTTCCCGATTTTCTTAAAGGAATATCAACACGATGATTTTGACTTTTTTTTCGGATTTGATGATCCAGTATTATCATTAGTAGAAGGTTACATTAAAAGAATTGTTAAGTTCTATAATCATTATATAGCTTCTGGTGCAAAGGATGCTGATACATACTACAGTTTAGGAGTCTTATTCAGTGACCTACAAGAGCAGACAGTGGGAATAGAGTGCTTCAATGAAGCTATTAAGCTTAACCCATCCGTTGTCAAGGCTTATCTTAGCAAGGCAAAGGTTTTATGTTATTTAAAGAAATATGAAGAGTCAATAGAATGCTTTAATAAGGCTATACAGACTGATCCTACCTGTGCTATTGCTTTTAATGATAAGGGAAAAGTGTTTAATGAACTAGGGCAAAGAGAGGAAGCTTTAAGGTGTTTTAAAGAAGCTATAGAGCTTGATCCACAATGTATTATTGCTTGCTATAATAAAAAGAATACCTCACGTGCTCTAGGAAAAAATGGAGAGAGCGAAGAAGAATGTTCTAAAAGGTTTAGCGAACTCTTGAAGCAATCAAAAGCTGAATATAATTATTCTTTAGGAAACAGCTCACTTCTCAAGAGGCATCTGAAAGAAGCCATTAAGTATTATGATAAAGCCATAGATCTTTGTCCCACTTATGCTGAAGCCTACCATAATAAAGGTAAAGCTTTAATAGCATTAGGATGGGAACGTGAAGCTATAGAATGTTATGATAAAGCTATACTCCTAAACAGTAGTTATGCTAAAGCCTATATTAGTAAAGGTAATATTCTATATATGTTAGGGCAAGCAGAAGAAGCAATAGAATATTATAACCTTGCTACGAAACATGACTCCATCAATCCTCTTTATCATTTTATCAAGGGAAAAACATTAGCTTCGCTAGGAAAAGAACAGGAAGCTTTAGCCTCCTTCAGCAAGGCTTATGGAATTAGTCAAGGTACAAGGTCTGAGTTAAACAAAAACATTATTAGTTATTTGAATAACACATATAAATTAGATAACATAGAAGAGCTAAGTTATTCATTAAAGAATGGAATAAAACAGTCAGAAGTAATGGATAAATCAAATATAATACCTGATATAAAAACTTCACTGCAAAAAAAGGGTTCATTTCCATGTAAATCACAAGAAGCAGAGGAGGAGGATAATATTATTTTAGATCCTAAGCAAAGTAACTTAAATAATATTCATGGTTTACAATTATCTCTGAATAGTAAAACTGAAGAGCTAAAGTCTTGTGGGCATGAAACTATTATGGAGCATGGTAAGAAGTTAGAAGCGCATAACAAGCTAATAGTTACTATACAAGAAACCGCTAAAGCGTTGGATGACCAGGTTAAAGAAGACCGTATGATAAACGAGAATATAGCTGATAAGATGCAGCATTTGGCTGATAGTAGTGATGTAGAGAATATAACGTCAGAGTTGACAAAGCTGATCACAGAGGGGAGGGTGACTAGAGGGAGACTCGTAGATATTGAAGAGGATATTGATGAGCTTATTGTGCGTCAAAGCCAGGTTGATGAGAGATTAGAGAGATTGGAGAGATTTCAGCAAGCTATAGAAGAGATAAAGAGTAAGGTAAAAGGAGACGTCAAGATCTCTACGAAAGACAAACTACAAATGGAAAAGCAAATAAGCTATATAGCTGAGAAGGTTGAGCAGCTTGCAAGCCAGAATGATTTAGAAGCCATAACGGTAGAGGTAGCGAAGTTAGTAGGTGAAGCGAGGATTACTAAAGGTAGGTTAATCGATCTGGAAGACGATGTAGATGAGCTTTTACAAACGAAGGGCCTGGTAAGCGATAATCAAGTTTTAGAGAAGGCAGAGGTTTATATAAATAAGGAGTATGTAGCTGAGAAGGTATTAAAGGATGTCTATAAAGCTAAGGTTGTGCAGTTAGAGGGAGAGACTATCAGTTTAAAGCAAAGAATAGAGGATTCTGTTAAAGCGAAAGAATCTTTAGTCAAGGATATAAAGGAGATTCAGAAACTATTAGAGACTGTTGCAAATAAGAGTGAAGTTGAGGAGAGCATGACCTCCAAGCAAGAGTTCAAACAATTAAGAGATTTGTTAGATAATGCTTTACGGGACAAGCAAGATTTAGAGTGTAGGATTAAAGACCTAGAAAAGCAGCTTAAGCCAAAAGCAACTGAAAATAAAATAAATGCTGGAGGGGATCAACTTCAATTACAGTTACAAGAAGAAATACCTGATATAAGAGGGAACAAAGCAGGGAAGAGTGTAGATGGAGTGATATGGCGTATAAGTGAACAAGTAACAGTACAGCAAGAGGTGCTATCAGGGATGGCGGCATATGTAGGGTACGATATTTATAGGAACCATCCTGTTATGCCAGATTCTAATCCAGAGGACCATGCTAAGCTTCTGGGAGGAAGGGATGAGCCGTCCTTGAGTTAAGGTGATTTATTAGCAAAAAATGAAAAATCTAAGCCTTGTTATTTTCTCTAACCCTTAAATATTTGTAGAGAGTTCTTTGAGAGATGGAGAGTTTTTGGCATATTTGTTTTATTGAGAGTTGTCCTTCTTTATAGAGGGCGGCTGCGGCATATGATGTAGACTCTGCTTGAGGGGAGAGACCTTTAGGACGTCCTCCAAGC
>JAQSWU010000024.1 GCA_029266475.1 Rickettsiaceae bacterium | reverse complement strand
AGATCCCCTACAAACTTCTTCACTTCCATATTCGCCGCTCTAATAGCTTATCAAATCAAACCTAATAAACCAACAATAAATTATCCATAGCTCGCGTTATATATGTTAGTTAAGGAAAGTATTTTAAAATTTAATATACTTTAAATTTTAAAATACTTAATTCTAATAACTATAGTAAATAACAAAAGGTTAACATGAAGAAAATAAAATTATTACCTATACTTGCTACATTAGTTCTCGCTCAAGGCTGCGGAACTGTTTTCTCTGGAACAAGCCAAACAATTAACATTAAAGCGGTCGACGCAAAGGATAACAGCCTTTTAGAAAGTTGCAAATGTTCAGTTATGGATGGCTCAGGAGGAACATATATTGTACCTGCTAATCCTGGTTCAGTTATAGTTAGCAGAGCCAATGGACCAGTACAAGTGACATGTAAGAAAGATGGATATAGGCAGCTAAATACTGCGGTTGGTGATAGTTTTAATGCTACAACATTAGTAAATGTTCTATTCTGGCCTGGATTTATCGTAGATGCTATGAGCGGAGCTTATAAGAAATTCCCTTCGCACTACGTTGTTGCTATGGAAAGAAAGTAATATTCAAATAAATATAATACCAAGTTTCATTTAAAGAGGCTTGGTATTATATTTTCAGTCTATCCTTTTATCTTAATAAATCTCTCCTTGCGACGTATCAGATGGAGGGGTGTCTGATTCTGACCCTCTTAAATTTGCAGGCGCTCTATATACTGGACTTGGTTCCGTTCCTGTCTTAAATGCTTCAATAATTGCACTTGGGTTATCAGATGGTACACCAGTTTTAGGATCGATCTTAACTAAACTAATACCTTCAGGCACGGGGAAGGGTGATAATTCACGCGTTTTTAAGACTTCCCCCATAAAATTTATAAATATAGGAAGTGAGATAGTAGCGCCAGTTGCAAATTTTCCCATAGTTCTTGGAGTATCGTAGCCTACGAAAGTTCCTACTACTAAATCTGGCGAGATTCCAATAAAGAAAGCATCCTTGCTGTCATTAGTTGTTCCTGTTTTGCCGCCTAAGTTAGGACTAAGCTTTTTAGCCGCTTGACCAGTGCCGCGCTGAACAACTCCGTTTAATAACGAACACATCTGGTAAGCTGTAGCAGGATCAGTAATCATTTTATGGGATAAGTCTTTAGGATCAGGAGGCATATCGCCCTCAAGGAAATTCACACAACTCTCGCAATCTCTTAAATCTCTTTTATAAATTACCTTTCCATTTCTATCTTTAATAAGTTCTATATAATGAGGCGTAACTTCCTTACCGCCATTGGCTAAAATTGAGTAAGCATTTGTAAGCTTATCTAACGTTGTCTCAACAGCGCCCAGCACCATTGAATAATAACGAGGAGGGTTATTATTAATGCCAAAGCGCTTAACAACTTCAGCCACTTTATTTATTCCTATTTGCTGAGCCACTCTTATTGTTACAAGGTTCCTAGATTTTTCTAAGCCTTCTCGCATAGTAATAAGACCTAAGAAGTCACCTTTGTAATTTTTTGGGCGCCAAGTAGGCATACCTGGGCCTTGGCTTAACTCTATCGGTCCATCATTAAATATTGTTGTTGGAGACATACCGCTCTCAAGAGCTGCTTCATATACAAATGGCTTTGCGGTAGAGCCTGGCTGCCTTAAAGCTTGTGTTGCTCGATTAAATTGGCTATTTCTAAAGTCATAACCTCCTACCATAGCGAGAACTTTTCCAGTTTTCGGTTCCATAGCAATAATTGCGCCATTAATTTCTGGTATTTGTCTAAGGCCATAAGTTCTACCAGCCTTGATTTCCTCTACAACTACTACGTCTCCTACCTTAAGAATAGTTTTAGCAGAAGTCATGGAATAACGTGCCCATTTCATTTCTTCTAATGGAATATAAGCTGTTGTGCCGTCCTTTAGGCCTATTTTTGCTTTATCATCCTTAACCTCTAAAACTACTGCTAGCTTAAAGTCTAGTAAACCTTCTGGTTCTTGAATTAATTTTAAGTTTTCAGCCCATTTCTCTAATTGGATATTAGTAAGTGGCGCTCTGAATCCTCTTTTTTTATCAAAATTTTGTAATCCATTGCGGAGAGCCTGCTCTGCGTATTTTTGATAATTGGTATTAAGTGAAGTAATAATGGTAAGTCCGCCTGAATAAAGTAGGTCACTACCGAACATCTGGATAACTTCATTCCGCACTTGTTCTGCATAATAAGGAGCTGCTGTAATATCTGATTGATCCCTTTTTTTCAAGGTAATTGGTATTTCTAAGGCTTCACGTAAAGCTTCTTTACTTATGTAACCATCCTCGTACATACGTATTAAAACGTAGTCACGTCGTTGCTTAGCCCTTTTATAATTTCGCTCTGGATTAAAGGCTGAAGGGGCTTTTGGCAGGCCTGCTAAAAAAGCTGATTCTTCTAAGGTGAGTTCTTCAACGGATTTATTAAAATAGCTTTGCGCGGCTGTGGCAACTCCGTAAGAATGTTTACCCAAATAAATTTGGTTTAAATATAGCTCAAGTATCTGGTCTTTAGTAAATACTCTAGATACCATATAGGATAGAATAGCTTCTTTTACTTTTCTAGAGATTGATTGCTCAGAGGTTAGGAGGAAATTTTTTACTACTTGCTGCGTAATCGTAGAGGCACCCTCCATACGCTTACCCTGCAAAATATTCATTACATTTGATGTTGCCGCTCTTACTATGCCAAGTACGTCTACTCCTGGATGATCATAAAAATTTTTATCTTCTGCGGCGATAAATGCTTCAATAAGTGAGCGCGGTATAGCGTTAATAGGGACAAATATACGGCGTTCTTTGGCGTATTCCTCTATAAGCTTACCATCTGCTGAATAAACCCTGGTCAGCGCTGGTGGATGATAGTTCGAAAGCTGGTTATAATCAGGTAAATCTCTTGAATAATAATAAATAATGTAAGAAGCACAGAGTAAACCAAAGGCTATAGATAAGAAAATAGCTTTTAAAAATAAACTAACGCTTCTAAACATTATATTTCCCTTCGACTTATTAAGATTTAGCTATAGCCTAACTTGCTAATAATTTTTTCTGTACAATCTCTTCAACTAAACTACCTGTGAGGCTGGTTGCGAGTGCTCGCTCTATCTTTACGTTAAAGATTTTACCAAGTAGGTCTTTATTTCCTTCGATATGTACAGACTGCATATAAGGCGTTTTACCAACGATATGCCCTTCATATTTACCATCTTTTTCGAATAATACAGGTAAAATTTGACCAACGCTAGCTTGATTACATTCAAACTGTTGTCTGCTTAACTCATCTTGGAGTATTTTAAGCCTTTCGTCTTTAACCTGTTCAGGTACTTGTTCTTTTACTGCAGCAGGCGTTCCAGGACGCGGGCTATATTTAAACGAATAACATTGTCCGTATCTTACTTTCTTAACTAAATCCAGCGTATCCTCGAAATCTCTATCCGTTTCACCCGGGAAACCAACTATTATGTCAGACGACATAACTATGTCAGGGCGAGCCTTACGGAGTTTTTCAATAATTTCGAAATATTCTTCTCTAGTATGTCTTCTATTCATAGCCTTTAATATTGCATTAGAACCCGACTGAATTGGCAAATGCAAATAAGGCATTAACTTCGGCTCGCTACCATGCAACTCTATGAGTTCGTCCGTCATGTCCCTTGGATGTGAGGTTGTATATCTAATACGGTCAATACCATCGATTCTAGCAATGTGACGTATCAAATCAGCCAGGCTTAACTCTTTGCCTTCTAGGTTCAATCCATGGTACGCATTTACATTTTGACCGAGTAAGTTAATTTCTCTAGCCCCTTGCGAAGCAACAAGTAAGGCCTCACGATAGATTTTTTCAAATGGCCTTGAAAACTCCGCACCTCTCGTATAAGGCACTACACAAAAAGTACAAAATTTATCACATCCTTCTTGTACCGAGATAAAAGCTGATGCACCTTGTGGGCTCAAAGATTCAGGTAGTTTATCGAATTTTGCTTCTTCAACAAAGTCAAGTTCTATTAAGTGCTTTTCTCGCCTTGCAAGCTTTGCAAGTAGCTCAGGTAATGTATGGTATGATTGCGGGCCAACTACAATATCAACATAAGGAGCTCTTTTAAAGATCTCATCACCCTCAGCTTGGCTAACGCAGCCGGCAACAGCAATAATAGTTTTATTGAAACCAGCCTTCTGGCGAGCATCGCTGAGATTCCTAATCCTACCAAGTTCGGAATATACTTTTTCTGCAGCCTTCTCTCTAATATGGCAGGTATTAAGTATTATCATATCTGCATCATTCATATCTTCAGTTGGCTGATAACCAAAAGGCGCTAGAACATCCTGCATTCTTAATGAATCATAGACATTCATTTGGCAACCATAAGTCTTTATGTGTAATTTCTTCATTGCAACATACCTTTTACTAACTTTTAACCTTCAATTTGCGGTAAAGTTTATAGTTAAAGATGCAGGATTATAGGCTCTAATACTATATCTAGGGAGCTATAATTTAGCCTAATCCAAAAATTTCTAACTATATTGTTTTAACTTGCTAAAAATGGAATATATATATAACATACTTTCTTAATAAACTACATAACTTTTTTAAGGAACGCGAGTTTTAAACTATGACTTACAAATCGAATAATATTAACTGGCTTGGTGCTTATACTTTATATCTACGAGAGGTAAAAAGATTTTTAAAAGTCTATCATCAAACATTGATTGCACCTGCAGTTACCTCAATGATTTTTCTTGCTATATTTGTGTTAGCCCTTGGTGATGTTAAATCCGAAATTAATGGAGTTAATTTTAAAGAATTTATGGCATATGGCCTAATTATCATGACTATGGTACAAAACGCCTTTTCTAACACATCTTCTTCTTTAATTATGAGTAAAGTAATTGGTTATTTATCAGATATTTTAACCCCGCCGCTTTCTTCAAAGGAGATTATTGTTGCTTATTCCTTAGGAGCTCTGACTCGTGCAATTATGACGGGTATTATCGTAGCGTCGGTTTTCGCTTTATTCATTGATTATCACGTCCAACACGCAGGTCTATTGATTTTCTTTTCAATATTCTCTTGTTTATTATTAGGTCAGCTAGGAATATTCTCAGGTATCGCTGCTAATTCCTTTGACCAGAGCGCCGCTATAACTAGCTATATAGTTACTCCTTTATCTTTTTTATCTGGTACTTTTTATTCAGTTGAGAGGCTACCAGAGTTTTTGAAGCAAATAAATATGTTCAACCCATTTTTCTATATGATTGATGGCTTCCGTTATTCGCTTACCAATCACGCAGACAGCAATATTAACTTTGGTATATGGTATTTATTATTTACCAATTTAGCTTTATTTTTGTTGCTTGAGTATTTATTCCGTAAAGGCTGGCGAATCAAGTCTTAAATAGAAATCCAAGCTGTTACATGCTTACAACTTAAGCTTTTTATCAATTTCAAGAGCATTAGTTATAGTTGATATTGAAGCTTAATCAAGTTAATTGTAGCTGCTGATTAACTTAATATTACTTCCTTATGAAAAACTCAAACCTAAACAGAGCAGATAGAGATTTGACGTTATTTGCGTATGATCCTTATTTTTATAAAACTATATATTTGCAAACGAGAGGAAACGGTGCTCCTTTAGAAGATAATTTCAAAAGTCATTATTTATTAGAATTATTTAATGCTATTACAGAGAATAACTTCGATATTGCTAATACATTGATAAATAACATAAGGACCCATAATGAGATTAATAAAAAATTTGGTTTTAATGCATTAATCGATTTAAAAAGAGATTGCTACAATGGCCAAACCTTTCTTATGCATGCAGTAGATAAGGGTTTTCCTGAAATAGTAAAGTTGCTTTTACTACATTCTGACGTTAATTTTCAGAATTCATACGGACAAGCAGCTCTGCATATTGCAGCTAGAAAGAATAATCCTGAGATGTTCAAATTATTAGTAGTACATGGCGCAAGTTTAACTTTAAGCGAAATTGTTTATACTCATTCATACAAACTATTAAAAACACCATTTGATTGGATCAAACATAGGTTAGAACAGCTCCCGACTACAAGCTTAGTAGATAGCGAGATGGCTGAGAAGGTTAAATCTATGGCAAGTTTACTACCAGAAAATATTGAAAATAAAGTTAAAAGCGCCAGTACTGAAGAAGAGTTACAAGATTATTATGATAATATAAGACCTTTAGCTAATAAGTATATCGAGCAAGGTTTTATAGAAGATAAAAGCCTATGTATTAACAAGAATCGATATATTAGAGAAAATTTGCCTAAAATAATTGATAAAAGTAATAATAATCTTGAACAAGAATGTTTAATGCTTTGCCTTCACCAATTTATGTATAAGGTTACCTCAAAATTCATGAAAGCTACGTACCAAAACACTCATAAAGATAAGGTTGAAACAAACAATCTATATATCGCTATTGAAGAATTCAATTATGACTTGTTTAAGGCCTTGGTTTTAAGTGGTGCTGATTTAACTAGGAAGGATGAAGAAGGGAAAACAGCATTAGACCTCTTAAACAATAAAATATTAGATTTTAAATCTTTTAGTTTTAAAAATTTACTTAGTAAAGCGCCAAGAGAGGAAATAAAAGAGCTGGTTGATGGAGCTTATGAGCTTTGTGAATCAGTGCTTTTGAATCTTCCATACAACGAACAAAGAAAAATACGTGATAAACTTATTACATTAGCTATAGACCTTAATAAAAATAATTTAAGCTGCAGTGAGAGAGGCTGGGAAGTATATAATTTACTGAAATTTTCATTTGAAAATAATGTAGATTTTTCAAGTTTATACGATAAGTTAGAGAAAGTTAAAGCAATGGAAAATTTACTGCCCCAAAATCTTTTAGCTTTAGTTGAACGCGCAACTTCCTTAGAAGATTTGGTTAAATATAAACCTTTAGCTGAGGAATACTTAAAGCAGGGTATTGATAAGAGTTGTCCTATTTTGCAAGAACAAAATATCGAAATACCCAAGCATCTATTGGAGGGGTCCTTAGAAAACCTTGGTGATAATGGAAATATCTCTTCTAATGACTTTCAATAATTTTAAGAAATTTCTAACATTAATACTATTAGACCGAGCTAAATATGACCGTAAAAAAACCTAGTAGCAGCGATTTATTTGAATTTACACCACTTTCACTTGCTATTATGAGTAAAGAAGAAAACTGCGCTTTAGACTTAATAGAGGCTAGCGATAAAGAGCATTTAAAGCTATACCGCTCTTACGGAGACTCTTATCTTATGCTAGCAGTAAAACATGAGCTTTTTGAGGTTGTAAGCAAACTTATACCCTACTCAGATATTGACTATAAGAGCTGTATAAGTCATAAGACTGCTCTACATTTAGCCGTACATAGGAAAAATACTAGTATCGTAACATTGCTTACTGAAAATGGCGCAAATCTAACTATTGAAGATCGGCATAACCATACGCCTGTAGACCTTATTAAATATTTTCTCTCAAATATTAATAATTATGCAGAAAAAACCAAGATTGAGGACATTGCTCATATCTTACTCTCTTCAGAAGATATGATGGCAGTTGACGTAATTGGTGAAGATAATTATCAATAGTAGAGTAATAACTAAATATAGCATTAAGCTGCTTCAGGGAAAAATGTATCTCCGATAAGGTCTACCTTCTCTATTGCATGGCAGCCAATATTATAGCCCAGTTCTAAGCAAGGAGTTACTTTTTCAAAAGCCATTGCTAAATACTCGCTATTAATCTTAACAAGAGTGCTCTCTGTAGTGGTCAATTTTAAGTAGTCTTTGTCAGATACTTGTACCTTGCTTTTTAAGTCCATATTATTTAATACTGGCTCGTAAGTTTTATCAAGTTTCACTGTAATCTTCCCATTTAACCAATCTTTATTACTAACTTTATAGATTGAAGAGTTCTCTAATCTAAATATAACTTTATCAAGCCTATGCTCTATATTATTATTTGTGAAGTTTTTAAGAGTTTTCACTAAGAACTTACCAGTATTGTAAAACATAGAGACAAAACTGATGCCAGCATCAAACTTTGCTTTCTTTATTGTCTTCTTTTGAGCTGCAAAATAATGCGTACCTATTTGTTCATTACAAGTGTTTATAATATTTGGGGTAGAAGTGTATGTTTCAAAATTTATCTCGTTTTTTAGACCCGTTATGGTAAAGTTAGAGAATGCATTTTGCTTTAGTAAATTCTCTATAATAGGTTTAGAACCAGGGTTATCAAAGGTGATTGATTCAGCGACGTTTAAACCTTTAGATTTAGCGTAAACTGCTGTCATATCTGATAATACCGCCCCAAGCGAATGGCCAGTAGTTATGATCTTATATTCATTTAACTTTTCTTTCCCAACAACCTTAATTAATTGGTCAACAAAGTTTTTCATATCGGCAAATTTAGGAACGATTTTACCGCTTACAATATGAATATCATCTATTATATCACAAAAACCTTGCTTATTAATTGTAAAGTTCGTGCCAACTGTAGCAATAACTATAGTTTTGCTGTTATGGTTAATATAGGCTGCAGACTTTAATAAATGATCATTTTCAATTTTAAAGTCTGATGATCTGGCTATGACTCCCCAGCCTTGATGATTAGTAACGAAACATTCTTCAAAATCTTTTTGTTTATAGCAACCTGTTGTTTTAATAAACTTAGCTGCTTTTATTACAAAAGGATCTAAAAGTTTGCTCATAGCCTATAAAATTTTTACTTAGGTGCGCTTATGTTAACATATTTTAACGATAGAGTCAAGTATCAAGTATTAATATGAGTTAAGAATTGTAAAATTTTAGACTGGAAAAGTAGAGTACAAGATAGAAAGTACGCTAATGATCGATTCTTACGAAAGATTTCGTTAGCAGCTTTATAAGTAGAGAAGATAAAGCTATGTTAATATCCTTGACAATAGCTAAGTTACACCGTATATTCTTTATACTTTTACATAAATTTTTTGCACCCGTAGCTCAACTGGATAGAGCGTATGACTACGGATCATGAGGTTAGGGGTTCAAGTCCTCTCGGGTGCGCCAACTATTATCCTTATCTATTTTTGTTGAATAGTTTACATATTTAGCCAAAATATTGGTCAAGGTTTCTCGTGAAATCCGATTGCGTTTTAAAGTTGCTCAATATATTGTAATGTACTTAACAACATTTAAGGATATTACAATTATGAAAAAATTGAGTAAACTCACTATACTCGCTGCAACCCTAGTCTTCAACCTATCGAGTTGGGGAAGCTGTACTATAATTTCTGACTTAAATAATGATACAATCATTTCTCAAAAAGGAGATTGTACGACTTCGCAAAGCCCTTGTTCAACCTTCAAAATTCCATTAAGCCTTATGGGTTATGATTCAGGAATTTTAAAGGATGCAAGTACACCTGAATGGAAACCAGAAGAAAGATACAAAACTATGCATAGAGTGTTCTTAGATGTATGGAATCAACCCCTTAATCCAACTACTTGGATTAAATATTCTGGAGTTTGGTATTCACAAAAGCTTACTGAAACTTTAGGAATGAAAAAGTTTCAAGATTACGTAAATGTGTTTGATTATGGTAATAGAAATCTTTCTGGTGATAAAGGTAAAAATAACGGCCTTACTAATAGCTGGTTGTCTTCAAGTCTTCAAATTTCTCCAAAGGCTCAAATTAATTTTCTTAAAAAGCTTATCAAAAATGAGCTACCTGTCTCTCAAGAGGCGCATGCGAAAACTAAACAAATCCTTTTCGTTGAAGAGTTGGCTAATGGCTGGAAGTTATATGGCAAAACAGGGGCTGGACATCCAATGTTAAAGGATGGAGAGCGGAATCCTAATATACATTTAGGCTGGTTTGTAGGGTGGGCCGAGAAGAATAACCAAACTTACGTATTTAGTAGCATCATAGAATTTGATAACGAAAATGATACTCCAATTGGTAGAAGAGCTCGTGATATTACAATACAAAAATTAATGAAAGCAAATATTTTTAAATAAGACTTGAGAGCAGATTAAGAGTAGTAAAAAAGGGGCAGAAGCCCCTTTTTTGTTATAGAGATATAGAAAGACCGGTTACTAATGCATAACCTTTTGGTTTGTATGTTTTGACCACTACAGAGTTCTTCTCTTTGTAAGAGCCTTTTCCTTCAAACCTTGTAAGTTCGACAGAACCCTTTAAGCCTCTTGCAAAATCATAGCTACCAGCAAGAGATACTGATCTAAGCTTGTTTCCACGGTGATTACCATTGAAATGTACTAAGCTCACGCCACCAGGACCTTGCTTATAACCAACACCTAATGTATAAAAATTTGATTTTCTCTTGCTACCATCAAGTGTTCTTGCAGAATAGCTTTTACCAAGGTTGCCATAAGAACCAGCAAAGCCCCAGTTACCATAAGCAAGATGAGTACCAATATTATAAGCTCTAAGTTTGCCAAGCTTTTCATCTGTGGGTCTTAAAATTTCCTCACCATCATCATCGATATCTTTTTCTAGTACGTAACCAGTTTTACTAGCATATTCACCTGTTAGAGCGAGTTTAAGATCAACGCCATCAGCAAGATTATGCTTAAAGCTTACGCCGTAGGATAGCATGTCTTTCACGTCTTGCTTTGATGTGTTACCACCATTAATGCCGGTTTTTCTGAAATGATCTTTACCTTTACCGACTTCAGTATCACCTACGTTATGTGTATCAGGTGTATAAGAGAAACCTAATTGAAGACCAGAAAATTCTGGAGTATAGTAACTTAATCTTCTTGAAGGTTCATTTCTTTTACCTTTCATTGAATCAGCGTATAATTTATCGCTGTCTCTAAAATATAATCCTTGAGCCTTGCTTGGAACTAATTTAGCATAATCACTCCAACCAGTCATGCCATTACCTACAGAAACTTCGCCTGCAGATACATGCATGTTTCTTGCAGCGCTAAATGGCGAACCCGCCTCAATTTTACCTAAGTCATCACGTGATACCCAAATATGTGATCCGTTTGCTGATGCGCCACCATCTGGATTTGTAGTGGTTACAACAACGATTTTAGCACCATATTTGAAATCTTCATCTGACACTCTATCAATTTCGAATCTAATATTAGCTTCAGTATTAATAGCATCTTTTTTCTTGTTAGCTGTTAATTTATCTTCCTTGTCAACGCCCTTCTGGAACATATGACCGTATTTAACATCTAGGCCGCCTTTTAACTTAACTGTAGTATCACCAGAGCCTAGAACTACACCTTTTTCGTCGCATGCATATGAGCTTAATGCTGCAGATGCAAGTAATGGGATTAAAACTAATTTCTTAAAATTTTTCATAAAAAACCTCTCCTTGTTTTGGTCAAAGACTAGTATAAGCTAGCAAGAATTGCAATGCTAAATCCAAAAAACTAACATATTATAGAAAAAAATTAACTTATTGTAGCAAAAATGTCTCACCCAAAATTGAACTAATTTAATTATTAGAGTTTGAATGGGTGTAGTAAATATCTATATTTCCGCCATCCAAAGCTTAAGATCACAAAAGTGATTTATGTTTGTCATAGTTTAACCTTGGCTATACTTGAGCTATTAAGAGTAATTGACAAAACTAAATTTTTAGTACATCTTTACATATTCTAATTTCAACAAACTTTTTTAAGTGTTATCTTATGGCCATAATGTCTGACATCTGGATTCGTGAAGCTGCAAAAGCCCATGGTATGATAGAACCATTTTCGGAATCTCAAGTGCGTTTTAACCAAAATAATGAAAGGATTATATCTTATGGATTATCCTCATATGGATATGATGCAAGGGTATCTAATGAATTTAAGATATTTACTAATATCCATTCGGCAATAGTTGATCCTAAGAACTTTGATGAATATGGTTTTGTTGATAAAGAAACCAATGTCTGTATAATTCCACCAAATAGCTTTGTGCTTGCAAGAACAGTAGAATATTTTAGGATTCCACGTGATGTTTTAGTAGTTTGCGTTGGTAAATCAACCTATGCAAGATGTGGAATTATAGTTAATGTAACGCCGCTTGAACCTGAATGGGAAGGGCATGTTACTTTAGAATTTTCAAACACTACCCCGCTCCCAGCCAAAATATATGCTGGAGAAGGTGCTTGCCAGTTTCTCTTCTTAAAAGGCGATAGAGTATGCGAAACATCCTACGCAGATAGAAGCGGCAAATATATGAAGCAAACAGGGGTTACGCTACCAACAATTTAAATTTAAGGATATATATGGAAGAGAATAAAGATCAAAATACAGAACATTCAAGTGAAGCTATGCCTCACATTTCTGTAAATGCTCAATATATCAAGGATTTGTCTTTTGAAAATCCAAATGCACCACAAAGTCTTGCTTCTTTGAAAGAAGCACCAAAAATTGATTTATCTCTTGACCTAAATGTTACAAGACTTCAAGAAGAAGGCTCATTTGAGGTTGCTTTATCTATAGAAGCTTCTGGCAGTAATAGTAAGTTTGAGAAACTATTCGTTGTAGAGCTAGTTTATGCCGGTGTGTTCACATTACAAAATATTCCAGAAGATCAACATCAAATTCTTCTTGCTGTACATTGCCCGGCCATGATTTTCCCATTTGCAAGAAAGATTATCGCGGACGTTACCCAAGATGGTGGTTTCCAGCCGCTTATGATTGATCCAATTGATTTTGGAATGCTTTATCATAAAAGATTGCTTGAGGAAAGTCAGTCACAAGGTAACGCTTAAAGTTCGGTTATATGCTTAAGTAATTTGTAGAGTCGGCTAGAAGAACAAAGCGTAAGCACCGAAGAATAATGTTTAGTATTTGAGGGTACAGCCTTCCGAAGTTCGACGCCGCCAACTCTTAAAGTACGAAAGGTAGATAAGTTAGAGGTTTTACTCTAACTTATACTCTTATATTAATTATCGGATGTTGTATCATACCCTAAAATTTTCATTATCCTGCTGGCTGCTTCCTGCGCGCGAGGGTCTTGATGATCTTCTAAAGCTCCAATGCTACTTTTAGCAAATTTATTATCTACTTCGTCTAGATCTCTTATATGCTCAAAATCTCCAGCGCGACTATCATTGTCACTATCCTCTTTATTACTATTTGCGCTATTATTCGTCGGTTGGTCTAATTTGTTGAAGCATGAGGTGTAATCTGCAATAAATTCTTTAATCTCTTGACAAGTTTTATTTTGAACATATTCATTTAAAATAAAATACAACCTGGCTTTTGCCGCATTATAGTGAGTAGTCCCTTCATCAAACCTCGCTAGTACATGCTTCTCATAGTAATCAATAAGCATCTTTAATAACTCTAGATTATCGTTCCTTATGGCGAAGAGAAAATATCGATAATTATCATAAGAAATATCGATATTCTCTTTTTTTAATAATTCTCCTACTTCTAAGTTAAACTCGATGCCCCAGCGACAGTAATCTTCTAATTGCTCATATATGTCATACATATAAACTTCTCCCCATTAAATATCAATTTCGCTTTCGCCCAATAGTTTTTGAAATTCGTAAATACCATTGTTATAAATTTTTGCTAGATCTTTCGTATTTTCATAGTAATCCTTGTCTTGGTTTCCATAAATCTTTATAGCTGTAACCTTAAGCTGTTCATTAATTTGGCTAATCGTGGCTTCGCTAGTAGGGAATTTGCGCAAACTCTTTTTAAGCATATCTATTTCTCTCATAACTTTAACAGTTTTGCTTCTGATATCATCACTAGAGGCTTGCTTAACCCTAAATGGAAGTCTTTCTAGAATGCTTATAATGCTTTTATCTATGCTTGCTTGATTAGTAACCTCCTGTACCGCAGGTAATAACTCAACTTTTCTTGGGTCAATTATTTCTTCTTGTTTGCTTAAACCAAAGGCTAGTTTAACAGCAATATCAATGCAATCTCTAAATTGATCTTGGCTAGGACCGACGCCTATTTCTTTTAAAGGCAAGTATATCTTAAGCTTTTCAGTAGGCACTATAAATTGCTTTGTAGATTCATAACCGAAAATGCGCTCAGAATTATAGGTTAAATGCTTGCTAAACTCAGTATTGCTTGGATCTATAATAATGTATTGGTTGCTGGTGCTTATACTATCATTGTTCAAGCTGTTAAGGTTAGTATAATTATTATTTTTATAAACTACTATAGTATGTATCTCGGGTAGTTTATTCTCTTGCAGCTTTATTATACCCATATCCCGTGCAAATATATCGACTAAAACTACTTTATGCATTTCTAGATAATTAATAGCATCTTTGAGTAGGTTTATCTCTAAAGGGTGTAGTAGTATACTTTGGTCATCCTCTTTCTTTCTTCCTGAACCGCCGCTTTTGCTTCTACTAACTCCTGAGGCTCTCCCTGAAGGAATGGCAACTTCTTTTCCAATAGCGGTATAGTCAATATTTATTAGTTCAAGTACTTGATTTGTCATCTCAAGGGTATTAATGCCAAACCTTGCTACCTTAATTTCATCTTTTACATGCATGTATAGTAAATTTATTTGAAGTGTGGTACGTCGTCATTCCTCGCTTACGTATTACTCATACGCTGCGCTCGTTATTTCTAGCACCACCACTCAACTAATTTCACTATATTCCTCTATGAAAGATAAACATAGATGTGGATGATGCTCTATAAAAGTTTCATATTTTTCAAGTAAATTATTATAGCTTTGGGTTATATGTGCTCTATCTATTAACCTAGCCTCAAACAATTCTAGTTTAGGGCCAATCTCACTAAAGAAACCTTTAATTTCTCCATCTCTTATTAGTGGCCTAAGCTTTTCTAAATTTTCCTTGAAATTAGTTAGAGATGATTCTAATTGCTTTCTTTTATCATTAAGAAACTCCAACCTACTCTGCTGTTGAAAATTTAAAATCTCAAGTTTTGGTTGTTCAAATGGTACAAATCTACGTGGCTGAAAGGTTGAGGGAGTAATAGAGTACTTACTCACTTCGCTTTTGATCTCTTCTTCTTTTATATAGCTTGGAATATCTATAAACTTACTTTTCATAATTTTATTATAAATTTTATTAATTTTCTCAGCAATTACTAAATAATCTACACGATATATTGTATAGATTTATTTGCTTTCATTAAGTCTTAAAGAAAAAAATATTAATAAAGGGCGCGTAAGTTCATTAAAGTTAGTAGGATAAAGCATTAAGTAGGATGAGAGGGGAGGAGGGGAAGAGAAAATTCATCCCCTAATCGTTCGATTTAGTCCAGTTATTTAGCGCTGCAAGCGCTCTATCGGAATGCAGCTTTTGCCTTTGCTGCTTAGTCATCCGCCCCTCAATTGGAGGAAATAAGCCATAATTTATGTTCATGGGCTGAAATGTGCTGGATTCAGCATTAACAGTAATATGTTTGATTAGTGCGCCAAGAGCAGTTTCTGCTGGCGGTAAATCAAAATCTTCATTGTTTACTTCCTGAGAGGTTAAAAGCCCGGCTAGTAGACCAACAGCGGCGCTTTCAACGTAACCTTCAACACCTGTAACTTGCCCAGCAAATCTAATATGCGGCGCTGCTTTTAAGCGTAGAGTAGGATCTAGTAATTTAGGGCTATTGATGAAAGTATTCCTATGAAGGCCGCCTAATCTCGCGAACTCCGCATTTTCAAGGCCTGGAATCATTTGAAAAATTTCTTTTTGTATTCCGTATTTTAATTTTGTCTGGAAACCTACCATATTATATAGAGTTCCAAGCATATTATCCTGGCGAAGCTGAACTACCGCGTAGGGGCGTTTACCTGTTCTTGGATCGGTAAGGCCAACCGGTTTCATAGGGCCAAATAATAATGTATCACGCCCGCGTTCAGCCATAACCTCAATTGGCAAGCAACCATTAAAATAAGGAGTATCTTTTTCCCATTCCTTAAAATCGGTTTTTTCACCTGCGAGAAGCGCTTCAATAAAATTATAATATTCTTCCTTATTCATTGGACAATTTATATAATCTTTGCCGCTGCCAGCTGGACCTTCTTTGTCATATCTTGATTGAAACCAAGCAATATCAAAATTTATCGAATCCTTATAAATTATTGGAGCAATAGCATCAAAAAATGCAAGCTGCTCTTCACCTGTATATTTTAGTATGTCTTTTGTTAAAGATTCCGATGTGAGAGGCCCGGTAGCTATTATACATAGCCCTTCATCTTGAGGCGGAAGAGACTCGATTTCGGATCTTACTACTGTTACATTAGGATGGGATGTTAAAGCATTTTCAACATATTGCGAGAATAATACTCTGTCCATTGCAAGAGCTCCCCCAGCTGGAACCTTAGTATGATCGGCAGCGCGAATTATTAAAGAATTACACTTGCGCATCTCTTCATGCAGGAGGCCAATGGCGCTAGTTACCTCGTCATTTCTAAAGGAGTTTGAACAAACAAGTTCAGCAAAATGCGAGGTGTGGTGAGCCGGGGTTGAGCGTTTGCCATCACGCATTTCGTATAATATAACTTCGATATTCTTCTCTGCAAGCTGCCACGCTGCCTCGCTACCAGCAAGCCCTGCTCCAATTACTTTAACTTTTTGTCTCTGCATACTATTACTGATCTTCTAGATTTCTAAGATTTTACTATACAATTATTAAAATTGAGTAGGTTAAAATAAAAGCTACTCAAAAGTAAGAATTTATGGATTAATATAAAGGATTTTATCTTTTGACTAAGGATAATATATTAAAAATGAGGAAAATAGCAAATGTTAATGTGAGAGAAATAATTATACCATGATCGCCCCAAAGGTCGATTGCGATTCCTGTAACAGCGATACCGCTAAATGCTCCAGCTGCATTCATAAGCGATAAAACAGAATTTGCAGCCACTAAATCAGCTCCTTGAAACTTATCACCTAGCTGCGAAATACCTGAAATATATATACCGCTGACGGATGAGCTAATTAGGGCGAATACTATTATTGTATGTAATTTATTCAATATAACATAGGGTATTAATTGGAAAGCTATTAAGGCTATTATGGTAAATATTATAATCATCAAGGGTCTGCTGAATTTGTCAACTAGCCAGCCAATTGGGATATCTAATAATACGCTGCTCATAATCATATAAGTTATCAAAAGCATAGATTCGCTCTGGCTTAAACCTTGGCTTATCCCATAAAGTACAATAAAATTACCTACCCCGTAGAATACGTACTCTACCATAAATCCGCACATGACAGGTATACGAGCCACTTGCAGTAAATTATAAAACTGCGTACTTGTAGCAGAATCTGTTTGATTTGGTATCCACAGTCTTATAAAGCTCAGTGGAATTATTATAGCAGTAGCAATTAAACTACTCATAATAGCGGAGTTGATGCCAGCTGGTACAGTAAAAATACTAAGAAGAATAGGGCCACTTGCGATACCTAGTGCAAAAGCAGCATTTAAAATACCAAAGCTCGTACCTCTATTGCTTTTCTTTGTTATGATATTAACCCAAACTTGGAAGCATGCAAATAATACATATCCCCCAATCCCAAATAAAAATATAGAGAATATAATAAAGAACTTTACTTTCATTGCGCCAAAGGCAATAAGGAAAATATTCCTCAAGATAAGGGAAAAGAATATACAATTGAATAAGCCAAAAGAATTTATAAATTTTTGTAGAAAAGGAGCAGCAAAGAAGATAGCAATTATCTCAAAGGAAAGAATATAGGCTATTTCGGTTTTATGAAAACCAATGTCATTTAACATTAAGGGAAAACTTGTTAAGTTTATCCCAATTGAAATACCATATAAAAATCCAGCTAAGGCAATAAAAGCAAATAAACTATTTCTGCTTGTATTTATATTAGAGGATTCTATGTTTTCCATTAAATCTTATTTAAAAAAATTAAGGTTAAAAAAAACAATTACTAAATTATTTATTTGCTAATAATCTTTACATAGTATATAGATTACAATATGAAATAATACAGTACTTGTTTATTCCGTTATAAGTGTTCCTAAGTTAAGGAGCTTAAGCTAAATAGTATGTACCTTAGGATGTAAATCGATAAGGATAGTATCTAGTTAATTCAATAATTATAAAGCTAGATTTAACAGCTTAAGCCACAATAAGACTTAACGGTAAAACTTAATAACCAATGATAAAATACCATATTTATATGGAATAGGCATATTGTTATTCAAAAAAATATTAAAAAACATTACCATTGGAATTTTTTTAATACAGTATATATATAAAAAATAGTAGCATTCATGGGTAATTCTAGTTTAGAATTACTTATTGAATTAAGGTTAAAATCGCAGACTAGAGTTTTTATTAAAGTTTGCAAAAGGAAAGTATTACTAAGAGATTTTAAAAGCTTTAGAGCTTATCTGTATTTTAAGTATTAAGCTAATGTTGCGTGAATGAGAATGGAAAAGCAAGATCTGAAAGCAGAGTTAAGGAACTAATAAGGCGTGAGAAAGTGTAAGCTCAAGAAATTTATCGATAGAGATTTGATAAATATCATGGTTACGAGCAAAGAATAGCCAAGGTATAAATTATTTTAAGTAAACTCTGAAAACATATTTTAAATTTAAAAAGCAATAAAATAGCTAAAAAGTAAATATAACAGAAGTAATTTACATTAATTATCTAGGTAGTAATAAATAAGATAGGTACAACATATTAAAGTAAAACTTATAACTATCTTTTCCCAATGCATAAGTATTTATAACTCTAGCTTTATAAAGATAAGTTGGAGATTTGCAAATGAGTAAGAAAAAAATATTAATAGATGCAGTATTTAAAAGAGAGACACGTGCAGTATTAATCAGTTCTGATACAAATTATATAGAGGAAATAGAATATCAAACCGCTAATAAACACCAAATTAAAGCTAATATCTACCTTGCTAAAGTTATTCGCATTGAGCGCTCCCTTCAGGCTGCTTTTATAGATTACGGTAGTGGTAAAAATGGTTTTTTACCATTTAGTGAAATCCACCCTGATTACTATGAGCTGCCTTCCTCAGATAAGAAAAAATCGGCTTTAGCTAATTTAAAACCAATCACTCCTCTTGAAACAAGTCTGCTCACTGAAGTAGATGAAATTAATGAGCCTACAATTAATACTGAAAATGCTGCTATACTCTTAGACGAGCCGAAGCTTGAAGATATTAGTCTTGAGGTGGATGAAAGTGAGCTAGATAAATTAGAAGGAGAGCAGAGTAGGGTAGCTGAGAACGCTTCAGTAGAACAGCAATATAAGCTCGAAGATGTTATTAAAAAAGGTCAGATATTACTGGTACAAGCACAAAAAGAAGAAAGAGGCAATAAAGGAGCGTCCTTTACAACCTATATCTCTCTCGCCGGTAAATACTGTGTGCTTATGCCTAATAAAGACGGTGAGAATGGCATTTCTAGGAGAATATCTAATTATGATGAAAGAAAGAGGCTAAAAGGGCTGGTTGCTCAATTTACTGCAAATCAACAGCACTCTTCTGCTAGTGTCATAGTAAGGACTGCAGGAGTTGGTAGGTCTTCTTACGAAATTAAAAGGGATTATGACTATCTAGTAAGGCTTTGGAATAGAATAAGAGAAGTTGCCCTAAATTCTGTGGCCCCTGCCTTCATCCATATGGAAGAGGATATTATTCAAAAAGTTATTAGAGATCTCTTTGACCATAATGTTGAAGAAATTTTAATAGAAGGAGCGCCTGCTTATCAGTCAGCCTCAGATTTTATCAAAAATATCTTGCCGCTTGATAGTCATAAAGTAAAGGAATATACTAATAAAGTCCCAATCTTCACTAAATACGGTATTGAAGAACAGTTAAGTACTTTATATCAGCCTATTGCAACACTGCCTTCAGGCGGATATATAGTAATTAATCCAACTGAAGCTTTAATCTCAATTGATGTAAATTCTGGTAAATCTACTTCAGAGAAAAATATTGAAGAAACTGCGGTTAAAACAAATTTAGAAGCAGCAAAAGAAATTGCTCGTCAAGCTAAGCTTAGGGACTTATCTGGTTTGATCGTAATTGATTTTATCGATATGGCTGATATTAAAAATAGACGCCTGGTTGAGCGAATTCTAAAAGAATGTTTTGCTCGTGATAAAGCAAGGATACAGATTGGCTCTATAAGCTTATTTGGGCTGCTTGAAATGTCAAGGCAAAGGCTTAGACCCTCCTTTACTGAATCTAATTCGGTTATTTGCTCTAATTGTAACGGTAAAGGCATAGTGCGCGCAGATGAGTCTAATGCTATGTTAATTCTTCGAACAATAGAAAATGAGGTGTTTAAAGGAGATTATGACAAGGTGAATGTTTATACAACACTACCTTCAATCCTATATATATTGAATAATAGAAGGCAGGAAATTGCGCAAATTGAAGAGAAATATGATATTAAACTAGGGTTTTTCCATGATCATAAAGCAACTTCAGACAGTTTCTCGATTGAGAAAGTAAAACTTGCTGTAGCTTCATCACTTGATAAAAAACATACCCAGTCTGCCTTAGTTTCAAATAGCGATCTTTATTCAGCGCCAACAGAGGAAAGCATTCAACCGCCGAAGCGTGTAAAATGGAAAAATCAAAATGAAGAAGAGGGGGCGGTTGAAAAAGTTGAGGAAGTTGTTATTGTAGCTGAGCCTGAAGCGGGGGTAGATAATAAACAGCAAGCTCAAGCAAAAGATTTCTATAAAAAAACGAATTTAGCAAATGAGTCCCCGAGGAATAGGAATAAGGGAGGGCATAAGCAAAATAAGGATGCGGCTCACTCTAAGCAGCGAGTTAAGGAAGATACAACGGCGGAAGTTTCTGTAGCAGCAAGTATTATAGAGGAAATAGCTTCTCCAGTCACGAATCAGGTTGAAGATAGCTTAAGCCCTCGTGAATCTAGCGAAGTAGAGAACCTACCTTTGCAACCTCCGCATATTAATAAAGCATTGCTTGCTACTTCAATGTTAGATGGAATAGGAGCTATCGAAATTCCAAACCAAGATCAGAGTAGTCCGGACCTAATTAGAGTTGAGCGAAAAAGAGTTAATAAAAGAAGGTCTGGAAGATTTACAAAGGGGAATGATTTTAGAAGAAATAGGAACCATCAGCGTCGCTCTTCTGAAGGAGAGCCTACAGAGCCTAAAAATAACTCTGATCAATCTCCTACCCCTAATGAAGCTTTAGATAAAATAACATCGTAAGTCTTATCCCATTTACCTGGATTTGATTATAGTTTAATATTAGTATTATAAAATAATATTTTGGTTAGCTATGATTAAATCCTTAAAATCTTTTATTTTACTTACTACTTTTATATATATCTCGGCGTGCCAGCTTGCTTATTGGTCGCAAAAAATAGATAACAATACTGTCGAAGACTCCTGGATTACGCTTAGAGATAGTTATCTGCACCAATTAAAAGAACCAATTAAGAAGCATTTCTTTCTAGAGCGAATAAAAGAAGCTTATTTCAAAGATTTCTCTTCTGAAGAATTTTTAAAGCTTAACATAGAAAATCACCGATTAGAAAGGTTCTTTAATGCGGCTTCCGCTGAAGAAGCTTACCCTGAGCATGATAGACCGCTGGGTCAAGCAGATTTAGATTCTGTGAAATATTTTATGAGCGCTCGACATATAAGCCCAATTATTGTATGTATAGCTGAAGATAAGCATGGAAATGTTAGGTATATTAAGCTTGATGGAGTGCATCGCTTAATGGCAGCACATATTTTAAAGAAGCCAATCAGAGTAGCATTCGTCGATTTAAGATAGAAAAAAGGCCTAAAACTAGGGTTTTAAGCCTTTTTATTTAATCGCACGCAAATATTGTTAATTAGCTTTTTTTCTTTGGTTGTGGACTTGCGCAATTGAAACATTCATTGATGTTTTCATTTATTTTGTTACCAAGCATATCAAATACTTCCATACCTGACTTTGTCATCATTTCAGCCATTTCTTTTGTATTGCTCATAGCATTTTCAAAAGCGTGCTTCATATATTGTTGTTGTTTTGCCATTGAATGCTCTGGGTTATTCGAAGAAGCCATATCTTTCATCATATTGAATGCATCGCTTGCAGATTTTTGCGCGATTTCTGCATTTCTTCTAACCATAGCTTGAACGTTTTCAGCAGCAACTTGGCTCATATTAGACATAGCTTCTGCATTTTTCTTAAACATGCTCGCCATATTGTTCATATCGAAATTTGGCATATTTTTCATGTTCTGCATGAAGTTTTGGGGATCCATCATATTTTTCATATTATCGAAAAAGTTATTATTCATAGAAATTACCTCTAAAATTAAGTGATTAACAACATTATACTAACAGCAATTTTTGTGCGCCGCAACATCAAAATAAATAATAGTTGGGCGATCATATAAAAATCCTACCATAGGTTACATTTATACATAAGCGGTTGTAGTAAGTAAATTTTTAATATTACATGATTCAAAATAGATAAGAGCTAGATGTAGAGAAGCCACAGAGACTTCATTTGGCACAGAAGGTGGAATTACATAATTTATAATGGTACAAAAATAACTTGAAATTATTGCTAAAGTCTGTATTATAAGGGACTTTAAGCATAAACTTTCAAACAGTTTAAGTTTAGAAGCGATTTTATATTGCATAAGCGGCGTGGCTTTGGTATGCCTAAACTGCTTTAAATATTGATTAAACCATTAAAATACCAAGAGGAAAAAATGCCAAAACTTAAAACACACTCTTCTGTGAAGAAGCGCTTTAGCCTTACCGCTACAGGTAAAGTTAGAGGTACCCAAGCTGGTAAAAACCACATGATGCGTAGACGCACGAAAGCTCAAATCCGTAACTTGAGAGGAACAACTATCCTTTGCCCACAAGATGCAAAGAATATCATTAAGTTTTTCCTACCATACGGCGCTTAAATTTAGGAGGTTATTAGTATGTCACGTGCAAAGAAAGGCGTAGCAGTTGCTGCAAAACAACGTCATAAAAAGATTTTAAAACTAGCTAAAGGTTATAGAGGTCGCGCTAATAGTTGCTTTACTGTTGCGATTCAAAAAGTAGAAAAAGCGCTACAATATGCTTACAGAGATAGACGTAACCGTAAACGTGATTTCAGAGCATTATGGATACAGCGTATCAATGCTGCTGCTCGTGTTCATGGTCTTGTTTATTCTCAGCTTATGGGCGCCCTTAAGAAAATGGGTGTCGAACTTGATAGAAAAGTACTTGCTGACATGGCAGCTCGCGATGCAAATGCATTTGCTGAAATTGCAAATCAAGCAAAATCTTTCCTAGAACAAGGCACAGAAGCTCCTAAAAAAGCAACAAAAGCAAAGAAAACTGCTTAAAACTTCTTTAATAAGATTACTAAAGCAGCTATTTTACTCGGAAAAGGTATTGATTACGGTCAATGCCTTTTTTGCATTCTATATTACCCAAATTGCTTAAAACTTTTTAGTTCACCAATTGCTTTGTTAAACTATTAAGGTATGCCCTTCGCAAATAGCTACTATATATTTTATTAGAAAAATCGGCTTTTGTTGGACGCACTTTCTCGTCACGCAAGGCAAAATTATACTTCCCTTAAGTATTTAACCTAAACTATGGATAAGAGAAAGAATCTACTAAATTTGTTATCCATAGTTTAGGTTATTAAAAGGCGGTTCCCTATTTTCTATAGTGGAATTAGTTGAGTTGTGGTACTAGAAATAACGAGCGCAGCGTATGAGTAATACGTAAGCGAGGAATGAAGACCTACCACACTTTAAATAAATTTACTATAAATCAAAATTCGTCTTCGAATTCTTCCTCTACACCAATTTCATCTCCTTTTTCTTTTGCTTCCTGCTCTTCATATTCTGCAAGTAATTTAGCGATATGTCTCTGAGCAATCAAAAGGTCAGCTTTGCTATACTTCTCCTTTTTCTCCTCTCTTTTTCTTTTCTCATCGATCTCATCTTGCATTAGCTTTAATTGCGAGATTGTGTGCGCTATC
>JAQSWU010000056.1 GCA_029266475.1 Rickettsiaceae bacterium | reverse complement strand
GTAACGCCTATACTTGTAAATAATGTAATCATAAATGTAATTATATTAGTATTACATCCTACTGTCAATATAAATATACTTTCTATAAGCGCTGTCATTTAGGTTACACCCGAAACGGCAGTCAGGCGCATACTTTAAAGCATGTAAGATTAAAATAATTTGAAGCTAACATGAAGAAACTCTTCAAGGGTCAAAGACTTAATCTGACAGATTAAGTCTTACTAGAGCACACTACAGAAGGCTATAAAGAATAATCATATTATTTGTGTCCGGAAGGAAACTCTAACGAATCACCCGAAACATCAGTAGGATCTTTACTACTATCAAAGCTTATAATGGTCTCACTTTGACCATGGTCTTCATCTTGAGTAGTAACAGCTGTAGAGGTAGATAATATATCTCGATAAGCATTTCTTATTTGTTGTCCTAATTGTTCTGAGGTATCTTTATCTTGGATAGCATCAATAAAAGGTTCCTTTCTAGCGATCCTTAATAATAAGTATGTTAGGAGTGGGCCACAATCGTAGTTGTTTCCTTTATACTCTATAATATTTTCATATTTTCCTTTATGTATTATTTTCTCTACGTACTGGATACCTTTTCCTATTATAGGCTCCGTTATAGTATATTTTATTAAAGAATATATAAGTACTTTTACACTTTTACTCATGGGATGGCCCATTGGATCTAGATAAATTGTCGTCTGATTATTATTATTCTCTACTACATTCGGAATATAAAGTGCAACCCAATGGTTAGAATCGGAGCCATTAGCTCCAGGCGATAGTTCTTTTGTAACAGAGTTTACATTCATGATTAAAATATAGTTCTTATTATCCGGAATCTCCCCTAAAGCTTTTTTTAAAGTATCCTCATTCATAACTATCGCGTAAGCATATTCCGCTTGATTAAGGTTGCTTTTCAAAGTATCAATTATTTGTTCTGGCTTCCAGTATTCTTTTATAATCACCTTACTCTGATCTATATAAGAAGATAATTTGCTTTCAGCTTCTTCATGGATATGAGTATCCTCTTCTGAAGTGGATTGAAAATCGATAGCTTTTTCTAAACGTAATGCTAATTTCCCTTTTCGGTGTTTTATATTATTTAACGTATCTTCTAAAGAGTGTTTATATTCTTCTAAAGCGTTAATTTGCTGCAATTGACTTTCCTTTTTCTCCATTAGGGTTTTTCGTTTATCGGTTAAACTATTTAAATCTTTTTCAATATCTTTAATGCTATGTTTTAAGGGCTCTAACTTAGAGTTTAGATTTTTGTTCTCTACTTTATCTTTTATGTGATATTTATTCTTATAAGCATCTTTCAATAAAGCGAGCTTTTCTCTTTCATTCTTCTGCTTTCTCAGTTTTTCACGTAGAGTGCTATCAATAAATTTTTGATCTATATTAGTCAGTATAAAATGTCTTGCTGTTTTATATTCTGTTAGCTCCTTGAGTTTTTCCCAGGCATTGATATGGTCTGATTGTTCTCTTCTGGCAGAGGTTGCTTCTTGCTTAAATTTCTTAAGTTTATTCAGTTCTCCATTATATTGATCATTTTTATCCGATATAGATTGAAGCTTAAGGTCGGTTAGTTTCTTATCCTCTTTGAGTTTTATACAATCCTTGCTCGCTATGTCAATTTTCTCTTTTAGCTCCTTTATCCGTTGCTCGTAACCGTTCAGAAAAGATACTGCCTCATTTAAATCGTTGAATGTAGCTAATAAAGGAATTTCAGGTATGAAATTTTCGAAGTAAGGATATGCTTCTTTCCCTTTAATATATTTACCTGGGTGTGCTTTAAGTAGTGTTAAAAATTTTTTTTTAAATTCAGGATTATTTACCACACATGTTGGTGCTTCCCAACCAGGATATGTTCCACCGTGAGTACCACTAAATTGTAAATATCCTCTTCCGCTGTTTAAAGTAATTAGGACTGCTCCACAAGGCCAGCAAGCTAACTTAGAGATACCAATATATTTATCTATAATAATATCTTGATTAATCAACTGATCAAGTATTTTCATTTCTGCATGCTTCAGAGGCGAACCCTCTATATATTTTACTTTACCTTGTTTCATGGCTTGAATAATTTCAAGCTCTAAATCTTCTTTAGATTCAATGGCATTAGTAATAACACGCATGTCAATTATAGGTTTCAGTACTTCTATAGCTAATTCTTTTGCATGAATGCTAGCCTTACTATCTGATATTATCTCCTTACTCAACTCTTGTATAGACTGTAATTCGTTAGTATTAGTTAAATCATTGTCGTCGGAAGAAGTTTTGGTTAGAAACATTATAATCTTGTTGAGTAATTCTAAACAATAAACATCGTTATATAATATGGCTTTATCCTGTCTAATCTCTAAATTATCAGGATCTTTTTTATAATCTTTTATTATACTAGCTACTTGCCGATTTGCTTCATTTTCTAATGATTGATAGTTATCTTTAAAAGGGGAATTTGTATATTTTTCTAGAAGAGTACAATACCTTTTAGCATATTCAGGAGATCTTCTATTGCTTGCAATAAGGAGATCGCTACCATTATAGAAAATCGCTGCACAAGTTTCATTCCCAGTTAAAAGTCTAGCTAATGAATCAAAGTTTATATTATGTTTCTTTAGTTCCTTATCAAAGTATGGTTCAGTACTTGCTTTTGTAGACTTACCTTCCTCATTTTTTTCTGCTGTTAGTAAAAGATTTATTACATCTACAATCTCTTGATCAACCTTTCTAGAAGGTTTAGGTTTAATATTCGGTCTTTCCTTACTCATCTAATGACCTATGCATTTAATCGATCATTAGAAGTGTCAGTATAATAGTATCCTAATTCTTCTAGGAGATCATTAAATTTGTACGCATATGACCAATCAGCACGCTCTAAGATATCTCTTGCCTCAATTCCTTCATCGTCTACCGCGAAAGGGTCAACCATCTCTTCATCTAGTAACCATTTAATTACCTCCCAGCAATTCTCTCTACTTTTAACTATACCTCTAGCAGCACTATGCAGTATTGGATCTGTACCATTTAAATTAGCTTTGCCATCATTCTTCTCAATTAATAGTTCTAAAAGCTTCTTATTACCATTAGAAGCCGCGAAGTGAAAAGCACTATGTTTTAATATATTGCTGATTTTAGGGTCTGCCCCACAATCAAGTAATAGTTTAGCTGCCTCGTAATGGTTTTTTAATACTGCTAATTGTAAGGGAGTAGTATCAGAAATTTTATCATAAGTATCAACTGCTACTTTATGTTGTAATAGAAACTCGACTATTTCTGTTTGTCCTCTAGAAGCTGCATGATGCAAAGGCGTATAACCAAATTTATCCTTAATATTTATATCGAATCCACAACTGATAAGCTTCTCATATAGGCTGATACTTGCTTTCTCCCCTGCTAGACTTACTATTATATTATCTATAGCAGGCTTTTCTTTATGGTGTGTAGAAGCATACTTAATAAGGGCAGGAATAATTTTTTCATCCTCTTTTGATAGTGAGCTATCTATTAAGGTTTGTATTTGATCATTTATATCTATGGGCTGTACACCATGCTCAAGTAATAATGCGAGCATTTTTGCGCTCTTAATATGCTGAAACAAGCTCTGTGATTTATTTGTATGGTAATCTCTTATAGTATTTGGAAACTTGCTAAGCATTTCTTCTAGGAGTTGTACTCTATCGTTAATAACTGTTTCTAAGAATAGCTCTTTGATAGGCTTAGAGTCGGGTTGAAGTATTATACTTTCTTTATCTGCATGCTTAACTGCTCGCTCATAATATTGAGTAGCTTGTTCTTTTTTACCTATGCTTTTATATGCTTCTGCTACAATATATAATATATCTGAGTACCTATCAGGAGCTTTAAAACCAATCTGACTTATCTCTTGAGCTACTTTTATAGATTTATCATATTGCTTTAGATGGAAGTAACTTAAAACAGTATTATAAGCTATATTTAGCTGTAGTAAAGTATCACCTGAATTTGCCTTCTGGAGAGAGTTACCTGCTTCTTCTAAATGAAGCAGTGCTTGTCTATAATTGCCTAAAGATAGTAGTTCGCCAGCACTTTGGGCCCAAAGCTCGGCAGAAGCTTTTTGTTGTAAAGCGTTAAATAAAGGTTTAAAGAATTGGTCTGGTAAGATTACTACGTTTGTATCAGCTTTCTTACTTTCAACGACCTTTCTAATTACTGCGAAGCTATCTTCTATATATTTAGTTAACATACCGGTTGTTTTAATAAAGTTTCTTCCAAGCCATGCTTGAGTATATGCTTCTACTTTAGCTAGTTCGTATTGCTTTAAAACTGTTGGTAGGTAAGATCTGAAATCAGATAATTGAAGGGTCGCAATTGCTTCTGAGTTAACTTTATTTATAGCTCCACTGAGATCCTTAATTATTTGATTACTACTAGCAGTTAGCTCACTAAAGACATCAAAGGCTTTATCAAACTTATCAACCTGCATGAGAACGTTTGCCTGGACAAACTTCAGTAACCATTCACATGTTGTGACAAGCTTCATATTTTCTTCTATATATGGAGAAGGAACATTTTTAATGTTCAGAGTTTGTCCACGTAACTCAGAAAATGTCCTTTGAGTTTTGCTATGCAAGGCTTGTAAACTACCTTTAATGCTTTGTAAATTATTTAAAGCGTCTGCGATATCGTATTCTGCTTCTGTGCTATTTTCCTCTAGGTCTAGTAGTACGTATCCTAGGTTTTCTTTAAAGCTTTCATATTGTTTTGATATAGCTTTAAAGTGAATATCAAATTTCTTATGCGCCTCTACGCTTTCCTTAAAACTGAAATCAATGTCCTTTAGCTTAGTGGTTATAGAGTTAACAGCTTTTTTTCTGGTGTTAGGATTTAAAATTTCATCAATTGATTTATCTAGGTTTGGTGACAGCCTATAAGGAGTAGGAAGTGTTGCAAGCATAAAAACCTCTCTTTTTTTAAAATTATACTAGCGGAGATTAACTTAATAAGCAAGAGATTGATTAATGTACATTAATAAACCTTTGTTAGAGAGTTATACGAAAAGAATATTATTGAATTGCTTCTCTCAAAGCTTATTCGCCTCTCTAATCCTTAAATATTTGTAGAGCGTTCTTTGAGAGATGGAGAGTTTTTGGCATATTTGTTTTATTGAGAGTTGTCCTTCTTTATAGAGTGCGGCTGCGGCATATGATGTAGACTCTGCTTGAGGGGAGAGACCTTTAGGACGGCCGCCAAGCCTTCCTCTTGCTCGAGCTGCTTTAAGCCCCGCATTTGTACGTTCTTTTATTATGTCACGCTCAAACTCTGCCAAAGATGCAAATATATGGAATATAAGCTTACCGCTAGGAGAGGTTGTATCAATATTCTCTTGTAACGACTTAAAATGGATACCTTTAGAGTTTAGATCTTGTATGGTTGTAACTAGGTCTTTTAAGCTCCTACCAAGCCTATCGAGTTTCCATACTACAATAGTATCACCTGAGCGAGCAAATTTGAGCATTTCATTAAGGCCTGGTCTATCAAACTTACCGCCAGATAGTTTATCCGAGTAAAATTCTGTACAGCCTGCAGCAGTTAATGCATCGAATTGTAGATCGGTCTTTTGATCTTCAGTTGAGACTCTTGCATAGCCTATTATCATAGCAATTATCGAATATAATGAACTTTTACATTTTGAGGTAGTGTAACCTTTTCCCAGGCTTTATCGGTAGTATATATTTCTCGTCCAAGGTGGCGCTGTTGCAAATTTTTTGAGGGTATGATTTTCGTTAAGGTTGGTTAATTTTTTAGTATGCGATGAGGTTATCGGTGATGATAAGGATTTCACCTTTTATACCTTGCCCATATTTCCATAATTCAAATTTTCCTTTCTTAAACATCCTCATTAGTTCAAAACCTTTAATAGTAGCATAAGCCGTTTTCATTGACTTGAAACCTAGGGTGGGTTTGATAAGTCTCTTTAGTTTACCATGGTCCGATTCTATTATATTTTTCAAATATTTAACCTGTCGGTGTTTAAGTTCAGGTGAGCATTTGCCTTATGCTTTGAGCTTATTGATTGCAATATCGTAAGTAGGATTCTTATCCGTATTGATAGAGCTTGGATGTGCATATTCTGGAATGGATTTTAGTGCTTTACTTAAGAATAGTTTAG
>JAQSWU010000055.1 GCA_029266475.1 Rickettsiaceae bacterium | reverse complement strand
TGAACTAATGAGGATGTTTAAGAAAGGAAGATTTGAATTATGGAAATATGGGCAAGGTATAAAAGGTGAAATCCGTATCATCACCGATAACCTCCTCGCCTGTTAAAAATCTCCACTTTCTTACTAAAATTACATCTCACAAAAATTTTGCAACAGCGCCATTGCTTCTGGGTTATCGTAATAATTCTCAGAATCATTATCTATATTAACGAATTCATCATGAGTAACATTATTATATCCACTTGCGCTTCCAGCATTATCAATTTTACAAGCTTTAAATGTCGAAGATATTTCTTCCTGAGGTGCTTGCAAGGAATCACCATTACGCTTAAGTCCTGTTATAGGCGATTTTTGAACTTGTACATCGGAATGTTGTTCTTCCGTAACACTATTTAAAACCCCTATAACTCTAGTACACTCCATACTTTCAGCTAAACTCAAAGGTGTTTCTCCATAGTTATTTTCTTGATTACAACTTAAGCTATATTGTTTAATCAAATGTTTTATACTCTTCAATCTAGATTTTATATTATCTTTAATATACTCTGGATCACATAATGCATGTAATGATGTATTGCCATTTGCATCTAAGCATTCAGGGTTAAACCCTTCTTTGATTAAATCTTTTATAAGTCTAAAATCTCCTGTATGACAAACAACATTAAATGCTAGCTCCCCATCTTTGCTGCAGTCATTTAAGGCTTCCTTTCCATTATCCTCTTTAATCCATTTAATAATCTTATATATCGTATTATTATCTTTCGCCTTGATAGAAGCTATTAACTTTGAAAGAAGAGAATCGTTGCTATTCTGGACTAAATATTTATATATTTTTTGGTTAATACCATATTTGAGGCTCCAGTCTAAAGCTGTGTAACCATTTTTGTCTTTTGAATCTATGTTTACACCTTTGCTTATAAGAAGCTTTAGAAGAGGTAAATTATTATTTTCAGCAGCGTAGTGGATTAAGGCTTTCCCATGAGAATCATAAGTATTGAGATCGCATTCAAGTTCGGTCAATCGTTCAATTATTTTTAGCCATGTATTGTAGAATTTATCTTTTCTAGATAATTCAGTTTCAACAATATGTATAGGTGTATAATCTCTAAATGGAATATCTAAATTTATGTCTTCTTCTAGTAGTTTAACTATTGTATTGAAATCTTTATTTTCTATAGCTTGATGTAACTTAGCAGCATTTATAACTTTATTCCAAGTATAATTATTATGTTTATTAATAAAGCTATTATACTTTGCTTCATTTAACGCGTTATCAATAGCACCTTCCTCAATAGAATTTAAATATTCAATAAAATGCTCTTGTGTTATTACCTGTATTCTATACCCTAATAATTTAAATAAACCCGCTTTAAACAAGGCTAATTTTAATTGGCAATCTTGATATGGTAAGCATTTTACAAAAATCCCAGAATCATGAGGGTTCGAAGAAATTCCGCTCCTATGCTTCCAGCCAACTATTTCTCCAAATATAAATTGAATTTCAATCCCATGTCTATTTGCAAGATCTTGTATAGATTCGCTATATTCAGCTAAATCTATTAAAGTCAAACTTTCTCTTAAATTTAAAACTTTTTTCGTATAAAAATGTGAAGCATACCATTCTTCCTCATCAGGATCATTCGCACCAGGATTATAATTTAGAGCCTTCAAAATAAGTTTCATACGTTCATAATCGCCTGAAGAATAAGCGTCTGTAAGGTTTTGTAACATTGAATACCCTAGAAAACTTTGATTATGCATTTTTGGAGTAATAAGGGTTGATCCAATTTCTTCTGAAGGATGATAAAAGATGTCGGGTTCTAATAACATATTATCATTATCATCATTCTTTGTTCTCTTATCACCCTCTATTCTAGCCAATACCTTATTAATTTCAGCTTGTAAGTTTTCAAGATAAAGTGTACTATCATAAGCTCTTCCTCCGTGCTCTTTAAGGTTTTCTTCTAATAGATCATTACCACAATAATTTAACAAAGATTTCGTTTCATCTATTTTTTGATCATGCATTAACCCATTTCGAACCCACCTTAAAAACTCAAATTCACTTTGAAGTTCATGAGTAGCATAGTTTAAAAATTTATCCTTAGATCTTAAATTTTGGATACATTGTCCAATCACTGTTAAGTGAAATAAATGCGAATGATGAAATTCAGAATCATTTAAGAGTTCTTTTATTTTAAGATAATTATCTCCAGCTTTAAGTATTAATGAATTAGTACGTTCTACAATCTTTTCTACTGAATATAAAAGAAGTTTTAACTGAAACACTTCATAATTAGGGTCTTTTTCTTTATTTTTTTCTAATGGTTTTAGACCATCTTCTAATTTTTTTATAAAATCGAGTCTATCCTCGTTTTCTCTTAATGATTCAACCTCTTTTAAAGGATATTTGTAGGTATCATCATTAAAAAAATCTGTTATAATTTTTAATTTACTTTCTAAAATTGGCAATTTAAATTTTACTAAACTTAAGAAAAAATCTTTCTTTTCCTCCATTGACTCATAAAGGAAATGTAATATAGGATTTTCTTTGTTTTCTAAAAAAAGCTTTAAGCAATATAACTTTGCATGTATTTTAGGATCATTACGCTTATTCTCAGGCAAAGCCCTCGCGATAATTGATAAATAGTCTTGTATAGTTTCACTTGAGCAATCTAAACGTTCAAGCTTATCACTAAGTTTTTTAGCATCGTCCACATCTTTCCTTACATCCTTAGGATCTCTTGAGCCTTTATTTTTATTAAGCCCTGCAATAAAATTTTTACCTTCAAACTCTTCCTTAAAGAAGGAGTTTATAATCTCGGATAAATTAATTCTAGTTTCTTCGTTCTTTTTTTGAAATGAATAAGGAATAGGAATTTCACCAATAAGCATTTTTTCTACCAGATCTATTTTAAAATCAAAATCTGCTTTTTTCCCACCGAATAAATTGCTTGTTTCTGAGAATACTTGCTTAACTTGAGTCGCTTTACCCTTATGTATTTCATTAGGGATGCTTTGAAAAATTGGAGGGATTGGTAACGCTTTGTTCGTTGGAATAAAACTATGTTTATCTAGAGCCCCAGTTAAGCTTTCTATTTTTTTTCTTAAAGACAAAATATTAGATTTAGCTTCAGTAAATAATACTACGTTAAACTCTATTTCACTCTTTAAATAGATAGCTGTTTTACTTTTATCCCATTTATGAGTCAAATCACGAAACTTTTTAAGCTGGGAGAAAGGTATCGATTCGTCTAATTGTTTAGTTTCTACCGAAATACTTTTTGATATTTCCCCAATTGTACTAATTACACTTACTATTGCTTCTCTTCCTTGTAAGCTAGAAGGATCGCAATTACTGATCTTATCTATAAGTCCAATAATCCTTTGTAAATTGGTTTTATCCAAGTAAGGTTCTGTAAGCTTTCTAATATTAGTGTACCCTCTTAGGCAATTATCATCTGTAACAAACGCAATCTTACTAAATATTTTGCATATTTCCTTCTCCTCATCAGTGATTGAAGCCGTTGGCAATTCAGATTCTGCTGATTGTTCTTCGTATTCCTCCTCCATTAAATCTTCATAGTATTCCCTAAGAACAATTTCGTAACCATTGTTAGAAGCCTTTTCTTGTTCTTCAAGTACTCTCACAGCTGTATTGTACGCTTCAGGAGTAGTAGCTTTAGCTACTTTGAGCATATATTCAATATTTATTTTTAACTCAGGAAGATCTAATTTAATGGTATCAGTAAGTTCTTTATAGGTTTCTTTATTATCTACAAGAAGTTCAGCAAACTTTATTAGAGCTTCCCATGGAAAACTTTTATTTTGTTCCCTTATACTACCCTCAAACCTGAATAGCTTCTGTATTTCATTACTTATTTCTCTGAATTTAATAACATTATAAGAGAAATCCATTCCCTCTTCGCTGTGATCATGTAATATAGGATCTATTTTTTTTGGGTTAGCTAGTAAAATAAAATCCTTAAATCTCCAATCTTCTTTATAGCCTCTCTGAATCTTATCTATAGTGTCTAAAATGTTTTTTAAACCTATAATATCTGCAGCTTGTTGTGTATTTTTATATATCTCTGAGGTAGTTAAATAAGCCATAGCTTTTCTCTGTTAAATACTAATAAATTTATAAGGATTATTTTAAAAGATAAATTTTTATTAAACTTTATATTAAAGGATTAATTAAGTCAATAATAAGTTAAATTATCGCTTAACTTATTGTCGACACTAGAGTGTAGAGATAATCTGCAATTAGCAACCTTCTTTCGTTAATGTACCAATCCTATTACCATTAATCTCATAACTTGTTAAGTTTCAAGCTATAGAAAATAGGTAAACTAATAATATAAAATGATAATCTAGCATTGTATTCACCATTTAAGAATACTCCTATTAACAAAATCACACTTAAAAACCTGGCAGGTGATCACTAGGCTCCTTTAAATAATTATACATAATGCGATAAGCTAAGGCTCCACTATGATTATATTGAGAACAAAATTGTTCTATAGCATCATATGATGCTATTTGAGGTAAATCTAAATACCAGGAGAACGCCTTACGTACTACCAAATCATGAGAAGGAATGCTATCAAAGTATCTTAATCCTTGAAGAAGGAACCACTGGCTACTCCATGTACCTATCCCATAGAACTTACCTATCATCCTCTTTAGCTCTTGAATATTTGTTGTAGAGAATAATATATTTTCTAAATTATTTTGACTAAACTCAAACGCTAAATCTGTTATCGCTTTACTCTTATTTTTGCTTAATCCTACAGCCATTAGCGCTTCTAAAGGTAACTTTTTTACTATATTAGGATCAGGAAATAGAATATAATTTTTTGCTTTATATTCTACTACCTCACCAAAAGATTCGATAAATTTCTTCTTTATACTATTTGCTGCCTTGACCGATATCAGTTGCCCTATAATAATTTGTACGAAAGCTTCAAACAAGGAACAATAGCCACAAACATTATAAGAGTAGTCTAAACTCTTTACTGAGTTTATTTGTTTAAAATTTTCTTCTAGTAATAGTGGATCGTCTAAGCCAAGATATCTCTCCATTAAACCAATTAATTTTATTTGCTCGTTTTCATCTAATTCGCCTTTGTTAACTTCGATGTTTATTAGATTATCTTGCTCGAAAATATTGAGGACAAATATTTTCTCATTAAGCTGTATCGCTCTAATTAGGGAGTTGCCGAGTATAAGATTTAAAGGGTCATTAAATCCACGCTGTATCCTTGATACGGCATTAGAAAAACTATAAAGAAATGGTAGTTTTATAGAAATTTTCATAAGAAACGTTATTTATGTAAAGCAATCAAATGATCCAAGATATTTTTATTATAATTTAGCTCTCGACCTCCCGACTGTTCAGTAATATATTTATTATCAGCGAGATATTTAAATAATAAATTGCCTAACTTTCCAGATAAATGAGGTTTCTTTTCTATCCCATCAAGACAACATGAAGCATCACCAAATTTTCTGATATTAGATCCTAGAAATTTAAAGTATTCAATTCCATCATTTGTTATTATCAAAGGTAATCGTTGACGGCTACTCTGAAAATCTTCTTTGTTTTCATATGCTATTAATGATTTACTTATTAGAAATTCGAAATAAGCGGTAGCAAGTTTGCCTCCCATATGATTATAACATTTTCTACTTACATTAAATAAATTGCTTTTACTCATACTAGATACCATATACTAAATTGTTGAAATCATTAGATTCTATATTTAGAGAATTGCTTTCTAAAGATAGGAGATATTTCTTTCTCTCAATACCTCCACCATATCCAACTAAATTCCCATTTTCTCCAATCACTCTATGGCAAGGCAAAATAATACTAATATTATTTCTCCCATTGGCTTTTGCAACCGCTCTAATCGCAGTTTTATGGCCTGTATAAGATGCTAGACTTTTATAACTTATTGTCTTGCCATATGGAATAGTCATCAAATATCTCATAACCTCTGTTTGGAATTTACTACCAAGAATTTTTAGTGGAAGAGTAAATTCTCTTCGTAAACCTTTAAAATATTCATTTAATGGCGCTGTTGCAAATTTTTTGAATTCTCTTTAAATTGAGGTTAGATTAATTTTCATCAGGTATCTATGTCAATATTTAAGGGTCGTCATTTTACTTATG
>JAQSWU010000023.1 GCA_029266475.1 Rickettsiaceae bacterium | reverse complement strand
ACGAAGGTCTAATAACCATTTCAATACTTATCCTAAACATCAATTACAATAATCCTTATCCATAGCTCGCGTTATATAAGCAGACTTTATGTTTAATATTATAGTTTTAAATCTATTAATAAGTTTAAATAGCAAGTTATATGGCTAGCAAGGATTCTAGAAATCTAAATCTTGGTAGTGTTTGGGTGGATTAAAGCCAGGAATTCGGTCAAGCAAAAGCGGTCTAAAACTTGGCCTAGATTTTATTAGCGAATACCAATATTTAAGTGGTGGGTTTTGATCCCACGATATTTCATCAAAAAAATCTAGAACTGACAAATGCGCTGCAGCAACGAAATCGGCAACCGAGAGCTGGTTTGCAGCAATATAATCTTTCTCTTCAATTAGTTTACTGAAGTACTTTAAATGTTTTCCTAAATTATCTTTTGCATTTCTTAGAAGCTCAGAACGTGGTGAGCCGGCATTTATAAAAAGCCTAATCATCTTTTCATCAAGCACATATTTAGTAACCTCACGGTAAAATTTATTGTTGAGCCAATGAATTATTCTTCTTACCTCAGCCTTCTCAAATGCCTCAAAATCCATGAAAAGCGGCGAATACTCTTCGCATAAATACTCGACTAAAGGATACACCCCGCATATTTTTTGCTCACCTTCTACGAAAATAGGCAGCTCCCCGGCCGGGTTTAGTAATAATAGATCTTTATTCCTAAGCCAGTAATCCTCTCTTATTAGAGTGAATGCTATATCTTTCTCTTTAAGTAGCACTCTAATCTGCCTGGAAAAGGGACATAATGGAAAATGATATAAAGTTTTCATTATTATATAGGCCTTGAGTATTTTAATGCACTCAGATACTAAGTTTCTACAAGTTTTGGTAATTACGCTTTAAGAAAGAGCTCAGTACCCTTCTTCAATTTCCTCACGTAGCTCAAGCCAAGCTTCATGTATCTCTTCCAAAATAGTTTGCGTAGCTGCGTCTGGAGCATCATCAAACTCTGGTAACTCTATTATTAATTTATGAAGTTTTGATAGTTTTATCGAAGCTACTTCCAAATCTGCATAATTTTCTTCTAATGCTTCAACAATCTCTTCAATATCGCTCCACTGCATAATATCTACCCTATAATCTATTTCGTTAAATATGTTGTTTATTCAATTAATAATTTATTTAAAATTTGATCCCGCAGGAATCAATAATTCAATCTACTATAACTATGCTTTATACCGTAAGTTAATAATATAAGGCTTATATAGATATTTTCCAATTCTAGAAAGTATTTTTCAAAAATATACGATAAAAGTTTTTATTTCTAGTGTTCTTTATGCTCTATGACTAGGTTTTTACATAATTTAAGTATTTAATGTACCTTTGCTTCTAGGAAAAAAAGAACCCGCAAGCCTAAACTTGCGGGCCGGAAGAAAAGCTACGAAAAACTTATATTAGAAGTTTATTCTTACTTTTACTGAACCTTGATGAGAAGAATGTTTTGTTCTCATTTCAGCATCGTAACCAACACCATATTCCATATTTCCAGATTTAGCTGTTAAGCTTAAACCAAGGTTATATGAAGTTGCTGCAGGCTTTGTACCTTTTACAGAAATTGTCTCACCAAGACCGTCGATTGTGAACGAGTCTTTTTTAGCTTCATTTCTGAAATCATGGTTAACAAACGCATGTGCTTCTGGTGTTAATTTCATATCAGAACCAGCATCCATTTGACCTGTTAGACGTAGACCTAATGTACCAACTAACTTATCAAAATTCATTTTATTATGAATCTGGTTAGAAGCACCAGCACCTGTTTCAGAGTAACCACCTCTTAAGAACCTACCATAGTTAAGTCCAGCCAGAGGTGTTACAACCATACCTTCTACTGCTTTGTAGTTCATACCAACCATAGCAGAAGCACCATAGCTCATTACGTCATACTTACCAGTAGCTGTACCAAATGTTCTTTTTGTAGTAGCTTTAACGTTTGTATTACCGAAGTTTACACCACCTTGTACAAACATGTCGTTACCAAGATCATACATTCCATACATGTTGAAAAGCATTGCTAAAGCATCTAACTTATCACCAGATTTAACGTTTTTGAATTTAGCATCGTTACTAGCTACTGTGACAGCAGCACCAAGTACTGTTGCATCATTAGCATTCATATCAAAACCAAGTGTAGCACCACCTAAGCTTGCTTTATAACCTGAAGCATTGCCTTTAGCTTTCTCTGTAGAGTTACCAAAGAAACCTTTTACCCATGCACCAAGTGAGCTTCCAGCTTCACCAGCTGCAGCACCTGTATTTAAGCTAAGAAGCCTGCTTGAAACTTCGTAGCTTGCTGATTTGTTAACATCCATAGAAGGTTTTGCTGCATCTACCGCTGCAGTTGATGCGCTAGAATTTGGAATTATTTTATCAAGTTCAGCTTTAAGCTCATCGTTTGTAGTAGTGTTAGCAAGGAGAGCTGCTATCGCTTTAGCATTACCTGTTAACTTACCATCAAGTAAATGGTTGTTAAACACTTTCGCAACATCAGCATGCATAGCATTTGCACCACTAGCCTTAGAAACTAGATCTTGCAGGTTAGCAATTTGGCTTGCTTGTGCTTCAATATTATTGCCGTTAGGAGTCACGGTATATTTAAAGACTCTGCTTGAGGTTGAAACATTAGCCGCTGACATAACAGCTGTTGGAGCAGCGCCACCTTTAAGAACTACAAATTTAGAGTCAGTTGGTAATGCATCAGCTGCAGTATTGATTACTAATTTTGTGTTAGTAAAGTCTTGAGCAGTGGTGTATGTGCTATTATCAATCATACCATTAGAGCTACCTGTAGTAGTAACTTTAATTGTCGCTGAAGCAACATTTGTTAGTGCGGTAGGTATGGTTACTGTGCTTGTGCCAGCATCAAGTGTTGAATTAGCGACGTTTACTGTATATCCAGCTAAGCCCATTGTTGCGTTTTGTGTAAACTTCACAGTGTTTTGACCAGGAGTAATAGTGGTTGCGTACATATTTGCACCAACTTTTACTGTCTTATCTGTACCAGCTAAAGTAATAGCTTTTAAACGAGTACCTGACTCCCCAAGGTCTTTAGAAATAGTAGCATCACCTTCAAGAGATACTGTACCTTGGTCTGCTGTGCCTGTCTTCACTATAGCATTTAATGTTCCGCCAGTTTTAAGTGTTAAAGTTTGATCGTAAGTAGCGAAAGTAAATGAGTCACCATGTAGACTTTTTTCTAAGGTCACATTATGTGCTGAGCCTAAGGTTGTTGTTTTAGCATAGTTATTACCTTTAAGAGTAATAGCACCGCCGCTTACGTTAAGAGCCTTGAATGCAGCTGAAGTAGCACCGATATTACCACCTACTGTGTGCGCACCACCAGATAAGGTTAATGTTCCCTTTTCATTTGTTGCTGTTGTAAAGTTTGTATAAAGGTCATATGCACCGTTAGAAGTTACAGTTATGTCATCAGCAACTCTAAATTCTTTAATTGGAAGAGCGCTTGTACCAACGGCTTGGATACCTGTAGCAGCTTTTGCAATCACTGTACCAGTATTTGCTGCAGTTGTAGTAATATTACCACCCATTGTTATTGCACCGTCTATCTTAGCAGTACCATCAGCTTCAAATTTTAAAGCATCTGCAGCAAATGTTTGCTTGTAATATACTGTACCTGTACCTTTAATGTTAACTGCTTTCAAAGATGTTCCTTGTGTACCAGCAACTGTAGCACTATTAACAAAATTTACAGTACCTGCACTTGCACCTACAGTAGAAGTAATGTTACCATGTATGCTTACGCCATCATTAACTACAAGAGTACCAGCACCGGCTGAAAAGTCTACTATAGTAGAATAAATATCTTTTGTAGCTGTCACTGTTTTAGTAGCGCCAACGTTTACTTCTGCTAAGCCATAAGACCCAGTACCTACTGCTGGTAAAGAAATATCACCTTGCAGTGTAAGTTTACCAGTACCTGCGCCCGATGTAGTGAAAGCATTAGTATATACTTTTACACCGTCAGCTATTGTTAAACCATGGTTTGAACCAAAGTTAATTGCTTTAGCTGCAGCAGTAGTAGAACCAATTGCACCTGAAGAATATGTAACAGCTGCATTTGCTACTTCTACGATATTTGAATTATTATTTGTAAATACGATATTGGTAGCTACAGTACCGTTGTCTAAACGTAAGGTACTTCCTGCTTGAGTTAAATTTGTTGTTGTTGCATAAAGATTACCGACAACATGATAAACCCCATAACCAGCGTGTCTAACTTCTTTAAGTACGTTACCAGACCCACCGACGGCCCCACTCTGCGTTGTCGTTTTACCAACATCTTGAGAAACTATTACGGTACCTACGTTTGTGCTAGTTGTTGAGATCGCACCAGTTACAGTAGCGCCATTTGCTTTTGTAAATTGGATTGTACCATCATTTGCTTGGAAAGCAACAGCCCCTGTAAGATTATCCTTAAATGTTGCAGTAGCGACAGCACTATATCTTACTGGAGAAGTTACAGCCCCTTGATATTCTGAAGATCCCACACCTGTGAGATCAACTCTTGTAGCTGCAGCAATTGTACTGGTAAATGTTGTTGTACCTGAAGAGTTTGCAACAAGAACTTGATCCACTGTTGTTCCGCTACCTATTGCGCCTGTTATAGTAACACCAGCACCTTGAACATCTAATATACCACGTCCAGCACCACCACTACCATCTATTGCAGCAGTTAAGTTTAAACTATTAGCAGTTATACTAAGTTTAGCAGCAGCATTTGCAAATGTAATATTTGTTGCTGTAAAAGCTGTACTATCCGTAAGAGTCGCAGTTGCCGCGCCAGTAAAGTTTATTGCTGTAAATGGCCCTGTCATTTTTCCAAATGTTGCTCCAGAACCACCTGCAGCAACTGCAACTGTTGCAGCATTGCTATTAGCATCAAGGATTAAACCTGTTACAGCAGAGTCGACTGTTAAAGTATGTGTACCACCGAATTTAATAGTATCGCCATTAGCAATAGCACTACCACCTACGTTAGTACCAGTTGTTGTATCAGCTGCACCAGATGTAGTGTTGATTGCTGCTAATGCTTCCACACTTCCTAATAACACCGCCACAGTAGAAGCAGTAGCAAGCATTGTTTTTAATAAACTTGGTTTTTTCGTCATAGCTTTCCTTTCCTTTTTTTAAATTTCACCATTCAAAAACCTGTAGAAATTAGGTCTCTAAAGATTGTCTATTCTTAGGAATATAAATCTTAACTTGAGGTTAACCTCAGTAACCTAATTTAATACAACTTTAAGTTTAAATGTATTTCTTCAGGATTAGCAACTACTTTCATATTTTTGGTTTTGTATCTACTAAGACTTCGAAACCTTTAGTTGTATTTATGCAATTTTTTTACACAAAAGTTCCAAATTTTGCCTCGATTTTAATTGTTTTGTGAAGTTTGAACGTTTTTTCTGCTAATTATATGAATATACGTTTTACTGCATTAATAGTTTTATACAAATAATTAGTATATTACAGATGCTTAATTTTGCTACCTTAGGTTGTATTTTTCGCCCTTTAACCGTATTTTTGCAAAGGTTCTTGGCCCAAAATAGTTAACACAAAAATTAACGGAATAGCTTTTGCAAGGCATGCTGCAGCATTTTAGTTAAGCAAAATATTTATTATCAAGCCTTGCATGGTAACTGGTTTGCCGCGTCGCTAAAAGCACGTCGCAAAGACGATGCCTTTCTATTTCTTGCAAGGATTTGAAGCGTAAATAGTCGTCATTACGAAAATTGCCCTTGGGCAATTTGAAGTAATCCAGCCAAATGAATCATTGCACTATCAAGCCTTGCATGGTAGCTGGTTTGCCGCACTTATATTATTCGTTTAACAAGTGATGACGGCTGGGGCTCCGCTTGATGACTAAAATGCTACGCTCAATAGAGCTCCCTAGTTACAGTGAAATTAGTTGAGTTGTGGCACTAGAAATAACGAGCGCAGCGTATGAGTTATACGTAAGCGAAGAATGACGACGTACCACACTTTAAATAAATTTACTATATGACAAAATATTAGAGTTTTAACTCTTAAGTTGTTGAACTGGGCGATAGAAAGGTAATTCGAAGAGTGGTGTGGAGGAACATACAAGCATCAAAAATACTGTTCCTTAGTGTATGAGCTTAGCTTCCTAAAGCTAAAAGTCGCGAGTTTTCCTAGTAACATTGATTTTAGCAAAGAGGCTTAGAAAGCTATGAGAAAGTTTTTAAAAGGTTTAAAAAGAGAGAAATGCAACAAGGAGTAACAAAAATTCCTGGCTAATTTTAAGGTCAGCCAGGAATTAAATAACAGGGATTTTATAATAGTGAAGTTTATAAAATATTATTCATGCACTGTATGCAAAAGCGCATTCATAAAATATCTAATATCAATTTGGTTAGCTGTCTCGGTATAATTAATCTTACCTTTTAGCTCTTCAGGCTCGTAAACATATACATTGCTGATGATGCTAATTGCAAGCTTCTGCGCCGGGATATAAATATACTCACCTCTTATACCTATTGCATTACCAGCATGCATATAAAATTTCTCACCCTTAGGAGGTTCTACAACATATATACCATAACCAACATGCGATTCATATCCTTCAAAGGAATGAGCTTTTGCATAAGGCGTTGTCATTAATTTATAAGACTCTGCTGATAAAACTTTACCATTATGTAAGGCGTGGTTCCAAGTTCTTAAATCATCAAGATTAGAAATTACTCCACCATCGGCAAATGGCGCCAGAAGTAAGCTCTGATCTATTGGCTTGAACATTGGTTTGTCACCGGTCGGGATAGCAATATATCTATTTGGATATTCTTTTGATCTACCATATTGGAAATCTAAAGCTTCCTCTAAGGTTGCAAGCTCAGTATTCTTCATATCTAGAGGCTCAAATAATTCTTCTTTAAAGAAAGTACGGAGGTCCTTACCAGATAATTCTTCAATAATTAAGCCAAGTATTACGTAACCAGTATTAGAATATTTAAAACCTTCGCCTGGATTAAACATTAAAGGTTGTTTGGTTGCAAACTCAGCAATAGACTTATTAATATCTTTATGCGGGATGGTCATATCAAGCTTTAAAGCAAAGATATAATCTGGAATACCACTTGTATGGGTTAAAAGCTGGTGAATAGTAACTTTATCCGCCCACTCAGGAAACCCACCTTGAAAATAAAATGAATCCGGCTTTAAGTGCTTTGCGACTACATCATTAACATTAAGCTTGCCAGCTTCTTGCAGTTTTAAGATAGCAGCCGCGGTCATTTGCTTAGTACCTGAGGCAATTGCCATACGTATATCCGGAGAAAGCACCTTCTGGTTCTCTATGTCAAAGAAGCCATTTGCTCCTCTAATAATAGTATCGCTCTCATGAGAAATATCGTAAATAGCATTAAAACTATGATTACTTTTATAGGCTTCGATAGTATTTTCTAGTTTAGCTTTCAGCCTACTTTCTTCTTTATTACAGGCAAATAAACAAACGCTTAAAGCTACTATTAAAGCAGTGTTAGCAAAGTTAAAAAGTCTTTTTGTCATTTTAGATCTCTATTAAATTATAAAGTTAATCTTAAGCTTGCTGTCTTTCTAGCATTTTTTTAACAGAAGGGCTATGCATAATATTAAGCTCTTTCATCTGGCGCTCTTCCACCAATGACGGAGCATTCATGAGCAAATCCTCTGCTTGTTGGTTAAATGGAAAACTAATAACCTCTCTAATATTTGGCGCATCAGCAAGCAACATTACAATCCTATCAATACCTGGAGCTATACCACCATGCGGAGGTGCACCATATTTAAAGGCTCTAATCATACCACCAAACCTCTCATCAACAACTTGGTTATTGTAACCAACTATCTCAAATGCCTTATACATAATTTCAGGCCTGTGATTCCTTATAGCACCACTTGAAAGTTCATAACCATTACAAACAATATCATATTGATGAGCAGTAATTTCTAAAAGCTCTTCAGTAGTTTTCGCAGACTCAAGAGTTGCAAGACCACCTTTTGGCATAGAAAATGGATTATGGCTGAAATCAAGAGCTTTTTTATCCTCATTCCATTCATAGAATGGGAAGTCAACAATCCAACAAAATTTATAACAATCTTTTTCAAGCAAATCTAATAACTGTCCTAGTCTTACCCGCACTTTGCCTGCAAGTTTGGCGGCGGATTCTGCTTTATTTGATGAAAAGAATACCGCATCACCGTTACTTAGACCTGCGACTTCTTTTAACTGCTGTAGCTTGTCTTCGCTTAAAAACTTAGCGATTGGCCCTTTTGCACTACCATCTTCAGCAAAGCTAATATAGCCAAGACCTGCAGCACCTTCTGAGACTGCAAAGTTAATCATATCGTCAAAAAAGCTACGTGGTTGCATCGCGCATTTCGGCGCCGGAATCGCTCTAACAACCGCGCCTTTACTGATATTTTCTCTAAAGATCGCAAATTCAGAGTCACGGAAAATTTCAGTTACATCAGATATAGTAATCGGGTTACGAAGATCCGGCTTATCTGAACCATATTTCAGCATTGCATCACGGTAAGTAATCCTTGGGAAAGGCGTATCGGTGATTCGCTTATCAGAGAACTTTTTAAATACATTATACATTACCGGCTCAATACTAGAAAAGACATCTTCCTCAGTTATATAAGACATTTCAACATCTAACTGGTAGAATTCACCAGGTGAGCGATCTGCTCTTGCATCCTCATCTCTAAAACATGGAGCTATCTGGAAATATTTATCAAAGCCTGAAACCATTAGCAATTGCTTGAATTGCTGCGGCGATTGGGGCAGCGCATAGAATTTACCTGGATGTAATCTGCTGGGTACTAAAAAGTCCCTTGCACCTTCCGGAGAACTTGCTGTTAAAATTGGCGTTTGGAATTCCATGAAACCTTGCTCTATCATAAGGCGTCTGATTTCAGCAATAACGTTCGAGCGAAGTATAATATTTTTATGTAAATGCTCACGGCGAAGATCAAGGAAACGATATTTTAGCCTTAATTCTTCTGGCGCTTCTTGCTCAGAGTTAACTTGGAAAGGTAATATGTCGGCTTCAGATTCAATGTTAAACTCATTTACTAATACCTCAACTTCACCGGTGTCAATATTTTCGTTTACCGTCTCCTCTGACCTTGCTACTACCTTACCTATTACCGTCACAACACTCTCAAGCCTTGTGTGGCCAGCTAGTTCTCGAAGAGCCTCGTCTTGCTCTGTAAATACTAACTGAGTTATACCGTAATGATCTCTAAGATCAATAAATACAATATTACCATGGTCTCTTTTTCTATGTATCCAACCAGAAAGCTTAACAGTCTGTCCAACATGAGCCTTCCTCATCTCGTTACAGTTATGTGTTCTAAATTTATGCATTAAGAATACCGCCTTAGTGTTCACACTATTTATGTATAAATACACAATTATCGTGTATTATTGATGAAAAATACGACTAATAGTATACTTAAAACTACTATTAGTATAGTTAATGAGCATATTTATATAAAAATAATGTAGTTTTAGCAATTAAAAAATATGTTGCTTATAGATAACCAAGAGAAATTAGACCAAGCGTGCGACATAATCAAAGCTTTGCCTCTTATTGCTGTTGATACCGAGTTTGAAAGGCGTAGCACCTATTTTGCTAAGCTTGCCTTAATCCAAATTGCTACAGAAAATGAAGTATTTCTCATAGATACCCTGGCTAATATTGACCTCAGAGCCATTGAAGAAATACTGGTTGATAGTAAAATACTTAAAATTTTCCACGCACCACAACAAGATTTAGAGATTTTTTGGCATAAATTTGCAAAGTTACCGAAAAATATATTCGATACACAGATTGCAGCAAGCTTTTGTGGTCTTGGTCAATCAATCAGTTTCGAAGAACTATGTTGGAAAATATGCCAACTTAAAATAGATAAAACATATCAAACATCGGATTGGAGCGCTCGCCCCATTTCAAAAGAACAACTCTCTTATGCAGCATCTGACGTGATTAACTTATTTCCTTTATATAGAATACTAGATATTAAATTGGAGGAACTTGATAAGTATAAAGAATTTAAGGGTGCTATGAATAATCTTTTGCAAGAAAATAATTATAAAATCAACTATGCTAACTCCTGGAAAAAGGTTAAGTTCCATGAGCGTAGCCCTGATTTTATTATGGCTATGCAACATTTAAGCGCATTTAGAGAGGAATGCGCCGTCAATTTAAATGTTCCGAGGAAATATATTGCTACAGACATGGAGCTAATCGCTCTTTGCAAAAGATTACCATTCACAAATAAAGAGCTTGATCAATTAAAGCTTACAAGCCCTTACTTAAAACACAGTAAGTACAGGAAAAAGCTACTTGAGCTCTGCGCCTCCATGCGTGAGATTAAGGGCTAATAAGTCTATTGTTGAATCGGTAGCTAAAGTTAACTAGGATCTTTACTAGTATCTTTAGCTCCACCCACTGTTTTCAAAATTGTCGTATTTTTATCTTCGTCAAAAATATTATCTAAGCAATCACTAATTAGCCTTAAGTCTGCTTGTATAGCTTCTTCATCCACTTCTTCTTTGCTCGATTTCTCTTCTAAAGCAGCCTCCAAACTTTCTAATTGTGTTAATATATCAAGAACTTTTGGTAAGATATTGGCGATCCTTACAAGTTTGTTAGTATTGTCTTTAGAAGGCTCCTTTTCTAATTTTTCTATCTTGTCATTAAGAGAACTTATATGCATTAAAGCGGTATCATATAACTGTTCAATAGTAAAAAAATTTTTCATTTGTAACGTCTCCTTTAATTATATTAATAATAATATAACAAAAAATACCTAGCACTAAGAATAAAAATAAAAAAAAATTATAAAAATTTAATATTTTTTAAGTTTACTCTCTCACCTCTTCTTCTACCTTACTTTTTTCGAATGCCATCTTTATCCTCAAGTAATTTGATAGAATCTTTTGTGAGTTTCTTGGCTTTGGTTCAGAGAATTTTTAAACTTATCATGTTAAAACGCGAAAAGACCCTTATGTAGTTATATAAGGGTCTTTTATTTTTCATATAAATGTCTTTAATGGGTTCCTTTATACAAAATTCGGCATTAGGGAACCAGAAGTTAAACCTCAAAAGGGAGTCTAATGCACTGTCTCACTATTACTCTTTTTAGCTAAGGCAATCTCTAAAACTTCCTCAGCGTAAGAAACAGGGATTATTTCTAATCTCTCTTTTATTGAGTCAGGGATTTCCTTTAAATCTTTTACGTTATCCTTTGGGATAATGACTGTGCTTATACCACCGCGGCTTGCTGCAAGTAACTTTTCTTTTAAGCCACCAATAGCTAGCACCCTGCCGCGAAGAGTAATTTCTCCGGTCATAGCAACATTCCGTTTAACTGGAGTACCTGATAATATTGAGACTAAAGTAGTGAAGATAGCAATCCCTGCTGAAGGCCCATCCTTTGGAATTGCCCCTTCTGGAACATGCACATGGATATCTTTCTCCTTATAGTCATCATATGTTAAGCCATAATCATTTGAGGTTGATTTAAAGAAGCTAAAAGCTGCTTGCATTGATTCTTTCATAACATCACCAAGCTGGCCTGTTGCTTTAATATCGCCTTTACCAGGTACTGTTACTGCTTCTATAGAAAGAAGATCGCCGCCAACTTCAGTATAGGCAAGGCCGGTCGTAACCCCAATTAAATCTTCAGCTTCAGCTTCACCATATTTATGTTTTCTAGGACCAAGATAATTCTCCATATCCTCAGGGATAATGGTGATGGATTTAATTGTTTTATCTTCTAATATTTTTTTAAGTACCTTGCGAGCAAGAGCACTAATCTGCCTTTCTAAACTTCTAACTCCTGATTCACGTGTATAATATCTAATCAGCTCAAGAAGGGCTTCATCTGTAATTTTAAATTCAGAGTCTTTCAACCCATGGTCTCTTAGTATTTTAGGTATCAAATGCTTCTTAGCAATCTGCATTTTCTCTTCTTCTAAATAGCCAGAAATGTGAATGATTTCCATCCTATCACGCAGCGGCCTTGGCATATGCAGCGAATTTGCTGTGGCAATAAACATTACGTCTGATAAGTCATACTCTACTTCTAAGTAATGATCAGCAAAATGAATATTTTGTTCAGGATCAAGCACCTCGAGTAAGGCAGAAGTTGGGTCCCCCCTATAATTTCTATCAATTTTATCAATCTCATCAAGTAGCATCAAAGGATTAGAAGTTTTGACTTTCTTAATTTGAGTAATGATTTTACCTGGCATCGAACCAAGATAAGTTCTTCTGTGTCCTCTAATTTCAGCTTCATCAGTAACCCCCCCTAAAGCAAACTTCACGTATTTGCGGCCAACAGCCTCTGCGATAGATTTTGCAAGAGAGGTTTTACCAACACCAGGAGGGCCAAACAAACAGAGGATAGGACCTTTAATTTTTTCAGACCTTTGCAATACTGCTAAATATTCTATAATGCGCTCTTTAACTTTCTCGAGTCCATAATGGTCACGATCTAAAATCTCTGCTGCCTTCTTAATGTCTACCTTGACCTTATCCTTAATACCCCAAGGTAGTGAAAGTAGAGTATCTAAATAATTACGTATTACCGAAGCTTCAGCTGCCATTGAATTCATATTTTTAAGCTTCTTCAATTCAGATAAAGCTTTTTCCTTCGCTTCTTTTGATAATTTTAGCTTCTCTATTTTTTTCTCAAATTCGCTGATCTCTGACTTATCATCGTCACCTAGCTCCTTTTGGATAGCTTTCATTTGCTCATTAAGGTAATAATCTCGCTGCGTCTTTTCCATTTGTTTTTTAACGCGGGACTGAACAGATAGTTCTGTTTCCAAAATCGAAATTTCTGAATTTAATGTTGCCTGTAGATGCTCTACCCTTTTCTCAACGTCATTTATCTCTAAAAGTTCTTGCTTACTTGCAATCTTATTTGTTAAATGTGAGGCAATAATATAAGTTATATGGCTAGGGTTTTTTTGGTTTAAAAGGGCATTAATCGCATCTGGGTTAATTTTTTTATTATTTTTGACATATTCACCAAACTCAGTTATTACTTGCGCTGTAGCCATTGCTAATTTATCAAGATTTTTTATCTCCTCGTCAGGAATAATCTCGTAACTTGCAATGAAGAACCCCTCCTTGTCATTAATTGCAAAAAGCTTTACTCTATGCTGGGCCTCAACTAATATTTTAATATTATTGTTAGGTAGCTTTACAAGCTGGATAATCTTTGCAAGCACCCCGATTTTATATAAATCTGCTGGCTTTGGATCATCTAGTTCTGGATCTTTCTGCGCAGTAAGCAGCACATATTCTTCTCCATTAATTAGCTCTGCAGCATTAAGTGCTTTGATAGACTTTTCTCTTCCTACGAAAAGAGGAGCAATAATGTTTGGAAATAGCACTGTATCTCTTAGTGCGAGTAACGGAGCCTGTCTTTTTATAGTATCTTGCATAACCCTACCAATAACTTTTTTAAATCCTCATTATAACTATACTAGGATTTATATTAAAATGTTATATAATTACATACAATTTAAAATTCAACTCAAGTAAGCTATATTTTTTACTATTTTTAATTATGCCAGTACTTATTCAAGATTCCAAGCATGTAAAAGAGGCTTATGCAAGAATTTTGCATTTTTTACATAAAACCCCGTTAATACAGTCCGAAGTTCTTAACCAAATGTTAGGACATGATATATATTTTAAAGCTGAATCTCTGCAAAAAACTGGAGCTTTTAAAGTAAGAGGAGTACTGAATCATTTACTTACTTTAAAAGAAGAAGGTAAATTGCCAAGTAAGGTGGTGGCTTATAGCACTGGTAATCATGGGATTGGGCTTGCTTGGGCAGCTCGCAAAATTGGCATTAAAAGCAGGATATATTTGCCTAAAAATACTTCTCCTGTAAAGCAAAAAGCAGTAGAATATTATGGTGGTGAAGTAATTTACACTGAAACTAGGCAGGAAGCAGAAGACCTCTCGAGGGCAGATCAAAACCAGGGTTATTACTATCTGCATCCATCTGACAGTGATTCAACAATTGCCGGTGCAGGTACTATGTGCTATGAGGCATTAAATCAAATGGAAGTAAAGCCTGATGCAATTTTTGCCTCATGTGGAGGGGGAGGACTTTTATCAGGTACTTATCTTGCTAAAGAAGCTTTAAGTCCAGAAAGCCTATTATTTGGGACTGAGCCTTCGATTGCCAATGATGCTTACCTTTCCCTGCAGCGAGGAAGCATATATAGGTTTGATAGCTCACCGCAAACTGTTGCTGATGGACTTCGCACACTAGGAGTCTCAGAGCGCGCCTTTGCTTATCTTAAAAAATTAGATGGTTTTAGCTTGGTCGAAGAATATGATATATATTATTGGACTGCTTGGTTAATACATCTACTTAAAATTGCTACAGAGCCTTCATGTGCAATGAATATGAAGGCTGTTGTGGATTGGCTTAGAGCGCAAGAATCACGCAAAACCGTTTTAGTAATGATCTCAGGCGGCAATATAGACCCTTCACTCTACAGAGAACTTTGGAAAGAAGATTACCTGCTTACCCCTCCAAAGCTATAAGTTACTCCTTGCTATTTGCATTTAATATCGCTTCTGCAAGCCTTATATAATCTTGCAGTGATAAATTCTCTGCTCTAAGAGTCGGACTAATACCTGCTTTATTATATATTTCAGGGGATTTAACAGCTGAAGCAAAAGATTTATTTATCATTTTGCGTCTATTTGAGAATCCACCATCTACTAATTTCTTTATTATTTCAGCTAACTCAGGGCTTGGTTGAGAATCTAATGGGTTGATCTTTACTATTGCTGATGAAACCTTTGGCGGAGGAGTAAAAGCTTTAGGAGATAAATCCATTGCTTTCTGAGCTTCTGCCTTGAGCTGGACCATGATGGATAATTTCCCATAAGCACTAGTATTTTCTTTAGCGCAGATCCTATCAGCAACTTCTCTTTGAAACATTAAAGTCATATCACTAATTAGGTCTATCTCATCAAGCCATTTGAACAGTAAAACCGTACCAATATTATATGGAAGGTTAGAAATTATTTTACATTTTTTGCTTACAAGATTTTGAGAATCGTAATTATCAGTTCCAACCAGCAGTTTTCTGATGGAAATTTTTAATGCATCTTCTGAGATAATCTCTAATTGAGGATATATGGATTGAATTTCTTTTAAAAGTTCAATACATCTATCATCTTTTTCAATAACAGTAAGCTTCCTGGGGCTGCATTTAAGTATTGAGCGAGTAAGACCCCCAGGACCAGGGCCGATCTCTATGACATCCTTCCCTTCTAAAGGTCCTGCAAGCCGTACGATTTTATCATTTAAATTTTCATCAAACAGAAAGTTTTGTCCTAAGCTTTTCCTGGCTATTATACCGAACCTTTTAGCGTGTTCGTAAATCGATGGCAGTGTCGTCATTGAAGGAAAATCTTTATATAAGCTTTTCTCTTAAGCTTTTCATAATATTTCTGCACTTGTATCGAGATTTTCTTATTAGCTAAGCTGTTTGCGATGTAATCATACTCATCTTCACTCATAGCTTTAACATCCTTATTTGCAAGCCCTGCCTCTGTTTTAACTTCGTTCCTGTTAACGTCGATAGTGTGAGAAAATTCGTAAGCAAGCTTTTCTTTAATAATTTGAGCCTTAATTTGGCGTTTTAATGTCTCTATATTAATTGAATTGGCTTTAAGATTCTCGATAAACTGCCCCTTAGGCATGTTATTTGTTTTTTCTATTTTATAAATAGCTTGAGAAATTTCATTATCAGTTATATCCATTTTAAATTTCTTTGATTCATTAATGAATAATTGTTCATCGATCAAAGTCTTTAGCGCTGTTCTATTAATGTGGATTTCCGCTTCAAGAGTTAGCTCTTCAATATTGTTTACGAATTGTAAAAATTGCCTACGATCCATAAATTCTTTTAGGGTAATCGGCGTGTTATTGACAATTGCTACTATACTTGGAGCTCCAGCGAATGAGCTAAAGTTTACAATTATTGCTAAGAAAAATAGCGATAAATATCTCATAAATAATCCTATAATAGTTAATAACTAAGTGTTCTAAGTCCTACACTGAAAGTAGTTGAACGATTCTTTTTTATGCCACGTTCTTTATCAGCTGTATGATTATTGATAAATTTGGTGGTAATTTTAACACATTCTCCAATGTATGTCACGTTAATACCGTAATCAATTATATTTCTTGAAGAATCAGATGATAAATTAGTACGAATAGCCGTAGCAAAATTCCAATTACTATTGAAATTATAGCCTATATTGAAGGTTGCCTGCCTAAGATAGCGATCTTCTTCTAAATGAGTATAATTTTTGACTGATGAATATATAGCTGAGGAGCTTATTTTCTTATATGTCGTTGCAACCCCTACCTCTTCCTTTTGAGAAGAAATCTTCCTAGGATGCTTAGCAAATTTGTAATATATATCGGTAGTATTATTGAAGTCTACCGTTATTTTACCAACTAAATCCGAAGTTCTGCCCGTCATTCCAGATTTTAGGCCAAGATTATTATGTCTTTTAAATTTATAAAGCTGCCCTAAAAATATCGAACTATTTACAGTTTGATCGATTCTATGGGTCGAAATTTTGATACCATAGCTAGCTCTAGAACCAACTTCATGCCTATCAAGGCCGCTATATCTATTATTATGAAATAAATTATCATCCTTAAGCTCAAGATTCTGACTATCTGTATTGATCAAATAATTCTTATGTTTACTATGCCTACCGCTTAAAACAAGTAAGGCCTGGGGCTCAACTTCAAAATAACTTCCTTGCTCAACTAATTGCAACAAAGGATATTTCCAAAAAACATGCTGCTCAGGTATAAAATATACTTTACTCACCGTAGTATTTTGTTTATTACCTCTTCTATAAGGTGAGCGAGAGTCAAGGGATGTTGCGCTGTAAAGATCATTTCTTAAGTATAAAGAGAAATTTATATTATGTCCTTGAGCTACAAATTTTTTGGTACCTATAGCCTTTATCGACGCTCGGTTTAGTCGTGTACCGTCTGGCCGATTATAGGCTAATACATCGCCTTCAAGTGTCGCAAGTAAGGTTCTATCCTCATGTGGGTATTGCTGCTTATAAAATATATGGGGCAATATTGTAGGGTCGGTAATATGTTTGTCCTGCTTACGCAATCCCTGAAACTTGATAGCTTCAAGCGTATAATATCTAGAATCTTCAGCTTTATCTAAATAAATTCTTGAAGTTAGATAAGGCCTATTGCCATACCCATAGTTCTTCATATAGCTTTTATCAGAACTTTGCTCAACTAAAAAACCGTAATTATAACGGTCTTGATTGAAGCTACCGTTAGAAATTATATGATAGCGATAGAGGCGTCGTGCTCTTCGTAAGTCCTTGTTTTTTGTAGTTTTAGATCGCTTATCCTTTGCAATGCTTCCTGTTATCTGGTAGCTACCAGACTCAAGTCTATGGCGAAACTCTCCTTCATAAATAGTTTGATGACGCATTATCCTTGGAGTTACTGTCATATCCAAGTTCGGCTTAGGACGAAAATAAATTGGTATTCTTAGGCTGTTATCTTGTATTTGCGGTACAAGTATGCCTGATTGCGCTTGAGCAGTTGGGGTTGGGTGCGCAAAATAAGGCACATAAAAGATAGGTAGCCCATAAATCTCGAAAAATGCATGCTTATAAGCAACGCGCTCTTTATCAAAATCTATATCCGTTTGTTTCGCACGTACCTGCCATAAAGGATATCTTGAATTACAAGTAGGGCAAGGAGTATAAGATGCTTCTTTTAAGGAACCAAAATTAGCCCCTTGTTTTACTGCTGCATCTGCTTTAACCTTAACATTCTCAGGTAAGTAGAGTATAAGTCCAGAAATTACTCCTTCCTTAAATCTATTTTTAAGTATTATGAAATCACCATAAAGGGTCGTCGATTTTTTATCAGTAGCAACAACATTGCCTCTCGCTGTAACCTCATCTCGTGCAATATCATAAGTAAGCTCATCGGCAGTAAGTTTATGGTCTTCAGAATCTATCTCTACCCCATTTGAAGCTTTAATTATCTCTCTACTTGCATCATATGTAACGATTTTAGCTTTAATATTGATACCGCTACCAGCAAACTTCCCGCCTCGCCTGCTTTCAGCTTTATTTAATTCTGCCATTGACGGTTCTACAGATGATGATTCACGTTTGAGCGTCTCACTAAATGCGTGTAGTGGAGCTAGAAGACTTAAAAAAAATACTGCGAAATGTTTTTTCATTGATAAATAATATTACTTATGTAAATATGTTTATAACGACTAACGTGGTCTAATGGCTCTAAATTAAGCCAGATGAAACTAACCCTCGAGCTAAATTATTACTTTTAAGCAAAAAACACAAGCTATTATCCATGCAAGACTTAAACTATAAATCAAGTTATATACAAAATACCTTAACCGAGCAGCAAAATCTTTCTAATGTAGCTGAATTCTCTGTAAGCGAGATATCTTCAGCGATTAAGCGATTGGTTGAAGAAAATTTTGAGTATGTTAGGGTTAGAGGAGAAATCTCAGGCTTAAAGATTGCAGCTTCAGGCCATGCTTATTTTAATTTAAAAGATGCATCATCTGTCCTTGCTTGTACTTGCTGGCGACATTCCATGGCTAAAATATCTATCAGACCGGAGGACGGACTTGAAGTTGTCGCAATTGGAAAAATCACTACTTATGCTGGTCAATCGAAATACCAAATGACGGTAGAATCCATAGAAATTGCTGGAATCGGTGCTTTAATGCAGCAATTTGAACGGCTTAAAGCAGCTTTTATAAAAGAAGGCTTGTTTGCCCCGGAGCGCAAGAAGCAAATACCATTTTTTCCAAAAACAATTGCCGTTGTAACCTCGATGGCTGGCGCTGTAATAAGAGATATTTGGCATAGGATTGAGGATCGCTGCCCAGTTAGGCTTATAATTTGGCCAGTCGCTGTACAAGGCCAAACTGCTGCAGGCGAAATTGCTGAAGCGATTAAGGGTTTTAATGCTTATGAAGCTCTAAACTTACCTAAAGCTGATGTGATTATTGTAGCACGTGGCGGTGGTTCTATTGAAGATTTATGGGCATTCAATGAAGAAATAGTTGTTCGTGCTGCCGCTAACTCACATATTCCCTTAATCTCAGCTGTAGGGCATGAAACAGATTTTACTTTAATAGATTTTGCTGCTGATCTTCGTGCGCCAACGCCTACCGCTGCCGCTGAACTTGCTGTTCCAGTGTTTAACCAGTTAAAGGCAAGTATTATCGAAGCTGATTATAAGTTAATTACCTCAATTACTAAGTATCTTAATCTTATTCAACACCAATATAGGTGCCAAGCTAATGCTCTTCCGGATGCCTTAGCTTTGATCCTTAACCAGGAACAACGTCTAGATGATTTATATATTCGCTTGCAAGAATCATTACCTAAATTACTTGCTATAAAGTCATTAACTCTCAGCCGCTTCCCTTTAAGTATAATAAGCCCTGAGCGAGTTATAATGATGAAAAAACAAAAGCTTGAGAATGAAGCAAGGAGCTTACGAAATTCTTTAAGTCAATCTGTTGAGCGAAAATTATCTAAATTGCTACAACTAGCTAGCGCTATAAACACTGTCAGATTACAAAATAGTCTAAATCAAAAAATAACTAATTATGATAAATTTGAAGTATATTTACTAAAAGCCATCACTAGAATAGTAGATAATTATTATAATAAGTTAAATATGCATACAAGAATATTAGAAAGCCTTGACTATAAAAAGGTTTTAAAGCGCGGCTTTGCAATCATTAAGTCTGAGGAGGGAAGAGTTCTTTCAAGCTCAGCACAAGCTAAAGGTAGTATTGCTATTGAATTCCACGATGGTAAGGTTAAAGCAGAGGTGAGGTAGATGGAAATAAAAAACTGGCAATCTGTTTTAAATCAAGCAGTTCAAGATAATGCTGTTGGTATTAGCGTAGCCATTTAAACAACAATGAAGAGTTTTCGATGTATAGTAAATTTTTATTTAAAGTGTGGTACGTCGTCATTCCTCGCTTACGTATTACTCATACGCTGCGCTCGTTATTTCTAGTACCACAACTCAACTAATTTCACTATATGTTACCGAGCTAAAACCGAACACATCTATCAACTGATAGAGAAGTTATAAAGTAATTTTTCTATATTTTCCTTTTTCCATCACTTAAATCAAGTTTGAGCCAATTGCTATATCTGTAACGTAAATAAAATGCTATAAGATTTATCAAGCCGTAGAATATTAGTGTATACCAACTCAAGAAGTAACTCTCTATCCTAAATATATGGAGAAATATATACAAAGGTATCACCACCATAAACCAAGAGGTTAAGATATTAACTAGCATTTGAAACCTTGTATCGCCTCCAGCAGTTAGAACGCCAGCTATTATCCATGAAAAACCATCAATTACTATGTAAAGCCAGGAAAATATTAGTACTATTTTTGCCGGCTCATAGAGCCCTTGAGCAATCACATCAGGAAATAAATACTCAATAATCTTAGCTGAGAAAATATATAAAGCCGCTCCAAGCATACTCATGATATAAATATGTATATAAGAGGCTTTACCAATCAAATGTTTAGTACTAAATGCGTGCCTTGAGCCAATTAAGTTTGAAGCATAAGTCGAAACCCCTTGCTTTAGCCCTTCCGTTAAAAACGAAAACATCATGAAGATGGTCTGCCCGATGACGTGAATAGTTGTATAATCTGGGTTTGCAGAAGTGACGATTGTAAATGAAACAGTCCATGCAAGTATTTCAATTGTATGCCCAATAGAATTAGCCCCCCCTATTTTGACACATTCCAGCATTAGCGGTAAATCTATAGAAGCTTTTCTAGTAAAATAACTTCTATTATTTTTATTATTTAAAAATATACAAGCAAGAATTAAGTTACCAAGGATTTGAGAAATGAGAGTAGCAAGAATTGCTCCTTTAACCCCAAGGGGTGTCGTAAAGTTAGTGCCAAATATAAGAACATAATTAAGGATTAGATTTACTATATTAGAAACTATAGCCACAGCAGTGACAATAAAAGTTTCTCCTCTGCCTATAAAAAAAGCGCTTAAAGCTGCATTAAGAGGCGGTAAAAACAGAAAATATACAGAATAATCATAATATAAAGCAGCCTCAAGGAAAAATTCTTTAGGCAAGAAAAATTGTTTCACCCATAAAGCAAAAGGCGTTATTAAAACGCTTCCTGCAATTGAGAACCAAATCATTTGCCATACGGGCTTTGCTACCTTTTCTTTCTCGTTTGCACCATTATATTGACCAACAAATACCTCAGCAATAGAGGCAACACCTAGGAGGAGCATCATAAAGGTAGCAGCAAGAATCTGGGCAGAGGCAATCGCATTAACGCTACTTGCAGAAAACTGGCTTAGCATTAGCCTATCGCTGATATGCATTACACTATTCGATAAGCATGTTAAAATTAAGGGCAAGGATATTTTCCAGATCCTTGCCACCGTTACATCTTGTGAGAAATTCATATTTTATTTTTTCTTCTGATATTTGTAAGCCTCGTCGATTAGAGCTGCGAATAGCTTAGAGTCAATTTCGCCGCAAGCAAGATATTCAGGGTGCCACTCAACACCAATGACAAAGTTATCTTCTGTCGATTCAATTGCTTCAATGATACCATCAGGCGCCACTGCAGAAACTATTAAGCCTTTTCCGACCTTATCAATTGCTTGGTGGTGAGTAGTATTAACAGCCCAATCAGTTTTACCTCCAACAATCTCAAATAATTTTGTACCTTCAAATACTTTTAAAGGGTGAGTCGGTACATCTTTTGGAAAGGGCTGCTCGTGATTAATATTACTTGGCCTTTCCTCTGGAATATCTTGAATGAGGCTGCCACCGCACACTACATTTATAACTTGCATGCCATTACATATTCCAAATATTGGCATACCTCTTTTGCGAGCTCGTGTGAAAAGCTCAAACTCATAATCAGTTCTTGATTCAATGGTAATTACTTTGGCACTTTTAATCTCTTGCCCATAATGTTTTGGGTGTATATCAAAGTCCCCGCCAGTTATTATTATGCCATCGAGTAAATCAAGGGTTTCCTCAATTAAATCTATCTCTAGCGGTAGCATAAAAGGCAAGCCGCCAAGTTGTTTTACAGATGCACTGTAATTTTGCCTAAGCGCATACCATGGATAACCAGAATAGCTATATTTAGGCGAATTATTTTGTAAGTCTAAAGTTATACCAATAACTGGCTTTCTCATATAGTACCTATTTTAGAATGTTAATTAGAAGCGCCGTGACAATGTTTATATTTTTTGTTAGATCCACAAGGACAAGTTTCGTTTCTAGCAATTTTACCCCAGGTTTCAGGATTATTCGGATCACGGTCCTCAGGCTTTACGTAGGATTTTGCAGGCTTTAACTCCGCTTCCACAACTTCTCCTGAATTATAACTATCAAAAGCTGGGTCACGACGTGACTCATACATTTTCTGAAGTTTCTTATTTTTTAGTGAAATCGCTTCAGCATTCTGTGCTTTACCTGTATCGATATGTAGGTGAGCCATTCTTTGAATAAAATTATAATGAAGCCCGTCTAACATATATTCGAATAAAGTAAATGCTTCTCTCTTATATTCATTTAAAGGATCTTTCTGACCATAAGCTCTAAGATTGATACCTTGCCTTAAATGGTCTAGAGCCAGTAAATGCTCTTTCCAAACTTGATCAAGAGAACCAATTAATACGTAACGAATCCCCTCTTTCATTAGATCAGGACCAAACTGCTCTTCTTTATATTTAAACAAGCCAAACACCGCCTCTTTAATAGTTGCAGTTATCCCTTCTTCGTCAATCTCTTGATTCGCTAGCTCTTTATGATCTATTACTAAACCAAATAACCTATAAAGCTCATGTGATAGGCCTTCTAAATCCCATTCTTCCCTATATGTGCCTGCAGGAATGAATTTAGAGACGGTTTCTTTAATCACTTGCTCACTCATGCTATATAATAACTCTTCGACATTCGGATTAGTGATAAAATTATTCCTTTGATCATAAACTATTTTGCGTTGATCGCTCATTACGTCATCAAATTTTAAGAGATTTTTTCTAATCTCGTAGTTATGAGCTTCTACACGTTGCTGAGCTTTCTCAAGCGCCCTGCTTATCATTGGATGATATATTGCTTCACCGTCTTTAAGCCCAAGATTTCTTAAAAGTCCTGAGATTCTATCCGAAGCAAATATTCGCATTAAATCATCTTCAAGCGATAAAAAGAATTTAGTTTCACCAGGGTCGCCTTGACGTCCTGAGCGGCCTCTAAGCTGATTATCGATTCTGCGGCTTTCATGGCGTTCAGTTGCAAGTACAAACAAACCACCTACTGAGGCAACTTTCTCTTTCTCTTCGGCAATTTGTTGTTTTATTTCATTAACTTTAGCCTGATATTGTTCTGGAGTTAGATTTTGCTCTTCTAATTCTTTAATTAACATTTCCGGGTTACCACCAAGCATAATGTCGGTACCGCGCCCTGCCATGTTAGTTGCAATGGTTACAGCCTTAAACCTACCTGCCTGCGCGATAATAGATGCTTCTTGCTCATGATATTTTGCATTAAGCACCTTATGCGGAATCTTACTTTTTTTAAGCATTTCAGAGATTTGTTCCGATTTCTCAATACTAATAGTACCAACAAGCACCGGCTGGCCTTTTTCGTAACAAGCCTGGATGAGTTTTAATATTGCATCATATTTTTCCTTTATAGTGCCATATATCTCATCATCATGGTCAGCCCTCTTTATCGGATTATGGGTTGGAACAGCAACTACATCTAAATTATATATATCTTTAAGCTCAGCCGCCTCAGTCATGGCTGTTCCAGTCATACCTGCAAGCTTGGTATACATTCTAAAGTAGTTTTGGAAAGTAATCGAGGCAAGCGTTTGGTTCTCATTTTGGATTGGAAGCCCTTCTTTAGCCTCTAATGCTTGATGAAGACCATCTGAATATCTTCTGCCCTCCATTATACGGCCAGTAAATTCATCAATTATCATTAACTGATTATCTTTAATAATGTAATCAACGTCTCTTGCAAATAGATTATGCGCTCTTAAAGCTTGGTTGACATAATGGACAAGTTCCATATTTTCAAGATCATAAAGGCTTGTACCTTCTTTGATCATCTTTGCTTTTGCCAGCAACTCTTCTACAGCAGCAATACCTGAATCGTTTAAGTTAACCGTTTTTGATTTCTCATCAATATCGTAATGCGTTTTGCTTAATTTAATCACTACTGAATTTATTTTAGTATATAAATCAGTATTATCATCGACTGGGCCAGAAATGATAAGTGGCGTTCTTGCCTCATCAATCAATATTGAGTCAACCTCATCAATAATTGCATAGTTAAATGGACGCTGTACTCTTGATTCGATAGTAAATTTCATATTATCCCTAAGATAATCGAAACCAAGTTCATTATTAGTTGCATAGGTGATATCTGCGTTATAGGCAGCCTTCTTGTCGGCTTCAGGCATAGAGCTTAAGATTGTACCGACAGTAAGACCTAAAAAATTAAATAGCTTACCCATCCATTCAGAGTCTCTATGAGCCAAATAATCATTAACTGTAACAACATGCACTCCTTTACCTTCAAGAGCGTTTAAGTAAGCTGGAAGAGTTGCAACTAAAGTTTTACCCTCCCCAGTGCGCATCTCGGTAATCATGCCTTTATGCAAAATGATGCCACCAATTAGCTGCACATCAAAGTGCCTCATACCGAGCACCCTTTTAGAAGCTTCTCTAACCACCGCAAAAGCCTCATGCAGGATATCATCAAGCTTCTTGCCATTTTTTAAAGCTTCTTTAAATTCTATTGTTTTCTTACTTAATTCTTCATCACTTAAGCCTTGAATCGAAGATTCATATTTGTTTATAAGTTCAACGTCTTTTAGTAATCTCTTTATTATTCTATCATTTGCGGTGCCAAAGATTTTCTTTAAAATTCCAAACATTATATTCCTTAAATTATTATTTTAAAATCAACCAAGAAAGATACCATATTTTTCTTTAAAAAATAATATTTTTTTAAAGCTAAGGCTTTTTCTCCGAGGTAATTACCTATAAGATAAATATATAGTGGCTGACTTTGGTCATTTAAAGTAGTAAGTTATATAATTCTAATAAACGAAATCACGCGCCTAAGAGGCCTATGAGCCGTGTAAAGCATTTGCAAGGAGCAAAAAATACAGCTTTTGCTGAGCAAACATACGCTACAAAACGCCAATTTTTCAAGTAAAACAGCTTAGTAGTTAGATCTGCTTTTCCTTATGTTTCATCTCTATACAGCAAGAAATGATGTAAATTAGCAAATAAACATAAAGCTTTGTTTTTTTGTGGCATATTAACTAGAATAAAGTTGACGAGTAAGATTTTAAATCATACAACTAAAGTTAAATTAATTTAAGGTAGTCAAATGAAAAAGATAAAATTTTTACTTGGAACAGTATCTTTTTTGGCAATTATGTCGTCTTTTGCCGAGGAGAAGGTTATAGCAAAATATAATAATACTAAAGTTACAGAGGCCGAAGTTGTAAAGCAATTTCAAGATGCTTTAAAAAACCAGCCAGCGTTTCAAAATAAGTCATTTAATGAGATAGATAAAAAAACTCGCGAAACTTTAGTAAAAGGGTATATAGGTGGTAAACTTTTACAGGAAGAAGCAAAAAAAGCAGGTATAGATGCAACCCCTGCATTTCAAGCAAAACTTGACAATCTTAAGCAACAATTAATGCAGCAAGAACTACTCGATAAAGTTATAAAGCAAAAAGTTACCGAAGCTGCAATTGAGCAAGAATATACAAAAATTACTCAAGAAATGAAGGATAAAGATGAAATTAAAGTAAGCCATATATTAGCTGAGTCGCAAGAGAAAGCTAAAGAAGTTAAAACTAAATTAGCTAAAGGCTCTAAGTTTGCTGATCTTGCAAAGCAATATTCTAAGGATGAAAGCTCTAAAAGCTCTGGTGGAATGCTTGGGTATTTTACAAAAGGTCAAATCTTACCTCTTATAGAAGAAAAAGCTTTTGCAATGAAAGTTGGTGAAGTCTCTGAACCAATTAAAACTGACCTTGGTTGGCATATCATAAAAATTGAAGACAAGAGAAAAGTTAAAGTCCCAACTAAAGAAGAAGCTAGAAACATGATTGTTGTAAAACTAAGCAAGCAAGCTATGGAGGAATATTTAGAAGGATTGCTAGCTAAAGCTAAAACAGAACTAATGATTAATTAATATGAAATTTATTGTAGCGTTCGCTATATTCTTTTTAAGTTCAATTAGTGTAGCAAAAGAAACCTCAAATGTTTTAATAAGGAATATAGCTGACGCAACAACAATTAAAAATAAGTATATTTCGGATAAAATAACTAATAATGGTCCTTTAGAGGCTAAAAATTCTACTATTCATAAGCTGAAGGTAAATGGACCCGTTCAGGCTGAAAATCTAAATAGCAATAAAATTAAAATAGATGGATCTTTACAAGGGAAAAATGTTACCTCTTCTCAGGTACAGGTACAAGGTCCTACTATTCTTGAGAGAACAACTATAGAAGAATTGAAAGTAACAGGCCAAGCTGAAGTTAAAGATCATAGTAGAATAACGTATATCGAAGCTTGCGGCCACTTAAAGGTAGAAGATAGCAAAGTAGTACATTTAAAACTAGACTCCAATCAATGTTAAATACATAATTCTGAAATAGGCGATTTAACTTTTATCAGTAATAAACAATCTCCTACTCTTAAACTTACAGGAGATAGCGTGGTAAAAGGCAATATTACCTTCAAAGCAGGCAATGGCGTAGTATTGCTTGATAAGGAACTTATAAAAAACTTTGACGTAAAAAAAGTTAAAGGCGGCATAGTAAAAGAAATCCCTTAATCGCCAGGCATTCCTTTCGTAATCAAAGAACTCATAGTAGGTAGATTAGAGTTACCCTAGTGCTGCTTGAACCTTAAGCAGTTATCAATAGGCTTTAAAGCCCCGCATCTTCAGGCACGTTTAAATCAAGGTATTATTAATTTTAATAATACTAGAACAAGCTATAATCTATAACAGTAATAATTGCTAAAAAAATGCAAAGTGGTAGCACCAAATTATGCTTAGTTGAGTTGTGGTACTAGAAATAACGAGCGCAGCGTATGAGTAATACGTAAGCGAGGAATGACGACGTACCACACTCTAAATAAATTTACTATAAATAATTAATTTAAGCCACTTATAAATTTACAAGCTTTTAAGATATGCTAAAAATGAACTTAAATAAAAATAGGGGGGGGGTCAAATATCGCAACCTCTGGTTGAAGCTTTTGAGGATTCACCCTCTAGCCCGTATAAGATGGTTGTTTTAGCGATGCAGAGTTAACCATGCCCCCTCATAAAAGAGAATTGGTTGTTAATTTTCAAAAATAGTAATATCCACATTTTTAGTCGCTATACGCTTAAGCTTTTAAGGCTTGAGGTAAATAATGTAAAATTAGTCATAACGGAGCAGGTATAAGCAACCGCAAGCGCATCAGCTTCATCCGCTTTACAAAATTTAGCACCGCTAATTAGCATTGATATCATATGTTGTATCTGACTTTTCTCTGCTCTACCAACTCCAACTACTGTTTTTTTGACTTGGTTTGGCGCAAATTCACAAAGAGAAATACGTTTCAAGGCAATAGTTGCCATAATCGCCCCCCTGGCATGACTTAGCTTTAAAGATGATTGCGGATTCTTATTAATGAAAACCTCTTCCATAGCTGCAAGCTGAGGCGAATATTTATCAAGGATGAAATTTAACTCTTGGCAGATTTTTGCAAGCCTATCGCCAAGAGCTTGATCAGCATTAGTCGTTATTGCCCCACTGGCAATATAAGTACTCTTACTTTTCTGTGTTTCTATAATTGCCCAACCCGTGCAATTTATTCCTGGGTCAATACCGAGTATTATCATTGGAAAACTATTCGTTTATATATAATATTAATTTACTAAATAACTAATCTATTAACTCAGGCTCTGTCAAAGGTTTCTTCTGGTTCACCTTGAAAATATTATATAAGAGCGGTATTACAAAGATGGTAAATAAGGTACCAATTGACATACCGCCAATAATGACATAACCAATTGAGTGTCTTGCATTAGCATCAGCTCCACTGGCAAATATCAGTGGCACCGCGCCACAAATTGTTGCAGTAGTAGTCATTAATATAGGCCTTAAACGAAGCTTCGCTGCAGCAAGAATTGCATCTTTAACCTTATGCCCTTGTTCTTGTAGTTGGTTTGCAAATTCAACAATCATTATAGAATTTTTTGTAATTAAGCCGATTAAAGTAACTAAGCCAATATTACTATATATATTTAATGAATTACCAGTTAGGTAAACAAAGGCTACCCCTCCTGTTATAGAAAATGGCACTGCTAGCAAAATAAGCAATGGATCCTTAAAGCTTTCAAATTGCGCTGAAAGTACTAAGTAGATAAAGATTAAAGCGAAGAAGAACGTTAGCAACATTTGGTAGTTCGATTCCGCTAATTGCTTAAGCTCTCCTTCGAAATCAATCTTTGCATTTTCGCCTTCTAATAATTTTGTAGCAAACTCATTTATCTTATCAACTGCTTGCTGAGCCGTAATCTCATTAAGATTAGCAGTAATTTCAACGGAGCTTAAGCTATTAAAATGCTTGATAGATTTTATAGCAATTTTTTCGACCACTTCAGCAATATTATCAAAAAATATCATCTGCCCATCTTGATTCCTTATGTAAAGCTTGCTTAAATCGGCAATACTAGATCTATTTTCCTTTGCATATTGTAGCCTCACATCATATATTTCGCTACCATGTTTATAATCCCCAATTTTCATACCGCTTTGTAAATATTGTACAGTCCGGCCAATCGATTCCACATCTACCCCAAGCATATAGGCTTTGTCTCTATTTATTAAAATATCTACAGTTGGGGTTGAAGCTTTAATATCCATTTCAATATCTTTAAAGCCAGCGCTTTTCCGCATTTCGCTAATGAAATTATCAGCTACCTTCACTAGGCTTTTTAGGTCCTGGGTCGAAGTAATCCTAAACTCCACAGGCTTACTACTACCCCCACCTCCTATCATTGAACGCGGCCCCATAGCAAAGGCGGTAACCCCTGTAAGATTGCGGAAGGCTCCATTTATCTGATTAGCTACTTCTAATTGGCTCTTATCTCTTTCGTGCCATGGTTTTAAAGAGATAAAACCAAAAGCTGTTTCTCCCCCACCATAGCCTGTTATAGTAAAATAGCCTTTTACCTCATTAATAGATTTAAAAATTTCTTCAGCGTCTTTCACAAATTTACTAGTATGCTGAATAGTAGAACCTTCTGGCCCATTGAACATAGCTTGTATCACGCCGTAATCTTCATCAGGCGTAAATTCTTTTTTGACGAACTTAAAACAAAGTACCATAATTATAATTTGGCTTAAGCAAAGGCTTAAGAATTTAAATTTATGTTTGAAGATAGTTTTAAGTAGCTTGATATAAGCTTTATTGAGCAGGTTAAGGAACCCTTGAAACCATTCAAGGAGAAAGTACTTCTCTTCATGCGTATGTTTAATCATACGGCTAGACATCATCGGCGTCAAAGTTAATGCAACAAAACCTGATACAAGTACGCTAAAGGCTAAAGTCCAAGCAAATTCTATGAATAATTTACCAACAAAGCCCTCGATGAAACCTATAGGCAAGAATACAGAAGCAAGCGTAATTGTCATGGCTATTACAGCAAATTGTATCTCTCTAGAGCCTTTTAGAGCAGCTTGATACGGTGTAAGGCCTTCTTCTTCTACATGACGGTAAATATTTTCAAGCATTACAATTGCATCATCTACCACAAGACCTATGGCCAAAATCATGGCAAGTAAAGTAAATATATTGATTGAAAACCCGCATAGGTACATGAAGCTTAAAGTACCAACTAAGGATATAGGAATAGTAACCAATGGTATAATACTGACCTTAAGCGACGCAAGGAATAGGTAGATAACTAATGAAACAAGTAATATTGCTTCAAAAATTGTAATAAAAACTGATTTAACAGAAGCTTTTACGGAAATAGCACCATCGAAAGCCACATCTATCTTTACTCCTTTTGGTATATTTTTTTCTATCTTAATAAGCTCTTCCCTAACCTTGTCAGACATTTCTATTATATTTGAATTAGATTGTTTAATAATACCAAGAGCAATTGAATTTTGACTATTAAACCTTATCTCTACATCGTCTTCTTCAGGTGCAAGTTTGACATGCGCCACATCAGCAATGCGGATGAAGTCATTTCCAGTTTGGCGCAGTATAATATTTTCAAACTCTTCAACTGATCTCTTGGTAGATTTTAAGCTTAAATAAAAATCGCGAGCGTTGGTTTTGATAATACCAGCTGGGTAATCTTGATTTTGAGAGCGTATTGCTCGCTCTATTTCAAGTGGGGTAATATTAAAGCTAAGAAGCTTTCTAGGGATCGGTTCAATGAAAATAGTATAACGCTTTGAACCAACTATCATAGCCCTACCTACTGAATCAAGCTTCTCTAAAGGCTTTTGGATAAACTCTGTAACAATTTCAGTAAGTTCCATGTCATTAAAGTTAGCACTCGAGACTGAAATCCATAAGGTTGGCCTTGCATCCGCATCAAACTTTTCCGCTTGCGGAGGATCCATATCCTTAGGAAAGTTATTTATATCGGCAATTTTGCTGCGAATATCATTTAAAGCAACTTCAATATCGGCACCTAGCTTGAATACAGCAGTAACTTGGCTAGAGCCTGGGCTACTTGAAGATGTTATATTGTCGATATGTTTAATATTCTTGATACTTTTCTCAATAGGTATAGTAACGGCCGTTTCCATGAACTCAGCATCAGCTCCAGGATACCTTGCACTGATAGTAATTACTGGAAAATCAATATCGGGAGTACCCCTTATCTGTAGCTTAAAGAAAAAGATAACACCAAGGGCAAGGACAACCAAGCTTAAAACTTGAGCAAATACTGGTCTTTTAATACAAACTTCTGAAATGTTCATTTATTCAGTCTGTTTATCATTTGTTTTAATAGTAACTTCTGAGCCATCATAGACTTTGGTCAAACCTTCAATTACAATTTCATCTTCGGCAGTTACCTCACTATTAATAATCTCGACTAGGCCATCGGTTTTCGTTCCTAGCTTTAAATATTGTTTACTTGCTTTATTATCTTTTATAATGTAGACAAAGCTACCCTTTTCATCCCTAAGTAATGCTTTTTCTGGTAATACTAAGGCATCATGTATACCATATATTACCTCAATATCGGTGTATGCGCCATGCAAGAAGCGATTCTCATTATCTTCAAGCTCAAGCTTTGCATCAAAATTACCTGTTTCCTTAGAAATATAAGGCGAGATAGAGACGATTGTTGCTGGGTACGGTTTTTTGTAATCATCGATTAAATATACTTTAGTATCTTTATCAGTTTGATTATATAGTCGTTGCGGCAAAGGCATTATAACTTCTTTAAAGCCTGAACTTACAATTGTAAATAGAAAATCACCAGGTTTAACGGATTCATCGAGATTTTGCTTTATAATACCAAGGCGCCCATCAAACGGAGCCCTGATAACCATATTACTATATGTCTCAAGAACTTTTTCTAAGGATAATTTTGCAGCTTCAAACTCTAACTTGGACTTATTTAAACCATCTTCGGTTATTACGTTATTTTTAAATAGTTTTTGATCTTTCTCATATTTAGCTTTAGCGATCTTATAATTAAGGTCAGCCTGGGACTTAATCGTCTCAGCAATATTATAATTTATAGCAAGCAGTAAGTCGCCTTTTTTGACCTCACCACCCATCTTATCGGTCCTTATATCGATATTACCTTCGACTTTAGAGAAAAAATTCTTACTATTGACATTTTCTACTCGGCCAACAGTTTTAAAAATCTCGTTTAACTGCTTCTTTTCAACTTTCTGGGTTTCTACTAAAACTGGGCCACCAAAAGGAGAAGCAAATGAAGAATTAATTTCAGTAAATATGGCTGTTAGTAAAAAGATAAAATTATAGGTAAAAAGCCTTTTAAACATAATATTCCAGCGATAATTTATGCAGACTTTTTGAGTATATTCTTTAATCTAAACTTTACAAGAAAAAAACTTCATTAAAGGCATTTAAATCTTTTGTTGTGGATTTAGTGTTAATATTTCTTATAAGCAATAAAAAAAAGCGGTGGAACCCACCGCTTTTTATAGAAACTATAGATAAATCAGATTTATGTACTAGTTGGGCAATTTGAGTTAGCAGAATTTCCACTTAACCAAGCTACCATTTGGCTTGCTCCAAAGATTATACCTACACCTGCTGCGGTTGCTGCTGCAACACCCCAGTTTAATTTACCCATGAATAAGCCAACACCCACTGCAAATATTGCTATAGTTGCAATTGCTCTTGCAATGCCCCCTGTTAAGTTCCCTACTAACCTACAAAGAGTATTACCAATAATATCATTATTATTAGCTGATGAAGCAAAGCTTGAATCGCAGGCACTGATAATTGCAAATATTACAGAAAATGTTACTAAAAGACGCCAGAAAAAATCTTCATCCAGCCTAATATTCAACGCAAATCTATCCATAAATTCCTCTTGATCAATTTGTTTAACCCATAATAACATTAAAAACTATTAAAGCACAAGTTAATATATTAATTGATCTCTAAGCGTATTTTAATTATAAGCTTTGTGTGGTTTTTATGCATAAAACTTAATTATATTTTCATTATAATAAAATTGTAATTAGATAATGCTTAAACAAATTCATGTCTGTTATAAAAATTATGCTTTTGTGATTTTGTATAATTCCAATAAGTTAATTCTAATCGAATAAAAAGATAGATGCTTTTATGAAGGATTACGATTTCAAACGCCTTAAAGACGCTATTACAACGAAGTCTTACAGCCTCTTATTCCTTGAAGACTTAACTGATAGTCAATTAGAACAATTGATTGAATATAAGAATTTTCAGGATAAAAAAACCAATCCAGTTAATATTACGGAAGTCATTCTTTTTAATTTGGGACCGAATATCAAAGGGTTTTTAAAACATTACTCTCCTACTATAAGAAAATTCGTAATTTTTTCTAAAAAAAGTTTCGTATATGAAGAAGCCATTAATTTTGCTGGTAGCATTTGCGGCGAAGGTTTAAGATCAATCCCGCCAAATACTGATCCTTTATTAGAAAAGATACTTTTAGAGCAGTTTGAGAAACCAAAATATAGAGATAAACCTATTGTTTATTACAACGAAAATGATGTACTTGATTTGAACCAGGTTTCTAGCATAGGTGTAGAGTTGTTATTTAGTACGATTGAGCAACGAAAAGCCAACTTTTCTGTTTTGACAACTCAATTACATAACTTTACTAATAAATTAAAATCTTATGAACTCCTTAAATCATTATATCAAGAATATGATTTACCAAATTCACTGGAAGTTATTTTAAATACTGGGCTTGTAAGACTCTTTAATGATAATTTATCTCAGCAAGAAAGCCCTATTAAATATATAAATATAAACCCTGAGATAATAGGTCATATACCAAATTTAGAAGATATTATAGATCAACTCAAAGCTCAGCAATACGTTAAAAATATTAGGTTTACTGGATCTTATCAAAAAGACTTTACCAATGAACTGAAATATATAATCGAGCACTTAAACCAAAATATTACTTCCCTGCAGTTTATCAATACAGAAACACAGCATCAACCACAGATAAATAACTCTATAATTAGCCTAGATGCGGCTAGTAATTTTTTAACTAGACTTAAAAGTTTGACGCTAGCGGGCTTCGCCTTGCAGGTGAATTTTGCTAGGATGATTGAACAATTTTTTAAGAATACTCCGCAAAAAATCCAAAAATTTCTATTAGCTAACCACCTATTTCAAGAAGAAGATTTTCTTGCAATTATTAATAACTTTAAACAACCTATGAGCCATGTAAAAGTCTTCTCTGGGTCTTTTTTCACTTTACCAGGCCACAATATAAGTAATACGTTCATAGATAAAATATTTAAAGAAAATCTTGGCTTGGAAAGGCTTGGTTTAAAAATTTACGATTTTGGCAGCAAGCAAATTAGCTTTTCCTCTGCTCAATTAATATTAATGTTAAAGTATATTATTAAATATCAACCTAAATTAATTAGCTTTTCAGTTACGGTCAATGGCTTAAGTAAGGAAGATATTATAGATATCTCTAATTTGATTAACTTAAAAGAATTTAATTTATTAAATCTTGGAATCAACATCGGTAGAACATTATATGAGAAGAATAACGGGCTTGAAAATAGTGTATATGAATTACTGCAGGACCATCACTCGCTAATATTCTTTAATAATAAGCCACTGAACCTATATTCAAAGTTTAAAGATACAGTGAATTATTTGAAAACATTAGAAGCAAGGGAGCTTATATCAGAGATAGATGTAGATTTTCATTTAAGGCAATTGCTTAAATATACAAGTGAGGTAAGGCTCATTCATGGCAAAGAGGATGCTCACTATTATTTTGATGAGCATAAAGCCACTTATATACGAGCAATTAATCAGCATATAGTAGAAAACTATTCTAATAAAATATTACCATTTGAGTATATCGTATATTTACATAATTTACTTTCTTCAAAAGTTTCTATCACAGAGCATATTGAGTGTAATTTGGCTTTAAAGAATATTATTGCACATAATCTTCTATATATTAATTACACTTTGAAAGAAGAGTATGATCCAGCGATTAAAGTAAATCAGGAGAGAGCAATTAGGCTAAATAATAATGCAGAGTTATCTCATGTCGACCAATCGTGGCTTGAGAATTACCAGCATAACTCTCAATCATCATTACTATCTATACCATTAGAAATAAGGAATCTAATAAGCCGATTCGCACTTGATGGTTTGATATATGATTTCAAATCTGAAGAACTAAAGTTGGTTGGAGAACTTGTTGATAATAATAGTTAATCTATAGTGAAATTAGTTGAGTTGGGGTACTAGAAATAACGAGCGCAGCGTATGAGTAATACGTAAGCGAGGAATGAAGACGTACCACACTTTAAATAAATTTACTATATAGTTTAACTTAAGGGATAAGAGCAATATTACTTTATAAGTTTAATCTTATATCCTTTAGCGCAGCTCTCCTTTAAATTATTGAACTTCATTTTATATTCACTATTTAACTCCGTAAGTCTAAAGAGCCCCGATGGCTTTTTGATTAGAGGATCGACTCCTCTAAACTTTGCCTTTAAAATTATATCATAGTTGTTAGATTCGACTATTTGGAAAGCCCTGTGAATATTTCTGCACCAAATTAGCCTATTTTGAATATACTCAGAATTTGTGTTAAATAGTTTTTGAAGCACCTCTTTGTCATTACCAAAGTGAATATCATTCAAAGTGATAATACCAATTTCTAAGGAATTCCTTAATATTTCGCCAAAATAATGGTAAAACACTAGGTTCCATGCTGCTCCCCAGAAGCTTTCAGTTAAGTAGAGTGAGAGTTCGGCGAACTTTAAAGCTGCTTTTTCTGAGGAAAAGTACCATTGTCCATGCCTGAAATTTAAGCTCTTAATAATTTCTTTTACCTCTGCTTTAGAGATTTTATTATATAATACTCCAGTATGTAATATATATTCAATGCGGTCTGCGCATAGATTTGGTAGGTCTTGTTCTAACGCTCGGTAATCTCGATTTTTCGAATCGAGGTCCTCCAAAGTTAGACCATATTTCTCCACAAGTGGCAAAATATTTTGCTTCTTAAGATATTCAAGATGAATAGTATCTTGGTAAGAGGAACTGCCTTCAGGCATATTAAAAATATAATCTCCAACATGGGAAAAAATAGTATGCGAGGTATCATGTAGCAGGCCTGCAACCTGCTCTTTCAAAGGCAAATTATAATGTTTAAGCAATGCCCATACACCTAAGCAGTGATCATATCTTGAATATGCAGGTACGTAACCAAAATAATATAATGGCCCTGATTGGTCTATATTTTTTATTCTCTCCATTACTGGGTGTGATAAAAGTTCACTAATTATAGGGCTTTCGATATTTTGTGTGCTAATTATTGTTTGTATAGTGTTTTTAAGCACAGCATTCGCTTTACCATATGCTATAAAAAGGACAATAAGGCTTAAAGAAGTTTTAATTATAAAATTAGAGATTTTTAGCTTATTCAAAAGATTGAAATTTCTGCGCTCAAATTTGTCGCTAGATCGATCCAGGCTTATGAGAGGTGTAAGCGCCTTAAGCTTGCACTTAAAGAGATCTATATTTTTCCTACAGTTTATTAAAACATGAAAATTATTCATAATTAATTTAAACCTATAATTATAAAAGGGGGAATATAATCTTACTCTCTTTCGAATATTTTAGCTAGTATTTTGTTTATAAAAATGAATATTTAAGCGCTCTATTAATAGGTTTTAACTAACGCTAATTATGTATGAGACAAGATTAAGAGGGCGTTAATAATTTTTGCCTCGTTGGGAGCAAAAATTCAAAATCTACTTTTTAGTTTAAGGATTAGGGCGGAAATATGACGTTGCAAAATTTTGAAAATATACCCTTCGGTAGAAAAGAGCATAGAAAGCCTAAGTAGTTATGAAAGCAGGTTTTTACGTGAAGTTGCAGCTTTTGCAGCCTCACTTAAAATATGCGCTTGTATTTTCTCAAATGCTTTATTTTCAATTTGTCTAACTCTTTCTTCAGAGATATTATATTTATCACTAAGTTCTCTAAGGGTTGCAGGTGGGATAGTAAGTTTGCGTTGTTGTAAAATATTGAGCTCCCTCTCATTCAATATGCTGAAAGCTTGTTCTAATAACTGTCTTTTAAATAAGGAGTCTTGCTTGTTAGCAAGTAGTGCCTCAGGGCTTGGGCGAGCCTCTGGAACGAATTCAATAATTTCTGATGAATCTTCGTCATGACCCGAAGGTGCGTGCAAAGATATATCGGAATTGGAAAGCCTAATATCCATTTCAGCAACTTCTTGCTCGCTCACGCCGAGTTCACTTGCAATATACTTATAATCCTGCTCGTTTACATCCCTTGAATGGAGATTACGAATTTTATGCTTCAGCTTACCTAAGCTGAAAAATAATTTTTTTTGAGCAGCGGTAGTTCCAAGTTTTACCAAAGACCACGATTTTAGGACATATTCTTGGATTGAAGCTTTAATCCACCACATTGCATAGGTGGAAAGCCTATGACCAAGATCAGGATTATATTTTTTTACAGCCCGCATTAAACCAATATTGCCTTCCGAGACCAGCTCAACCATAGGTAGGCCATAATTTTTATAAGATAGCGCAATTTTAACTACTAGCTTTAAGTGACTGGTTACGAGCCTATGCGCCGCATCGATATCATGATGTTCATAATAGTTTTTTGCAAGTAGAAATTCCTCCTCTTGAGTCAAGGAAGGAATGCTGTTAATTTGCTGTAAATACCTTGAGAAGCCATTTTCACTAGGCACTAAGCTTAAGGAACCTGTTGAATATTTTGGCAGAGATAGCGCTTTAATAGCTTGATTCTTTGGTAAAATTTCTAAACTAGGATTGCCAAGTGCTTCCTTATCAAGCTCGTCGAAATCTTCTATATCATCTAACTCTTCAGCATTTAAAGAATCCTCGCCTTCAGACTCCATGTTCTGGCTTTGAGCTGTTTTATTCTCAGCAACCGCTGAGGTAATTTTACCCTTAAGCTTCTTTTCTACTGAATCATTATCATTAAGCTCGATATATTTAGAAAAATCACTCATATTTTTATTCATGTCTAATTTATTATAGAGCTTCAACTTACAATTATTATACTAAAATTCCTTTACTTTTTCAACATATTTGAAGGTTTTTTTAATTTATGCCGAATAGTTTGCTGAATAGATCGGTTTCTATAATACATGTAATTCAATAATTCGCTAATCTCAAAGGTCAAGTTCATTATATTTCACATCAAGTACTTCGTATGATTTGGTGCCTTTAGGAGTTGAAACCTCAACAAAATCACCCTTCGATTTGCCAATTAATGCTCTAGCAATTGGCGAAGCAATTGATACTAATTTCTTTGTAATGTTAGCTTCATATTCCCCAACTATTCTATAAGTTGTATTTTCTTCTGTATCATCATCTAGTAAAGTTACTGTAGCGCCAAATTTAATAACTGGTCCATTAAGTTTTGCAATATCAATTATTTCTGCGCGTGCCATTTTATCTTCAAGATCGATTATTCTACCCTCGATAAAACTTTGCTTCTCTCTAGCAGCATGATATTCAGCATTCTCGGAAAGGTCACCAAACTCACGGGCGTCCGCTATAGCTTGTATCACTTGAGGCCTTTCAACATATTTTAAATGCTTTATTTCTTGTTCAAGCTTTTCATAGCCTTGCTTGGTAATTGGAAATTTAGTCATATTTTTTTAATCTTGTTAATTTTAAGTTTTAGAGTATATTTCTCTGATAAGAGTTTGTCAAATAACACCCACAAATTTATGCAAATACCAGATAATATATTACCTGAAGCAAAAAGAAAGATATTTCACTCAATTGGGTTAATATTCCCCTTAATTTATTACTTTGCTAGCAAGCTTCCTATGGTAACTACATTATTTATAATAACTATTATAGTTGTTTATATAGATAATCTACGTCACACCAATATTCAACTCCAAACTAAGATAGAAAAACTTTTTAATATTATAATGCGACCAGAAGAAAGGTCAGGAACTAGAAATTTAAGTGGTATAAGTTACTTGTTAAGCGGACTTTTCCTTTCGGGCCTATTGTTCTCTAAGTCTATCGCTATAATAGCTTGGAGCGTTTTGATAGTCTCAGATTCGTTTGCTGCTATAACAGGGAAGGCTATTGGCAAGCCTTACCTAGGTAATAAATCCATTGAAGGTAGCATTGCTTTCTTTACAACTGCCGTTATGTTAAGCTTAACTCTTGTCGGCATATTAGGGCAGCCTGCTACATTTAGTGCCATTGTAATTTCAGCATTGATTACTACATATATAGAGCTATATTCCGAGAAAATTGGTATAAACGACAATTTTATTATACCTATAAGCTTTGGTTTATCTTTTACTGTAATAAATTATATCACTAATTAATATGCGTGTTCCACTAGAGTTTTTTGAACAGTTACGGCAACGTGTACCTACCTCACAGGTAGTGGCAAGCCGCGTCCAATTAACTAGAAAAGGCTATGAATTCTCAGGTCTTTGCCCGTTTCACGACGAAAAGACCCCTTCTTTTACCGTCAATGACGTTAAAAGATTTTACCATTGTTTTGGTTGCGGCGCTCATGGTGATGCTATTAAATTTGTCTCAGAAACCGAAGGCATAGGATATCAAGAAGCTGCTATTAAGATAGCTGAAAGCAATGGGATTGAGATCCCAAAACTTAGCCGAAAAGAGGCTGAATTTTATGATGAAATAGATGAAATTCAAAGAGTAATGGAGCTTACCAATCGCTTCTTTGTTGAACAAATTAAAAGACCAGATAATAAACATATTCTTGAATATCTTGTAAAGCGAGGAATTAATGAAGATCAAATAGCGAAATTTGATATTGGATACGCCCCAAGCCAAAATCAGCTTCAGAAATTCTTAGAATCAAAGAAGATACCGCTAATGCTTATGCAAAAAGCAGGTCTTATTGGCAGAAGAGAAAATGGTGTTACTTATGAAATATTTCGTGATAGGGTAACTTTTCCAATAAAAAATATTTTTGATAAAACAATTGCTTTTGGCGCGCGTGCGCTAGGCTCCATCCAGCCCAAATATTTAAATTCGCCTGAAACCATTCTCTTTAAAAAGAACGAAACTCTTTATGGAGAGAATAAAGCTACCGCAAGCGCATATAAAAAGAATCGCATGATCCTAGTTGAAGGCTATATAGATGCTATAGCTATGCAATCCAATGGCTTTGAAGAGACAGTTGCCTCGCTTGGAACAGCTATAACTGCTAATCATCTTGCTAAAGTGTGGCGCATAGCCGATGAGATAATATTTTGCCTAGATGGTGATTCAGCTGGCCTTAAAGCAACAGTAAAGGCTATAGAAGTAGGCTTACCTAGTGTAAAAGATAATAAAACTTTAAGCTTTGTCTTTCTCCCTGAAGGGCTTGACCCTGATGATTTGATCAAGGTCAAGGGTAAAAGTTTTCTTGAAGACTTAATTAACAAAAGATTGCCTCTATCAGAGGCTATTTGGTATATTGAGACAAGAGAAAGGAAATTTACAACGGCTGAGCAGCACGCCTCGCTGGAGGCAAAGTTAACTAATTATACGAAGGTCTTAACAGATAAAATATTAAGTAAAAACCTTTATCTTTTCTTTAAAGACCAGTTATGGAAGCTGAGGAACTCTAGAAAGAAACAAAATTCTATAGTAGGTCAGAGAGCTATAAAGCTACCTGATCACAAGCTTAGCGAAATTGAGCATTTAGAATATGCTATATTTTCCTTTATACTTAAATTTCCAGAAACCCTACAAAATGAAAATATCGTTGAAATACTTAATAATTTAGAACTACATGATCAAGGCATTTCAGAGCTTAGGGAATTTATATTTGATAATCTTGAAGAGATGATAAGCTTAAGCAGCAATGGGTCAGATATTAATTCAGGAAAAATCGAAGCATTATTTAAAAATAGTAGATTTTTTGACTTATTTGTAGTATTATGCAAATCTAATTCTGTATTCTTAGATACCCAATTTTTAAATAGTAGATATACTCCTGAGGCTATTTGGAGCATACTTTTAAAAAGATATAATCTTGCGATAATGAAGAAAGAATATATAACTCTCCTAGAAACATATAATGAAGAGTCCTTCCGCAAAGCACAAATTTATAAAAAAGAGATAGAAAATATCCACCTAGAACTTGAAAAATATGTTTTAGATAGTATTTGACGTTTAATAAACGAATTTAAGGAATATATGTCACAGAAACAAAATAAACCAACAGCTGAAAACGCTGCTAAAAAACCTGAAAATATGGATTCGCTAATGAAGCAAGCCAAAGGGAAAGGTTTTGTTACTTATGATGAAATTAATAAAGCACTTCCTGAAGAAGCAAAGCTCACGGCCGATGATTTAGAGCAAGCGATTTCTAAATTTTCTGATGCAGGTATTGATATTTTAGAAGATGATAATGAAGATATCAAACTTGATATTAATATCGATGAAGAAGTTAGGTTCTCTCCAACTTCCTCAGACTTTGACGAAGAAGAGGAAGAGGTTGATGAGAATTTAGGTACCACTGATGACCCTGTCCGCCTTTATTTAAGGGATATGGGTGGCGTTGAACTTCTTTCTCGTGAGGGCGAGATCGAAATAGCTAAAAAGATCGAAGAAGGGAAAGAAATGCTTATAAAGTCCCTTTGTGAAAGCCCAATTGCTATTAAAACTTTTATAAAATGGTACGAAGATCTTGCAAATGAAAAGTTCAATTTAAGAGATTTAGTAGACCTTGAGGCTTATAGGGGTGATGAAGTAGGAGATGAACTTGAGGAAGCAGATAAAGAACCTGATCTTGATTTAGATCAAGAAGAGGAAAGTGAAGGATACGACGAAGATTATTCGAATACCACAACGGCTGCACTTGAATCTCAGCTCCTCCCTATAGTACTTGATAACTTAGCGTCTATTGCTAAAATGTCAGACGAGCTTCTTAGCATGACAAAAGCAGCTTATGATGCTGGTAAAACCCCGATACATGATAAAGCTTCCCATAAATTAATAGAGAAATTAGTTGACCTAATTAAAGGTTTGCATTTAAGCGAAAAACGTATTCAAGATATATTAGATACCCTATATCATATAAATAAGAGCTTAATTGCTAAAGAGTCTAATCTTCTGCGCATAGCTGAAAAGCACAATATTACTAGAAAGAGCTTCCTCGCTAATTATATGGGTGAGGTTATCGATGATAAATGGATGCAAAAGGTTTCTAGATTAAAGGAAACTGGCTGGAAAGAATTCATTGAAAAAGAAGAAAAAGATATCAGAAAAGCCATAAGTGAGTTTAAAACTATAGAACTTGAAGTAGGGCTACCTATCAATGAATTTAAACAAGTTGTAAATGCTGTCCAGAAAGGTGATAGGCAAGCATCCCGCGCTAAGAAAGAGATGATTGAAGCCAACCTTCGTTTAGTAATTTCGCTAGCTAAAAAATACGCTAATCGTGGCCTCCAGTTCTTAGACCTTATTCAAGAAGGAAATATTGGTCTGATGAAAGCAGTAGACAAATTCCAATATAGGCTAGGTTACAAGTTCTCGACCTATGCTACATGGTGGATTAGACAAGCAATTACCAGGTCCATAGCTGATCAGGGTAAAACAATTCGTATTCCTGTTCACATGATTGAAACTATTAATAAGATTATTCGTACCTCAAGGCAATTATTTAACGAACTTGGCTATGAGCCAACACCGGCTGAAATAGCTAACCGTCTTTCTATGCCTGTGGAAAAAGTTAGAAAGGTAATGAAGATTGCCAAAGAGCCGGTGAGCCTTGAAAATCCTGTTGGTAATGATGAAGAAGGGAGTTACCTTGGAGACTTTATTGAGGATAAAAATGCAGTACTGCCAATTGATGCTGCTATCCAATCTAATTTGCGCGAAGTAACTACCCGTATCCTTTCAACCTTAACACCGCGTGAAGAAAGGGTTCTTAGAATGCGCTTTGGTATTGGTATGCCAATGGATTACACTTTAGAAGAAGTAGGTCATCAGTTTAAAGTGACTAGAGAAAGGATTAGACAGATTGAAGCTAAAGCTCTGCGTAAGTTAAAACATCCAAGTAGATCAAGGAAACTTAGAAGCTTCTTGAGTGGCAAAAGCTCTAAGGGCTCGAATATGGCGGAATAAGCTTATAAGTTACTTGCGATAATCTAACAATAGAAAAAGGGGAGCACTCCCCTTTTTTTTAATGTAAAAACCTTTATTTAAATTTGTTTGCCCTTCTCTTTAAGTCCAAAACAATATCCTCTTATAGCCTAACCTCTAAAGTTATTTTAGCTCAAGCCGGCTCTAAGCGCGAAGAGACGAAGTCTTTAAATAACCTGGACTACGGATAACAACGAGGCAAGCCCCAATCAAATTACTATAATTCAAAAAAAAACTAATATGTAGAGATAACTTAGCGCTTTAATTTATTTATGTATAAAGTTAAAAAGTTAATTTGCATTTATAATCATATTGATTTCATCTTAAAAGCATGTTAACTTTTTACAACGCCGCAAGCAAGAATATAGGGCCGAACCCTGACCAGTTTAGAGATTGCATAGACATAGCAGTAAAACTTGCTTTCGGCTTTGAAAAGCATGAGGGGCCTATAAACCCAGCTAAATTACAAGAATTAACGGTTGTACAAGAAATAACTAATCAGCCAAAAATAAATATGAATTTATTAGATACTACAAATAATTTACCTTTAAGAATACTACAAGCATCAGAGAATACCGTTAGAACAAAAATTAACATTTTAGTAGAACTCTTATCTAACCATTATAATGTAATTACGCAGCGTAGCACTAACGCGGACTTCAGAGAAAACTTTCACACATTAATTTACAACGCTTTTGCTAAAAATTACGAGTATTATAGTTACCAGCAAGCTATAAGCGATTTAGCAGAACTCTATAGAAATGGCGCTGATTCATTTATTAATATTAAAAAGATAGTTCTAAACCTATCGTTATGGGTGAAAATGTCGATTTATAAGGAGGGAAATTATGATTGAAGATCTAAATAGGGATTTAAGAGATCATTGTCGTTATGGAATACAACATAATTATATGGTACGAAAGCTCCTACAAAAGACGCCTAATATGGATATTTTAGCAAGGGATGGTTTATGCTTCTTCTTCGCAATAAAAAAAGGTAACGTCGAGCTTCTTCAGCTACTCTTAGACTATTACAAGCAGAATACTTTAAATAAATATAAAGAAACCACTACTGATTATAACATAGCAAAATACAAGCTTTGCGAAGTTATCGAAGAAAACTTACGAATGATACCTTCAGAAGAGATAGACCCTGAAATTAAAGAGACGCTAGACAAGTTTATAGGCTACCCTATTGATAATGAGGAAGATGAGTCTGACGACAGGAACCTTGATGAAGACTTTGCAGATGACCTTGTAGGTGAGGATAGTGGAGAGTCTTTTGCTACGGATGATGAGGATCCTTTTAGACTCAGTAGCTCAGACTCCTCTGAGGAAGCGCTCTCTCGCCTTACTATCTCTGGCGAAGATAGGATGGATAACGGCAGCTAGGGTAGAATGCAGTAGTTCAGAAGAACTCCTTACAAATGAATTATTACAAATTAAGTAATCTCTTCAACCTTACCTAATGGATCTAATTGGTAATCATCTGCAAAAACAAGGTTAGTTGGCTCATCATTATCATCTACTGCTTGGGCTGGAAAAATACCTAAAGTAGTTTCAAGCTCGCTTTTAACCTTTGCCAGCATTTCATTAAATTCTATTGCTTTAGACTTTTTTTCCTCATTAGGACAGCTAGCTACATTGATTCTTAGTTTTGAGAAGTAATTATCTAAAGTTTCTAAACCAAGTTTTACAGAAAATGATTTGATTAAACCTATAAGGAAATTAGCATCTTCTTGCGATGTTAAATATTGAAAAACCTTGGTTGGATCGCATCTAGTGCCCATTTTATCATAAAAATATTTTGTAATATTAAGTCGATTAGCGATTAGGGCAAACTTATTTTTTTGTGCATAATCAAAGGCATTCTGGAAGGATCTGTCATGGTGATCAAGTGATATTTTATGCTGAAGAAGCAATATTTCTGCAATTTCCTTGTATGCATTTTCCTTAGGAATTGGTTTTGGCGCAAATTTGAAATTTATGAAAAGATACTCAACTTTTTTAAAATCTTGACTTCCTTTACCTGCTGCAAACAATAATGGCGTCCCCCACTCGTTATTACCTTGAGTAATATCGGCACCATGCTCTATTAGCGCTTGCGTTGCTGCAAAATTTGCAAAGACTGTCGCGATTTGTAGAGGCGTATATCCGCCCGTGCTGCCTTGGTTAGGATTAGCTTTGTGCGCAATTAGTTCTTGGATTGCATCTTTGTTATTGTAAAAAGCTGCAAAATGTAGTGGAGTGAAGGAGTGGGCCTCCTCTTGAGTGCCAGAATTAGGGTCAAGTCCAGCTTCAACTAGTAGCTTGATCACCTTTATACTGTTATAACGGGCAGCAAAATGTAATGGATTAACTCCGAAATGGGCCCCTTGTTTTATATCAGCTCCGTTTTCAATTAGAGCTAAAGCAGCCTTTGGGCAGTCGTAGCGGGCGGCTAAATGCAAGGGCACTATTCCTTCTACTGTTCCTTGATTGGGCCTTGCTCCATATTTAACTAGTATTTTTACTGCTTCAGCATTATCAAAGCAAGCTGCATAATGTAGTGGCGTATAGCCGTGTTTCTCGCCCTCAAATATATTTACCTTACGTTCTAATAAAAATTTAAGTAATTCCTCTTTACTATTGAGAGCAGCAAAATATATTGGCGACTGGCTATGGTGATTAGATAAGTCAACGCCTACAGGTTTATTACTTAGCAAAAAGTTTAGTTTATCTAATTTTCCGCTTAAAGCTGCAAAATGAATTAAGTTTGTTCCCTCACTAGTCGGTTTAAGAGGAGATTGGCCAAGCTTTTCGATTATATGCTGCGTCATTAATTTTGATTTCAAAGCTGCGTAATGTGCAATAGTAGCTTTTAACTTCACCTTATTATCTATGATCAACTCAAATTCTTTACTTAAATCTATTTTGTTTAAAATACTTTCTATATCTTCAGTAAGGTTATTGTTGTTTATGGCTTGCAGTATAGTTTTTACATCATTATCAAGGATTCCTTTAATGACAATGTTTGCAATATCTAATCTACAATCAAGGTTTTTATTATCTAAAATGATCATAAAATGTCTACTATCTTTATGTTACTATTATTTAAGCGATATTACGCTTTAACCACATATAATTAACAAACTACGTCTATCTTTCGCATATTGTCAACAATTATAGTTTTAACTCAGTTATAATTTTTATTTGACATTTATGGGAAAGAATAGGCTTTACTTTTAATATCGCTATTATTAATCTGGTTAATTAGAAAACTATTGTGAGCCTAATAAGATGCAAATTCAACAACCTAAAGCTATATTATTTGACTTTGATGACACGTTAGTGTCGACGCAAGGATTGATTTACGAGGCTGTAGAGCGGACGATGGCGGAATTTGGACTAGAGCCTTTAGCTCGAGACGAGCTTAAAAAATGGGCAGTAAAATCTGCAAAAGATTATTTTCCAAAATTTTTTAAAGAGCAAACCCCTGAAGCGATAGAATTCTATCGCCAGCAATATTATAGCTTAACAGGTGGGATGCTGAAGCCAATGCTAGGCGCAATTGAAACTCTCTCATTTTTACTTGATCATAAACTAAAGCCCTATACGGCGCTTGTTAGTAATAAGGCTGGTCCATTGCTTCGAACAGAGGTTACTAAACTCGGCTGGGACAAATTTTTCAACAAGATAGTAGGCGCAGGTGATGCTATGCAAGATAAGCCTTCAATAGAGCCACTTAAACTTGCTCTCTTAGGAAGCGACATAGACCCAAGACATGACCATGTTTGGTTTGTGGGCGATAGCCATGTCGATATGGAGGCTGCAAATAAGTTTAGTTGCTTAAGTGTGCTGATAAGAGAGGAGTACGAACCTGAATGGTTTAGGCCATATCTCCCTCATCTCCATGTTAGAGATCATTCCGAGTTGTTAAATAAGATAAAAGCAGCAGGATTGTAAGCACTTAAGGCTGTTTTTTTCTTTCCTGGAGGAATTTTTCTCGAGCCTTGGCCATTCTAAGGAAGCGAGCAAAGGCAAAAATCATTGAATCAACGAAGCCACTAAAGCCAAAAACAAAGTACCTTCTTATGAAGAAGGCTTTAAAGAGCCAGAAGAAAAATTCGCCAACTACTCTAATTTTTGAAGGGAATCTACCTTTTTCGAGCATATCTTTTGCCTGCTCTGAGGAGTAAAAGTTCGCCTTCGCGACCAATTGCTCTATGGAAGTGCCTGACCTGTGGTAAGCAGCCCCATTGAAGAGATAAACGTCTTTCTCTTTATTAACGCCTGGCTTTAAAACAACTGAATCATGGGTGCTAGAGTTGTTTGAGGCATAACTTGCATAATCAATATTATATAGCCTTATCATAATATCTGATGGGGCAAAACTCTTCAACCTATCTTCATTTCTATGGATTATAACCCTATCGATTTCGTAGGCTTTATATTTATCCTGTTGTTTTGAAACAAAAATATATTCTATTTCATTTTGTAGTTCTTTTGACAGTTCTTCATCAGCATCTATATTTAATATCCATTTATGCTTACATAGGCTCTCACCGAAGGCTTTCTGCTTAGTATAGCCTGGCCATTCATTATAAATTACTTTAGCTCCAAGGCTCTCAGCAATCTCTACGGTTTTATCCTGGCTACCACTATCTATCACATATAAATCATCGACAATATTTTTTATGCTATTTATAGCTCTTGCAATATTAAGTTCTTCGTTTTTCGTGATGATGAAAGCTGAGATAGGTAAACGCATTATATTAACTCCTTATAAACTTCTAAAGTTTTTTGCTTCATATTTTCGAGGGAGAAGTGCTCAATTACCGATCTTCTAGCAGCTTGTACAATTGATAAATGCTTTTGGCTGCCGAGAATTGATAGAGCGAATTTTATCTTTTCAGCAAAGTCTGATATATCATTCGGTTTAACATGAAAGCCAGTTACTTCATCTACTACCGTTTCACAAGAACCACCGCAGCGAGTCGCAATAATCAATTTCTCCATTGCTTGTGCCTCGATAGCGATTCTTCCAAATGCTTCAGGTTCTATTGAAGCCGAAATTATAATATCGGCTGCAGCATAAAGACTTTTCATATCATATTCTGGTCCAGATATTATCACTTTACCATTTAGACCGCATTCCGTAATTTTCGCATATAATTTTTTGACGAACTCTGGATGCCTAGATTGGTCGCCAACTATTAGGCAATAAAATTCCTGTTCTTTTATTTCGTTAAGTGCTTCAAGTAAAAACATTTGTCCTTTCCATTGCGAAAATCTACCAGGCAGAAGTAGCACTGGCACGCCATCTATTATATTATATTTACTTTTAATCGCTGCTACTGCTGTTCCGCTAGTTTTAGCAGGGTCAAAATTATTGGTATCTACTCCGCGGTGGATTAGCCTAATTCTATCCTCATTAACTTGATAATTCTCGATTATATGTTTTCTAATAAAATCAGAGACAGCTATTACTCTCTCGCCACGGGTCATTATTGAATTATAATATTTTTTAAGATTGTTGCTAAAGTTATAGGTGCCATGGAATGTCGTAATGAATCTTGCCTTAGTCATACGGCTTGCAAAATAGCTACTCCAGGCAGGGGCTCTTGATCTTGCGTGTATTATATCTACCTTGTATTCCCTAATAATTTTTGCAAGAGAATAGATATTGCTGCACATTTGAAAGGGATTTTTACTATCTACCGGAAGTTCAATATGTCTTGCATGATGAGCAGTGATTAGCTTGCTCAAAGGGCCTCCTCTCGATGATACAATAGAATTAAAGTTATTTTCTGTTAAGGCCTGCGAGATATCAACAGTCCCTCGTTCAACTCCACCGGCGATTAATGAAGGTAAGACTTGTAAAATAGTACTTTTATGATAATTTTTCATATATCGAAAACTTTAAGTTAGATAGTAAAATGGAAAAAGACATCAATTTCTACAAATATGGTAATAATTTTATTGCCTATAAAGAACATAAAAGCAAGAGAAAAACACCAACTATTATATTTCACCATGGATTAATGTCAGATATGGAGGGTAGAAAAGCGCTATATATACATGAATATTGCGAAAAAAATGATATTAATTTCATAAGATTTGATAATTTAGGGCATGGTAAATCTTCAGGAAAATTTAACGAGCAAACCATTGGCAACTGGGTTTTCGGCGCAAAACATCTAATTGACCATATTGTATCTGATGATTTTATTTTAATTGGCTCGAGTATGGGAGGTTGGGTTAGCCTTGCTCTTGCCAAAGCTTATTCTACTCGGCTAAAGGGCTTATTACTTCTTGCTCCAGCCCCAGACTTCACTGAAGAACTTATATGGAATCGGATGACGAAGGAAGAGCAAGCTTATTTAATGCGTCATGGCTTAATCGAGTTTGGACCTGAAGGCTGTAAATACCCAATAGCTTATAGTTTAATCGAGGAAGGGCGCAGTCATTTAATTTTTTTAGGCCAGAACCTATCTCTCAATTGCCCTGTACAGATAATACAAGGAAGGAAAGATTCGGAAGTGCCTTACAAAACGGCGCTAAGGTTACTTGAAGTTATTGAAGCTCCGAGGGTAGATTTAACCTTACTGCATGACAGTCAGCACAACTTATCTAGCGAGAATGAGCTTGAAATAATTGTCCAATCATTAGAGAAACTCATTGGCTAATCCAAGATTACGCAGCAGGAGAGCTAGTTTAAGCTAGTCGGCATGAGTTTCAGCTTTGATATCTCCAGCTATGGTAGGTTTGTAAGAGTAAAACTTTGATATCTCCGGAATCATATCTAGAGGCAGGGCTGTAAACTTTCCAGAGCTGCCGTGGTCTCTGCAAATCCCAAGTAGCTTAAAAAAATTTATCTTCTCATATATTTGCAGCTCATTCATAAATTCCCCGAAACTAAATCCCTGTTCCTTCCCATCAAGCTTGTCTTTTACCTCTTCTTTGTGATGTATTAGCATAAAGAGATCTTTAGCAGAGATTGGATTAAGGGATATATGACCATCGACAATATTTACATTATTGCCCTTATAAATATATTCAAAGGCATGTTCGAATGCTTCTTCAAGCAATTTGTTATTTCTTGTAGTATATTTTTCAATTTCTTCATTATTTATCCCATTAAGTTGAAGAATAGTAAAATTATGTTTTAATGCTAGGCCTAAAGCATTTATCCCTTCATCTTTTATGGAATTACCCACAAGGCTCATTGAAGTAATTGTAGTGTTCTTCTCTAAAGAGGCAGCTAAAGCCTTGGCACCATTATCTCCTATTTGATTAAGATAAAGGTCAATCGAAATAATTGTAGTGTTCTTCTCTAGGTAAGAAGCTAAAGCCTCGGCACCATTATCTCCTATTTGATTCCCCCCAAGGTTAATCGAAGTGATGGTGCTGTTTTTTTCTAAAGAGCCAGCTATAGCCTTGGCGCCTTCATCTCCTATTTGATTCCCCCCAAGGTTTATTGAAGTAAGTGTCGTGCTTTTTTCTAAAGAGGTAGCTATAGCCTTGGCGCCTTCATCTCCTATTTGATTCCCCCCAAGGTTAATCGAAGTGATGGTGCTGTTTTTTTCTAAAGAGCCAGCTATAGCCTTGGCACCATTATCTCCTATTTGATTACCCCCAAGGTTAATCGAAGTGATGGTGCTGTTTTTTTTCTAAAGAGCCAGCTATAGCCTTGGCACCTTCAACTCCTGTTTGATTATGCGAAAGGTTAATTGAAGTGATGGTACTGTTCTTTTCTAAAGAGACAGCTAAAGCCTTGGCACCTTCAGCCCCTATGGAATTACCCCAAAGGTTAATCGAAGTGATGGTGCTGTTTTTTTCTAAAGAGGCAGCTAAAGCCTTAGCGCCCTCATCTCCTATTTGATTACCATTCAGCCTTATCGAAGTAAGTGTAGGGTTCTTCTCTAAATAAATAGCTAAAACCTTAGCACCTTCATCTCCTATTAGATTATCCGAAAGGTTAATATAACGGATTGAGGTGTTCTCTTCTAAGTTACGTGTAAGTTCATCAACCTGCCCAAGTGATAAATTCCTACTTTCAAGCTCAAGCTTGCTAATTTGATTCTCTTTAATATCCTTAATAACTTTCTGAAACTCTATCTCGTTCATTTTAGCGCCCTATTTTCTGAAATTGATAACATATTATAATCCATTTTTATCTATGATATAACCTTGCTGGCAAGAGATTTAAGGATTATCTATGTTCTATGTTAGTAATACAACTTTTTTGCCGGTTAAGAATAGTTAGCCCTTTTATTAAAAATGCTATAATAGGTGACAAATAATTCCTTTACGAAAAAAAAGGGGGGAGGGGTAGCGAGTCGTCACTTGCTAAGCGAGCTTCGTTGAGCGCGGCAGCCCAGTTATCAAACGAAGCTTAGGTATATTGATTAGTTGCGCTGGATTACTTCAAATTGTCCAAGGGCAATTTTCGTAATGATAATTTTTGACACTCTAATCCTTGAAAACACGTTTAAAACTACTTTGTGAGAAGGTAATTCTATACTAAGTTGTTTAAGTATGGGGATATTTATACTGCGGTTGAAGATGGCTTTGGTGTTTCAACCGTACTAATAAGTACTCTATGAGTGATAAAAACCAACAGGTGGGTAATGTATCAAAGCAAAACGGATGCATAAATTTTGAAACATTAAGTAGGAATATGTGAGGTTAGTACGGTTGATGAAGTCTCATTACTTTCAACCATACTAATTAGTAATAAAACTAAGCGGGGGTAAATATATCAAAGCAAGGCAGATGCTTTAGTTTTAAATGTTAAGTATTAATAGGGTGGCG
>JAQSWU010000022.1 GCA_029266475.1 Rickettsiaceae bacterium | reverse complement strand
TTGCATATCTTTCTTCGCGCATTCAACTTAGCCTTAATATATTCTTCTTTTATCAAAATAAGCTGTAAGCAGCTTATTTCTTTAATAAATCTAACCGGTTATATATATATGTTTTTGCTAAATATAGCACTAATTATTTTGTCTATTGGTTATTTCCGGGCTCATTTTTTTTCTGAAGCAATGGATTCGAGGTGTTTAGGTTTGGCTGTTCACTTGAGGTTTTATCCTTAATTAAATCCTCATTTATATTCTCTTCGTCATATGAGCTCTTTCTGTTGGCAGAATCGCCGCTATCTGAATCATTTTCTTCATTTGCTATGATATCTTCATCTGTCTCGCTATCTTCTGCGTTACTTTCAGTCGAATCATTATTTTTCTCTAAATCTTCTTTGTCTAATCCCTCTTTTGATGGCTCAATTTCTTCTTCTAAGAACTCCTCATAAGCTTCTTTATCATAATCTTTTAATTGTACTTCTTCTAGTTCAGTAGCTTCCTGCTCGCTAACTTCGGCTGGTTCTAGCTCTTCATTTTGCTGATTTTGTTCAGCGCTTTGCTGAGCATCTTCTCTAGCTAACTCCTCACCTGTTTCAAGCTCTTGATCCTCTTTAAACTCTTCATGGCTCTCTTCTATTAAATTCTCTTCGCCTGATCTATAATTTTCCTCTAACTCTGGATTATTTTGAGCTTTATCTTCAACAGCTTCTTCGTAAACTTCATTTCCAGCACCATCATTGTTTACAGTTTCCTGTTGCGCGATAGCTTCTTCGTTTCGCTGAGAGGTTTGCTCCTCAAAATTATTTTCAAGCTGTTCCGCTACCACTTCACTTTCACTAACTATAGCCTCCTCTTCTACAGAAGAATGCTTACCTTCTTCTGTTGCATCCTCATACTCCTCAATTTGCTCTGAAGCTGTAACTTCGTTCTGTTCTGTAGCCTCATCTACTTCTTCGTCGTACAACTCATCGTCGTAATTGTCTTCTTCTGTACTCTCTTCAAATTCTTCATTAGAATCTGTATCCTCCTCTTCTTCGTATTCTTCTTCTACTAAATCTTCTTCAACCTCCTCCTCTGCGCTGTCCTTTCTTGGATCATATGGCTCTTGTATTGGTATTAGAGTTGGAGGCAGCAAGCGCTTTGTAAAGAACTTATCATCGAAATATTTAATTTTCTTTGACTTTATTGGGGGAAAGGATTCTATTAAGACTATCTGCTCATCTCTTGGGAGCTGGATTACTTCTTGGGGCAAAAGTAAAGCTCTTTGTACCTCAGAAACGTTAACTGTTCTGGTGGCAGGGTTAAGATCGAAGAATTTTGGCTTACTTTGCGAAGTTTGTTGAACAGTCTTATTCCCGCAAAGCTGTGATATTAAATTTGCTGTTTCATAGTTATTCGCTGCAAAGGTTATCCTGTAGGTAGAGTTCGAAAGGAATGAGTTCATTCCAGCTTCTTCATAAGTACCCTTCAATTGCTGCGTATCTTGAATAATCAAAAATAATCTTACTCTATATCCCCTGAAGTAAGCGATGCCAGATTTAAATTGCTCCATTTTACCAAGTGTTGGAAACTCATCCATTAAGAACATCACACCGTAAGGTTCCTCCTTAATATCAGGCATTTTTCTACTTAAGAACTCTGTGGCCTGTTGGTAGAATACTTGCATCAGCTTTTGTAAGCGCTGAATATTATCTGGAGTTAATCCGACGTATACGGTGGTTCTTTTCTTTTTAAATTCCTGAATATTAAAATCTGATGAAGCAGTGGCTGTATCAATTAATGGGTTTGCCCATAGCTCTAGAGAAGAGTTTAAAGTCGATATAACACCTGAGCGTTCTTTATCTGCTTTTTGTAAGAATGCAGCAAGGTTCATATAAGCTACAGGATGTATAACCTTACCCAGAGTATCAAGTACAACTGCAAGATTATACACTACGTCATCGCTACGCATTGTGCGAACTACTTCACCAAATGATTTTGGTTTCGACGGGTCAGCAATTAAGTATAATACAACGCCAACGAATAAGCTTCGAGCCTCGTTATTCCAAAAGTCTTTCTCGGGCATGATAAGGTTAGAAATTTTTTGAACGTCATCCACCATTTGACCAGGCTTCTGGCTTACCCAGTCAATCGGGTTGTAACAATGGGTTTTACCATCTGGGTTTGCAGGCTCCCATACGAATACCTGCTGACCTTGCTGTGCACGCCAACCACTTGTTAGCTCATGGTTTTCAAGCTTAATATCATGCACTACAACAGAGTGGTCCCAAAATAAGAGGTTAGGTATTACAAAGCCAACACCCTTACCAGAACCGGTTGGAGCAAACAGTAATGCGTGCTGGAAGCCATCTGCCACAAAATATCCTTTATTGTCGATACCAAGCAGCATGCCATGTTTTGCTCTAAGCCCCGCTCTCTCTACATCTGCGGGGCTTGCCCAACTAGCATCACCATAGACTTTTTCTCTAGGTTTATATGGGCGCCACGCTTTAATCTTGTCGAAGTTAATAATATATAAAATTATTCCTATTACGAATGGTAGTATAAGGGAAGAGACTAATTTTATTTTCAAATAATTATAACCATCATATGGTAGTTGGCTCCAAACTGAAATTAGCCATTTCCCCCATTTATATGCAATCTCTATGGCATTATCGTCAAGCCCAATCAAATGAAGTTCGTTTGTAAAATACGCAACAAATACTCCGCTAATCCATATTACACCAAGCAGCATACATATATGCCCTATAGTAACTATAACGAAATTGCGTGCTGCAAGAATAAATTTACTATCATCCATGAGAACTATGTAACCCTTTATAATAAACTTCAGAAATATAACGCCTACCGCCACTACCGCGTTTAAGTTGTATTACTACATCAATTACAGAAGCTATATATTGCTTAATCTCAGCAGGAGGCATACCAAGCCCTGCCTGCATCACCATTAATTTTAATTGTTCTAAAGCCATTGCTGGAGTATCAGCGTGCAGAGTAGATATAGAGCCAGGGTGACCTGTATTAATAGCTCTTAAGAAGCTAAAAGCTTCAGTCCCTCGAAGCTCACCCACGATGATTCTATCTGGCCTTAAGCGGAGGCAGGCTTCAATTAAATCTTGAGTTGTTACTTTGGCCCTTCCTTGACCACCTTTAGAAGCAAGCAAATGTATTTTATTGAGGTGATTGGTTAGATTTACTTCTCGAGCATCTTCGACAGTAATTAGTCGCTCATGCTGAGGAATTGCAAGAAGAGCAGCATTTGTAAAAGTTGTCTTACCTGTAGAAGTACCACCACTAATAATTATATTCTTCTTAGAGATAATAGCGTGCTGTAAGAAATCTTTAATGCGATTCTCGTTTAAATATTGTTTTAGTATCTCATCATTTTCATCAACCACTTCCTGAACAGCGGTGTTTTGGAAAGCTCCCATTTTATCATAATCATCAAGGGTTAGGATCATGCCTGCGCCTTTACGTATTGCCATCGCAACTTTACCTGGCTCGGTTGCAGGTGGGAATACTATCTGAATACGATATCCATTTGGCAGAGTGGCAGATAATAGTGGCTTTTCTTCTGAAATAGTTTGATCAGTTGACTGCGCAACCAGTCGCCCAAGGCCAAGTAAATGATCAAAATCGATTGCTGGAAGCTCTTCTCTTCTATTTTCGCCTCGCTTCTCAACCCATGCTTCTCCTGGTTTATTAACCATAATCTCATTAACGCCTTCCTCAGCAAAAAGCTCTTTAAATGGCATTAGATAAGTTTCAAGTGCTGCATTGCTCATTTTAATAACCTAGATTTAAATATTGCTTCTTTCGGAAACTCGTAATCTTTTGTTACGTAAATCTTTAAAGGTCTACCTTGGTCTATCGTGATTGTCGGCTCAAAGTTCTGCTGCGCTATCATACCTTTTAGAGTCTCGGTGATATTTTTATAGCCCTCCTCAGCGGCTTGTTGAGCTTTAGTGGGCGTAGTGTTCTGCGCTGTTGAAGCTGAAAGGCTTGTAGCAATTGAAGTTGCTAAGGTTAAAGCTGCGGTTTTTTGTTGCGCTGTTGTCAATCCTGCTGCGTTAGTAACAATCACTTGACAACCAGTAACTGCTTGCTGAAAAGCACTTGACCCTTGATCAATAATTGCACTTTGCAAAGCAGAACAAACTCTATTAAAGTCAGCTGTTGCGTCTTGTGCGAGGCTTACAACTTGCGATTGTATATTGGAAATTGTTGCGCTATTAGCATTAGCTGTTTGATTTGGGAGTACAGGAGGCACTGCAGAATCAATGCCTTTGGCCACTAATACATTAAAAGCTGAGGTAAGAACTGCATTAGCCATTTTCTCTTTATATTTATTATCTACTCTTCCTTCAACGCCCTTTCTACCTAAATTATCTGTAGATAATGCGGTTAATGTAAGCCTGTAACCAGAAGCTAGATCTATTCTGTCCCATACTATCTCCACTCTGCCACTACTAGCACCAACACCTGTAGAATAGGTACCGAATATGCGAGAGCCTTTTGGGATTAATATTACCCTTCCACTTTCAGAAAAAACATCTCTAGAAATGACAGCTCTAATTTCGCCACCAAAATCAGTATTTACAGCTGATTCTAGTACTGCATCAATTACTTTTCCTCTGCCAAGAGTATATTCTAGAGACGGCATTTTAGAGACTGCAGTCGGTAAAGGTTTTGGTGTACTGCCACCCCCACCCATAACAGTTATTGAGGATTTACGCTTTGCTTCTTTTCTGCGTTTTACTTCCTCAGAGTCGCCGGTGAGAATACCGTCTGATGCTATATTTGTTGGTAAAGCAGGGGCAGTTGGCGCCTCAACAGGAGCCGCTGGAAGCTGGGGTAAAGACTCAACAGGAGCCGCGGGCAAAGGTGGAGGCGGCGTAGGTTCAACAAGTTTTGGCTCAGGCAGCGTTGGAATTTCCGGTAGGTCTGCTACATCGCTATTTGGTTTTACAATTTGTGATTCAGCTGGTTTTGGGGTCTCTGGTTTTTCTTCTTTTTTATAGCCTGCGATAAACATATTATAGAAAATGGCGCTGAATACTACACCCACAATCCCAACAATAACCATGTTTTTTGCAGGGTTCGATGCCACCTGAGATAATTCATTTTTAACCTCTGGTTCGACTACATGTTCAACTTTAGTATTTTTTTCTTCAGCCATGGTTTAAATCTACTCTTATTTCTTTTTAGGATAAAAGAAACGAACTAAATATACTAAGTCTCTCTCATCATCCTCTTCTTCTAATTCTTTTGCCACTAAGTCAAACTGATATGTTCTCTTATTAGTTATAATCGTCATATTTGTTCTTATATTTTTTTCCATCGGCTTTATGAATAACCGATTTCCTAGTGGTGTTAACTTCCAAGCATAAGTATCGCCTAAGGATAGGGTTTCGATTTCTTCGCCTTTAGCAAATTCAATATGCGATTGGAAGCCAAAATGTAGTACTAATAAATAAATTTCATTTGGATTATAGACATATGTTTTTATCCTGTTATCTACTGTAATAGGGAGGTTATCCTCAATTAGATCCTTTTTAATTTTTGCCCTATTACTAATATTTTCATTTTGTTGCGCTGTTTCTTGCGGCATTGCCCTTGAACTTGTAATAATTAGTATATTGCTTACAACTAGTACCAAACAAGCTTTTGTAATTCTAGCTATTGTCATCATCTACCCTATAACCCGTTACTTGGAACCCTACAGGATTAATATCTCTATCTTCGTCTTTTAAGCTCATTGGAAAGTAGTTTACTTCAATTATTGCTAGTTTATTATAGACATTTCTAGGTCCACTAACCTCATGTACAGAAAACCTTACCATATATTTTTTGCCGTCACCATCAAGCTTCGACCATGATTTTATACGCAAATAAGTTGTATTCCGATCTCCGTACTTTGCTTGAGGGTTTTTTGTGTCATCACGTAGAAGACCTAAATATTGCCAAAAAACAGCAGAAGAAGAAAACAGGCGAACTATTTGCCTTGCTTGAGTATCAAAATCAACTGGATTATAAGTCTCACGGGCGATTAAATATCTTTTTATAAAATATTGGTTTAAAGCCTCATTTCCACTAAGAATATCACTTGATACAGGGTTAACAACTTTTGCAACCCCCGTATTCTCTTCTATTTGAATTACAAACGGCTCAAAAGATTTTGATGTTGATATTCGTGATACAGCAAATATGGCTATCAAAACTAATACTAAGCAAAATATGAGCAACAAGAAAAAAATATTTCGCTGTACAATAACCCGATCATATCGTTCAGAATACCAGTTTTTAACTGCTTTAACAGCATTTTGACCAGCTGTTACGTCAATTTTTTCACCGTCTGTTTTAGAGCGCCAAAACATAAAATATATAAATTTATTTCATAAATATTAGTTAATTTACTACATTACAGCTGAATAATAAGTTAAAAAATTCGTTTTTGTTTAATTTTTATGCAAAAAAGTTTGTGGGTGTATTATAAAGGCTAGCAACTATAGGCTAATAATTCATTTAGAAAATAACCGTTAGCATTAATTAATAAGTAATAGTTATTTTTTTTTCTACAATATGACAATGTTCTTGTGAATTTTTTATTAATATGCTATAAAATCCTAGTTAACTTAAAATTAATTAATACAAATCAACGCTAATTATATAAAAATTTATGCCAAATTCTGAGACTAAACCTGGTAAAAAAAGACCGCTGGATTTAAAGAATCCTGTAAAGAAAAAACTAAATATTTTAAGTGAAAAAATAATAGGTAATTCGTCGCTTTCTATCCACGAAAAGCTACAAACAATAGTAAATTTCGTAAAAGGCAATTCAGATAAAGCGTCAGAAAGCGAGGTCCTCTTAGAGCTTTACTCAAAGTCTATATCAAAACACGACATAGACCTCGTAAAAGCTTTTGGCTCTAGCTATGGTGCTTATCATGCTTTTACACAAGGAGGTTCGCCTCTTGTTAACGCAACTTTAACTAACAACATAGAGGTTCTAAAAGCCGTTAATATAAAAAAAGATGAGAGGCTTCTCTATGAAGAGGAGTTTGATCACAGATATTTAAATGAATTCGATCGAGCCTATTTAAAAGCCGTAGAGTATGGACTTAAAGATATGAATGAATATTTACCTTACGAAGCAGCTTTCACTCAATTGGGAATAACATCAAAATTTGAACCTATTGATTTTAATAATTTTGCACTACCGCAGGCAGCGATCAATCACCAGGCGCAAGCTCAACTAGCTAATGCTGCTGTACTTAATTCTCAAAGAGTTTTGTTTCCAGCCACCTCTAACGAAGCAACTGACGACTCTAAACTGACACCTAGCACTGGAGCAAGTGTCGATAACGTCTCTGAAGTGCCTATTATTGATTCGGATGAAGAAAGAGAAATGGATTTGACAGAAATTAGATCTATATACGACGAGTTAGCCGACATCTAATTTAGGTCGCCTTCTAGATAAGTAAGCCATGTAAACTAAGAATTACCTATAATCATTGAGTTTTACATGGCTTAAGACTTTATCAACTTTAAGCCTCAGCACTTCAAGGAACTCTAGTTTTTCTACATTAAATTTATTATAGAACTTTGAAGCACTCAAATTATCTTTCATGCACCATAGCTCTATTCTCGTAATATTATTATTTTTAGCTATATGTGTAACTTCCTGAATAAGTTTTTGACCAGCTTTTAAGCCTCGGTACTCAGGTCTTACGTAAATATCATCAATCTGTATTAGTGGAGTATCATTAAAAGCGCGGTTAGTATTAGCAAAACTATAAAGGCAAAAGCCGATTATCTCATTTTTCCCCATTACAGCAACAACGCAATTCCAATCCGCGTACTTACCAAATATATATTGCTGCATTTTATCTATGGTTAGAATAAAACTTTTATCTGTTCCCTCCTCACGTACAAGGTTTTTGAGTAATTCATAAACGCAACTTACATCTTCTGGATTTAACTTACGTATCGAAATTTGATGCATGTAATTAACTTTTCTTATTTTGCACCCAGGAGCGATTAACAACGGCAGGAGAGAAATAATTACCCTGCATATAATCTACATCGATATCAAGCAGAAACTTAGCTATCTCTCCGTTTTCCACGAATTCAGCAACAGTTTGAGTACCAAGTTCTTCAGCCATTTTAACTAAAGTTTCGACAAAGAATCTATTATCTAAATTATCTAGCACGTCTCTTATGAACCACCCGTCAATTTTGATTAAATCTATTGGAAGCAGCTTTAATTGCCTAAAGGAGGTATAACCTGCACCAAAATCATCAATTGCTACTTTGCAACCAAGGTTATGTACAGCTTTAATGAAATTTTTGGTTTTTTCTAAATCATCTTGCGCTGCAGTTTCAGTGATTTCAATAATGAGTCTTGAGGCTATTTTAGGGTCAGATAAACAATCTTTTATTTTATCTATTAAATATGGGTTAGATACACCAAGGTTTGAAATATTAATAGCAAAATTAATATCGCTTGACCTATGTAGTTCTTCTACTGCCATATCAACTACCATATCATCGATAATACTAATAAACCCTAGTTTCTCTGCAATTGGTATTAGTGGGCCTGCTGAAACCAATTTATTATTATCAACCATTCTAAGCAAACATTCATAATGATTAATATGTCCTGATTTACAGCTAACTATTGGCTGGAAAGCAAACCTTATTCTATTCTCTGAAATTGCTTTTTTTAAGATATTTGCTCGTTCGTAATCGGTCTGAACCTTAGTGATTACATTATTGTTTTCATCATCATAGATAATATGATAATTGCAGCTACTGTTAACTTGTTCTTGATAAGAATTTCTAAGCTTATCTAATAAAGTTTTTTCGCTTGCACCAAATTTGGGGAACAAAATACTGGATAATCTAAAGTCAAAAAACAGATTTTTACTATTAATTTCGCTTAACTGCAGCTCTTTAAATATGTTAAAAGTTACTTTTGAAAGTAATTCCCTAGAGTCTGGGATAATAATAATAAATTCATGACTAACTTTAGAGGTATAGGATTCTGGTAATTTTTCCTTTTTTAGTACACGGTCAATGACTTCTCTAGCCTTTTCCAATTTTTGATCAACCATTTCAGGTCCAACTTCAAGACATAGGAAGTCATAATTATTTAGAGATACTCTTATGCATATTTTATTAATTTTTTTTTCAACACACTCCAATATTGCTTCCTGCAAGCCAAATGAGGAATTTGGAATTGTTTTTTTGTTATGGTTATTTGAATGATCTGCTTTCTGTTGCATATTTAATTAAGAGTTTCTTAATAAAGTTATAAAAGGTATATGCAACTTTTGCAAGGCATATTATTTAAAAAATAGGAAATATCTTATTAAATGCAATAAGTTTGTTAATCTAATCAAAAGGTTTTATTATTACTGTTGCAACTGCAATGACCATGCAAACAGTAATCGTTTCATTTATTACTCGGTAAAAATTTGCAGAATGTTTATTAATCCCTTTTGTAAAGTCTTTACGCCATCGTGCTAAAAAACCATGAATAGTAGCAATCACTAATACTGCTGTCATTTTTATATGAAACCATGTACCAAGGGCTTTAAAACCATAAATATAAGCATTTGTTAAACCAAAGATAAAGGTGACAATCATAGCAGGGTTAACGATATACTTAAGTAACCTGTATTCCATGATTTGTAACAACTTGTCTGACTCTGAGCCGTATTTTACATCAGCGTGATAAACGTACAATCTAGGGAGATATAGCATTCCAGCCATCCAAGATATTACAGCAATTACATGTATAGTCTTAAACCAATCATAATAATTTGATAAATAACTCAGCATTTTATTATCCTTCACTAATACATTTTGTATAAGCTTTACTACATAATTTGTTCAACTCGCATGATAACGCATTACCTGTATTCTTTTCAATAAATCTCTGTGTTAATTCAGCAAGGCTTGTTATAAAATTCGTATCTAAGCTTGGCGTTGACACTCTAATGTAAGATTTTGCGCCGTTCTCTTTAGCGATCTCTTCATATTCAATATCAAGCTCGACTAATGTCTCCAAATGTTCAGACACAAAAGCGATTGGAACTATGATTATAGCCAAATTTTCTTTTGCTGCCTTAATTATCTCATCCTCGGTGTATGGTTTTATCCACTCTACCGGCCCTACTCTACTTTGGTATGAGATAATATGTTTCATTGGTTTCATCGGAAGCTTTTTTATAATTAAGTCAACTGTTTGCTCAACCTGCCATTGATAAGGATCTCCTGCGTCAATAATCTTCTTTGGCAAACCATGTGCCGAAAATAGTATTATATGTCGCTGGTTTTCAACCTCTTCAATAGCTTTACTCACTAGATTTACTTGCGATTGGATGAACTTATCCTCTTTGAAGAAGCAGCAAACTGTTTTTATAGGTATACCGGAAAGCTCTTCTGCTGCAAACTTTTTAAACTCATATATTGATGAACTGGAAGTAGTACTGGAGAATTGTGGATATAAAGGTAGCAGTATAATTTCTGTTGGCGCAAAATCTTTAACCCCGTAGATAATTTCAGAAGCTCTAGGGTAAGAATATCGCATGCAGGTAAATACTTTAGCATTATAACCAATTTCAAGTAATTGCTTCTCTAATGCCTCAGCTTGTTTATTAGTGTTTTCTAATATCGGAGAATAACCCCCAATTAAATTATAATTTGCCTGCGAATTTTTAGCCCTTGAGCTTGAGATAAATTTAGCTATTAACCATCTAAAAGGATTAGGCAAGTTTATTATGGCTTTATCATAGAACAAATTGAACAAGAAATTTTTAACATTGGTTCTTTTGTTAGGTCCCCCAAGGTTAAATAGGATTATTGCTACTTTCTTTTCCATTGCCTATTACTTTCTATGATTTCTTATTGTTTCAACTAATATTTCAACGTTTTCTACAGGAACGGTTGGTAAAATACCATGACCAAGGTTAAATATAAATGGCTTATCCACTAATGCGTCTAATATTTTTTTTATTCTTGCTTCTATAAACTTTTTGTCATTTGAAAGCAGTATAATTGGATCTAAATTCCCTTGCACAGGAAGTATTTCTTGCAATTCTTTAGCAAATCGAAGTGGAACATTATAATCTAAAGATAATCCATCTACCCCCGTTCTAATTGCATAATCTTTGTATAAAAGATGAGAGTTTCTTGGAAAACCTATTATTGGTGTATTTGGAAATTCCTTTTTTAATTCCTTAACTATTATTTGAGTTGGCTCAATAATAAATTCTCTATACTCCTCTTCCCCTAAAATCCCTGCCCAAGAATCAAAGATTTGCACTACATCAGCTCCTGCTTTAATCTGGCTTTTTAAATAAGTAATGGTGATTTCTGTAATAATCTCGATAAGTTTCTTAACCATACTTCGCTTGTTAAAGCATTTCTCTTTAGCAAGGGCAAAATCATTTTTTGAAGTTCCTTCAAGCATGTAAGCTGCAACCGTCCAAGGCGCTCCAGCAAATCCAATTAAAGTCTTATCGGCTTGTAGCTTACTTCTGACAAGGCTTAGAGTTTCTGCTGTATTTGCAAGTTTTGCACAATTATGGTCAATTTTTAAATTTCTTAGATCCGTCTCGTCGTTGATAATATCTAGTTGGGGCCCCTTACCTTCAATAAATTCAACCTTACCTGATAAGCTGTCAGCTATTACTAATATATCAGAGAAAATTATAGCAGCGTCAAAATCAAATCTTGTAATAGGCTGTAATGTGACTTCCGCTGCAAGCTTTGGATTATAACATAGATCTAAAAAGCTTTGAACGCTTTTTCTAATTTCTCTATACTCAGGTAAGTAACGGCCAGCTTGACGCATAAGCCAGATAGGCGGAGGTGAAAAATTTTTCTTTTCTCTTAAAACGCTCAAAAGTTTTTTTTGCATATACTAAATATAATAATAAATATAATAAATAAAAAAAGAGTTTTAGTTGTTGGGGGCTAAAATATGTAAATTAAATTTTATCCACAAAAAAATCAAGATATATCACATTAATTACTTGTAATCGACTATTTATAATGAATATACTTTATTTAATACTCAAACAAGCTATCTTGATAAAATAATTCTTCATTTTATCCACAATTTTCACAATTGGAAAAAATGATAATTCACATGTGGATAATCTTAAGGTTTGAATGTTGGTTAAAATACGAATATATGGGATACTCACAGAATACTGTATTTATTCACAATTTTATCCACAGGTACGATACACTCAAAACTTAGTAGTGCTAGAATAAAATAAACACGATATATAGTATGATTTCTTATAAAAATTTTGCTTTGTTTAAAAGCTTACTCACATATTTATTGTGGATAATGCGATGAAAAACCTTAATATCCATCTTATTTCCGACTTTTCTACCGAAACTTTAATGAGCGTGGTAAACTCCTCACTTTTACAGTTTGAAGGGATAAAGCCTAAAATTTATGTTTGGCCCCTTGTTAGAAATGATGAAGCAGTTGAGCAATGTTTAAAAACAATTGAGAAAAAACCAGGTATGGTTTTATATATTATTGCTGCATCAGATCTTAGAGATAGGGTTAAAAACTTTTGCTTTGAAAAGAAACTACCTTGTATCGGAGTGCTTGGTAAAGTAATTAAAGAAATGAGTGCATTTCTTGGTATTCCAGCCTTAAACGAGCACAGTGAGTTTAGGATGGATAGTGATTATTTCGAGCGAATGGAGGCAATTGACTTTACTTTAAAACATGATGACGGTCAGAAACTCTCTAATTTAGAGGAAGCAGATATTGTATTATTGGGTCCTTCAAGAACCTCTAAGTCGCCTACTTGTGTTTATTTAGCGTTTAATGGCCTTAAAGCAGCAAATATACCTATTGTGCCAAATTTAAGCCTACCTGATGAAATAACTTCACTTAATAATCCTTTGATCGTTGGGTTAATAATTGACCCTAAAAGACTGGTTGAAGTGCGTAATAATAGATTAAATGTTGCAACTTATTCTACAAAAGTGGATTATACAGATTATGATAAAGTAGTCCAGGAATGTAGAGAGGCAAAAAGGTTATTTGCAGCTTTCAATTGGCCTATAATTGACGTGACAATGAAGTCAGTTGAAGAGATAGCTTCAGATATACTTAGGATGTATTATGAGAAAAAGCAAAAATTTGGCCAAAAAGTTATGTCTACAAATTAGTTTTAGGATTGTTTAAATGAAATTAATCGCAATTACTGGTTCTATAGCTTCGGGAAAAACCTTCACCTCTTCTATAATAGAGAATCATGGATATCCGGTATTCTACTGTGATAAATACGTTGCAAGCCTTTATGATGACAAAGAATTTTCAAAAAAACTCGAGTATATATTTCCGGCTATTAAACCTATTTCTAAAGCTAATATAAGCAAGCGCATTTTTGACGATGAGCAGGAAAAAAGTAAATTAGAAAAACTAGTCCATCCTTTAGTAGAAACAACTATATTACAATTTATTGATAAGTGTAGAAGTAAGGGGGCAAGACTTGTTTTTGTAGAGATTCCGTTACTATTTGAGACAAATAAACAAAATTTATTCGATTATATAATTACTGTAACCTGTAGTGATGAAGTAAGAGAAAAAAGGGCCTTAGAGCGCTCTGGGATGACAAGAGAGAAATTAAAGAAAATTTTAAATAATCAAATACCAGATAAACTGAAGGTAGGATTATCTGATTTTGTTTTACATTCTGATAATAATCAGCTAGTTTTTAGCAAAGATGTCCTTGAATTAATTAAAAAACTAGAAAAGTTGTGCGAGAGATAATATTAGATACCGAGACCACCGGTCTTGATCCGATAATAGGCGGCCATAAAATTATTGAAATTGGCGCCATCGAAATGGTTAATAAAGTTTACACTGGTAGAGAGTTTCACGTTTATATTAACCCAAAAAGAGATATAGACCCCGAAGCCTACAAGGCGCACGGTATCTCTAGAGATTTCTTAAGAGATAAACCAGTATTTAAAGATATTGCTCAAGATTTTTTAGAATTTATTAGAGGAGCAAGAATTGTTGCTCATAATGCTCGATTTGATATGAAATTTATAAATCACGAATTATCACTCATCGGTGAATCAACTATTGATATGGAGCTCGTGATTGATACTCTACAAATTGCTCGCCGCCGCTTCCCAGGAGCGCGTGCCAGTCTAGATGCTTTATGTGACCGTTTCAAAGTAGATAACTCTTCAAGAAATTTTCACGGAGCCTTGCTTGATGCAAAACTGTTAGCTGAGGTGTATATTGAGCTTTGCGGTGGTAGGCAGACGAAATTCGAAATTGCTGGATTTGAATCTACTACAATTCATATGAGCGGAAGTAATACCAGCATTACTACAATTTCAGAGACTACAATTGTTGAGGAGATTAGTGTAAAAGCAGGTCACGTTATAGAGGTCTCTGAAGAAGAAGCCATTGCTCATAAGAAATTTTTAGACAAGATCAAAAACCCGATTTGGGCCGCAGAGTAATTTAAAATCCTATTGGACCTAAAAGTTATATATTAATTTATATAAGTTTAAATTCGTACTGGATTTTTAAATAAGTTTTGCAAATTAGCAAGGTTTTTATATATTATTATTTAAGACATAACAGTACTATTTTCTCCCTAGGTTTTAATGGGATTTATTCACCTTATATAATTTTTGGAATTTATACTTCAATGGAAAAGTTACAATTTTTACCAAGTGTAGTGATATTGCTTGCAGCCTCTGTATTTGTTGTTGCAGTTTTTAGACGCTTAAACCTTAGCCCAGTATTAGGTTACTTTGTGGCAGGAGCCGCAATTGGCGACCATGGTTTTTTCAAAATTGTCTCTCATACGCAAACAGAAGTTTTTGGTGAATTTGGTATAATATTCCTGCTTTTTGCTATTGGTCTTGAGTTGTCATTTGAGAGACTTAAAGCCATGCGCAAATATGTTTTTGGTTTTGGCTCGCTGCAAGTGATAATAACCTCAATTTTAATAGCTGGAGCGGTTGAGTTAATCTATAATAATAGTAATGCAGCAATAATTATTGGTGGTGGACTTGCTCTTTCATCAACTGCAATCGTACTGCAAGTAATTGCTGAAGCGAGAAGCCAGTCTACTCAAGTAAGCCGAATAGCTCTTGCAGTATTATTATTGCAAGATTTCGCCGTTGTACCTCTACTTGTCATCGTTCCGCTTTTATCGGGTGATAAATCTTCAATTCCATATGCGCTTGCAAGTGCTTTCGTCAAAGCCATAGCGGCTTTAATAGGAATATTCATTATAGGCAGGGTTTTACTTAGACCATTATTCAACTTAATTACCTCAGATAATACCGTAAAAAGTAATGAGCTTTTCATAGCTATGACTATTTTAATTGCTCTTGCTGCAGCGTGGGGTACTGAATACATGGGACTATCATTAGCGCTAGGTGCTTTCGTTGCTGGAACTTTAGTGGCAGAAACAGAATTCCAGTTGCAGGCTGAGGAAAGTATTGCACCGTTTAAAGGATTACTACTTGGTCTATTCTTTATGACAGTTGGTATGACAATTGATGTAGTAGATATTTATAATGAGCTTGGCAAAATATTGACCTTATCCTTATGCTTAATAGTTGTAAAGAGCGCCATAATTATAGGTCTATGTATTTTGTTTGGCTTCAACAGAGCAACAGCTGTACATACAGGGTTACTCCTCTCTCAAGGCGGCGAATTTGCTTTCATTTTATTTAACCTTGGGATTAATAATGGTATAATTGATCCAAATGCCGGTAAAATACTACTATTGGTGGTTACCTTTACCATGGCGCTTACACCGCTTCTTTCAAAAATTGGTGAAAAATTAGCCTCACTGCTTGAAGAAAGAAAAGAAAAATCTCCATTACATTATATTGAAATTGGAACAAGGGACGTTACAAACCATGTTGTTATTGCAGGATTTGGCCGCGTTGGAAAGATGGTTGCAAGAGTGCTTGAGGCTGAGAATATCCATTATATAATTATTGACATCAATGATGATTATGTTAAGGAGGAAAGATCCAACGGTTATCCTATCTTTAAGGGAGATATTTCACATTTTGAAACTCTAAAAGCTGCAGGGCTTGACCGAGCATTATCAGTAATCCTTGCTATAAATAACGAAGTAACCTTGAAAAAGGCTTTAAAAGTTATATCTGCTAATTTCCCTGAAGTGGCAATTGTCGCCAGAGCGCAAGATTTAAATAATGCTTCTGACCTATATGAGTTAGGCGCGACCATGATTGTTCCAGAAGTTTATGAGACAGGTCTCCAGCTCGGTGGCGCAGTATTAAAATCTGTAGGTATTAGTGAATATGAGATAAGTAGGATTAAAAATCAACTTCGCTCAGGTAACTATTTAGCTGCCAAGCTTTATGAAGATGAAAACGTTGATGGCTAGGCGAAAGTTACACTTTTGAGAAGATAATATGGGTAATTATAAAGTATTTTTTCAACAAATATTTAAGTTCATATCAAAGAATTTAGCGATAATAAGCCTCTTCTTATTCTGTTTGTATACTAATATATCTTTCTCGGATAATAAACTTCCTATACCTAGGTTTGCATCAATAAAATCCAATGAAGTGAATGCGAGAACCGGTCCGAGTAATAGATACCCAATAGAATGGGTATTTATAAAGAAAGGTGAGCCAGTAGAAATTTTTGCTGAATTCGAACAATGGCGCCGTATTAGGGACATTACTGGTGAAGGGGGCTGGGTACATAGTAGTATGTTATCTGGTAAAAGATTTGTTATTGTAAAAGGTGATGAACCACAGTTACTCTATAAAAAACCCACTACCAACTCTGTTGTTTTAGCAAAGGTTGCACCGGAAGTTAGATGCGAGCTTTTTAAGTGTCAGGATAAGCTCTGCAGCGTTAAATGTGGAGATTATAAGGGCTGGATAGCACAAAATATGCTTTGGGGAGCGTATCCTGAAGAAAAATGGTAGCTAATAAAAAAATTACCTAACCACTTTGTATTAGTATTTTCCTTGAATCCTAACGATAAGAAGAAAAAACAATATACTAAAGAACAAATAAAGGTTGTAGATTTGTCTTGTTTAGGTGTAAAGTCGTTAATAGATAATGGAGCAGATACTTAAATTCGGTTATGATATGGCAGCTGTTACGCAAGAAACTTTACCTAAAAATATAATAAAATCAATCCTATCCTCATCAATTGGTAATGTACTTGAATGGTATGAATATACGCTTTATGCATATTTTGCTACTGTAATTAGCGATTTATTTTTTCCTTTAGAAAATCCCGTTGTTTCAATGATGATGACTTTTGCAACATTTGCTGTTGGGCTTGCAGCAAGGCCTATTGGAGGCCTTATATTTGGCTATATTGGGGATAAGTATAGTCGAAAGAGAATGCTTGCACTCACCATGTTATTAATGTCAATCCCTACCCTATGTATTGGCTTGTTGCCTACTTATAATCAAATAGGTATTACTGCGCCAATTTTACTTGTTACACTTCGAGTTTTACAAGGCATAGCCCTGGGAGGAGAATTCGGCGCTTCTTGTGTATATTTATTTGAATCAGTACCGCAAAACAGGCGAGGCTTCTTCGGTTGCCTTGCTTTAACAGGCGTAGGTACAGGACTTGTTTTAAGCGCTTGTACTATCTTCATTGTAGAGTCTCTTGTTACAAAGGAAGAAATTTATGCTTATGCTTGGCGCATTCCATTTTTTGTTAGTGTATTTGGCGCTGCAGTAGGTTTTTATATGCGTAGAACTCTTCTTGAGACTCAGGATTTTGTCGAAATGCAAAACACTAGTGCAATAGTTGATAATCCTTTTATGGAAATGATTAAAAATTATAAGCTTACTATTGCCAAGCTGTTTGCTATATTCCTAACTACGCAAGTATCCTTCTTTATAGTCTTTATCTTCGGTAAGACAATGATGATAAACTTTCTACATTTTAGTAATCATACAGCCGGAAAATTTAATTTAATTACAGTTACAAGTTATACAATTGCAACTTTGATCTTTGGTTATTTTTCGGATAAAGTTAACAAACGTTATCTTATCATATTAGGAGCTATAGGTTTATTCTTTGCAGCATATCCATTTATTTACTCATTAAAATCAGGAAGTTTTTCTTTGATTTTATTTATGTCTATTTTACTGGGTGTGCTTATTGGCATGACGGAAGGGACTTTAAACCCAGTGGTTGCAGAATCATTTCCAACAAATATAAGGGCTACCAGCGTTGCCTTTTGCTGGAACTTTACCTCTGTAGCTTTTGGCGGAATCGCTCCTATTATTTCAATGTGGTTGATAGAAAAGTTCGATAAAGTCGAAACTGTAGCTTATTACCTGATGACTGTTTGCTTTATAACCATAACAGTAACGCTATTTTCTTTAAGAAAAAGATGAATAAAGGAGAATAAACAATTATATTCAAGACCTTTAGCAAATGACTTAATAGACTTTTTTCGAAACTGGCTTATGGTAGAGAATTTGCAGAAGACTTGGAACGCAGAACCGCACTGTCCTATTAGGTATATGAGGATTCGAGTACAGAATCGACATACAAATTAACAGTAGAAGTAGAGTCTCGAAAAAAGTCTACTGAAGAAAGCGCCTTTAAGCTAAAGTGAACTTAATAGAGTTATTACTGATATAAAGAAGGTAATAATAAAGGATTTTTCTTATAGCGACAATTATCCTAATATTTCGCAAGGGCAACATACATATTTTGCTATAACCTTACCTACTATATTTAACCTTATTTACTCAGGCAACTATTCACAAGCATTAGAAGTTATATCTGAAACCTGGCCTGGAGATGAAGCCTCAAAGCAAAGATTTATAGAAACCTTAAGTAATGCAATTAATAAAAAAAGATACAGAAAACAAGTTCTTGAGTTAAGCCAAGATATATCTAAATAAGGCTTGCTAATACCATTTCTCGGTTAGGAAAACCATAGAATGGTATTAGGTTCTCAATAGGTTTACTGTATAATTTCTCTAAGCTTGTTGAAAACTTGATTATTCATCAAAATTTCAGCAAGCTTTTTATTAACACCATATATATTCATCAGAGGTGAAGTATATCCTTGTTCTTGATGCCTATGAAAATTATCAACATTATATTTTGTACGTAGGATATATCTTTTTAATACTAATTTCTTCTCTGGATGTTGAGCAATTACAACGCTTAGTAGTGATTGGTCATGCTGGTGAGCGAGGCCCTTTTCTTGTATAGAAGGGTCCAGAGGGCTATCAGTCAGTAAATCAGCATTTTCGCATAAAGAGAGCCATTTACGCACAAGTTCTCGATTAGATTTATTATTTCGTAAAGCAATGAAGAAAGCCCAAATATTTTGCGAGTTTAAGATCTTTTCGTCATTTTCTATGGATAAAATCTTTCTAGCTTCCATTTTTAAATGGTTACGAAGTGGAGCAGGAGTGCCGTGCCCTGATAATACCATATCATTCTCTTGCAAAAGATCTAATATAGGCTTTATGCTACCAGTAAACACTACTCCAGAATCTGCATAAATAATTACTGATCCTTCAGGCATCAATTGCATAGTTTTTAATATGAAATATGGCTTCCAAAGCCAATACCCTGCTCCTCTTTTCTGAGTAAGTATATGTTTATTTTTATGATAAAAATCATAATCGATATGAGAGCGGCGATAGCTAAATATATGGTCAAATCCTTTATTTAAGGAGCTAAAATTTAAAGCATTTTGGTTGCGGTAAAAAACCTCATCGCCATCAGCATAGGATACTAAAGCTACTGGCGGATGTGATAAAAAACCCTCTATTCCGACTTCCGGGTAGACTTTCTTATCTACTGGCTGCATTGAAATATCGCTTTTAAGCAGCATATATAGGAATAAAGACGTTAATAAGATTAACACAATAAATGATATAGAGATAAAGTATTTTTTCATCTGTCTTCAAAGCTTGAATTTGCTTTAATGTACTATATTAGATAAATCACTGCAATAAGATTTATATTCTTAAGAACTATAGGGAAACTTAAGAGCATTGCCCTCCTTAAGCAAGAATGGTATCTTAGTGAATGTTATCTTGTATGTTATAGTGATTAAATGAGTTTAACTAAGAGAAGTTTTAATTATTCTATTAGTTACTCGTTTAATAATTTAATCGAGAAGATATATGCTAACAAATGACACATTTAGTTGTTATTGATCCAAGTAATTTTTGTTTAGTAGTCATTTATCTAATATTAATAAAGACCTTGATGCATCTATAGAGATTATTACTTTGCATAAAGCTTTACAAATATATAAGCCAGAAGGCAGGGTTGGACCAAATTTCGAGGACTATAGAGATTGTATTGATATTGCTGTAAAGCTCGCCTTTGGATTAAATGTAACAAAACCAGATATTAATTTAATCCAACTTAAAGAGGGTAAGGAAAATTCGATAATAACATTAGAAGCAGCTCAATTAATTTCAAATCAATCTAAGTTTGACTCAACTTTTCCCAAAATAAAGCAGCCAGTTAGGATAAAACAAAATTCAGATGTACAAATTTCAAAAGTATTTAGCGTGGTAGAAAATATTATAGACAGAAACCTTAATATTATAACACAGTATAATAAACTAATGAGCCACGAATATGCAGGTACTTATCTCAATATTTTAAAAACTAATATAGCTCCTAAAGAGGAATTAGAAGCTCTGGTTTATCATAATATGAATTACATGAAATGCCTTACCGACTCATTAAATAATGATGCTAGCGATCTAATAGGAGTTATAGAAAAATTATTCCAGTAAGACATAACATAAAGGTATTATAATATGGATTATGACAAGCTTTATTTTTGGTTACATAATTATTGTCGTTGGAACGAGCCTAAAGAGGTTAAGAAACAGTTATTAGAGTTTTCCGAAGGAATAGACCTTACTAATGAAGACGGAGAGTTGTTCCATTTAGCCATTGCTCATGATTACCCCGAAGTGCTTCGAGTACTGGTAGATTATTACGAAAAAAACCAGATGCAAGGAGATCCTAATAGCTTGCAGTATAAGTATGCTAAAAGAAAGCTGCACGATATTTTTCAAGAAGCGGTAAAAGGTCATGGTATCAATTCTGATGAGATTAGAGAGATATTAGCCAAATATAACGTATATGGGGATAATTTTACCTATGATTTTGGAGAAGTAAGTGACAGTGAGGAGAGAGAGAAGGCTATAGACGAAGAGCTATTATACCACGGCTTAATAGAGAAAGAGGATATAATAGTAGACTCCCTTACTGCAAGTCTTTCAGAGAAAAAATAAATGACTTGAGCGATAGTTTAAGCAGTATAGATTTAGGAAAAGATACAATACTGGAAAATGACCTACCAGGAACTTTAAAGCAAGAGTCTGCAGCGGAGTTTACTATATAATCGGGGGGCTAGTTTTCAATGCTTTGAAAAGCCCCCTACTCTAATAAGCGACAGCTGACTTTTGCTTAAATTTGTATAATCTTATTCGGTCTTCCATTTCGTGTCTGAAGTGCCTAATTAGACCTTGAATTGGCCAAGCAGCGGCATCGCCTAGCGCACATATTGTATGCCCCTCAACTTGGTAAGTCACGCTTAGCAAAGTATCTATATCTTTGCTAACTGCTTCTCCTTTTGCAAGTTTCATCATCATACGCCACATCCAGCCAGTACCTTCTCGGCAAGGTGTGCATTGACCACATGATTCATGCATATAAAATTTACTAAGTCTAGCTATTGCATATATAAGATCTGTAGACTGATCCATGACGATGACTCCGGCGGTACCAAGCCCTGAACCTGCCGCGCGGAGACTGTCAAAATCCATTAGAACGTCATCACAGATCTTCTTTGGTAGAAGCGGTGTAGATGAGCCGCCAGGAATTATAGCTTTTAGGTTGTCCCAGCCACCAATAACCCCGCCTGCATGTTTCTCTATTAACTCTTTTAAAGGAATGCTCATCTCCTCTTCAACGTTACAAGGCTTATTAACATGGCCTGAGATACAAAAAATTTTAGTACCAGTATTATTCGGCTTACCGATAGATGCAAACCATTCTGCTCCACGGCGGAGTATTGTAGGTACAACTGCAATAGATTCTACGTTATTAATAGTGGTTGGGCAGCCATAGAGACCGGCGCCAGCTGGGAAAGGTGGTTTTAGACGAGGCATACCTTTCTTCCCCTCAAGGCTTTCCAGGAGGGCAGTCTCTTCTCCGCAAATATAGGCCCCGGCCCCTCTATGCAAGTAAATATCAACATCATGGCCAGATTTACAAGCGTTCTTACCAATTAAGCCAGCTGCATAAGCCTCATCAATGGCTTTTTGAACTGACGTTGCTTCATTATAGAATTCACCACGAATATAGATATAACATACTTTAGCTCCTATAGCTATACTAGCAATTAAACATCCCTCTATTAGCTTATGTGGTTCGTTACGTAGAATATCGCGGTCTTTACAAGTGCCTGGTTCGGACTCGTCGGCATTTACAACTAAATAATGAGGTTTTGCTGATTCTTTAGGCATAAATGACCATTTCATACCAGTAGAAAAGCCTGCGCCTCCCCTGCCCCGCAGGCCTGACTTCTTAACTTCTTCAATTATCCATTCGCGGCCTTTATCAAGTATGGTTTTAGTTGCATCCCAGTCCCCACGCTTTTTTGCTGATTCAAGGTCTGCTCCTTGATATCCATATAAATTTCTAAATATCTTATCTTGTTCTTTTATCATATTAGTTACATTTTATTCTTGAGGAGCAGAGCACTGTCTGCCTATTTGTGAGCCTATCTTTGTTTTCTTCCCATCTTGCAAGTTTTGAAGAATCTCTTTCATAGACTCTATGGTTAAATCCTCATAAAAATCGTCGTTAATCTGTACCATAGGTGCATTAACACAAGCACCCAAACATTCAACTTCGCTTAAGGTAAACATACCATCGTTCGTTGTCTCACCTTTCTTTATACCAAGGGTTTCTTGGCAAGCTGTCATTATTCTATCAGCTCCTCTGAGCCAACATGGCGTGGTTCCACATACTTGAATATGATGTCTGCCTACAGGTTTTAGGTTAAACATTGTATAAAATGTTGCAACTTCATAAGCTCTGATATATGGAAGGTTAAGCATACTAGCTACATATTCGATCGCTGCAGTTGATAGCCAACCATCATTCTGCCTTTGTGCTAAGTCGAATAAAGGTAGAATAGCACTACGTTCTCTACCTTCAGGGTATTTGGCAATGATTTCTTTAGCTTTTGCAAGGTTCGCTTTATCAAACTCAAATTCTGCTTGCATTATTTCTTTGTTCTTGGTCATCTATCAATTTCTCCGAAAACTATATCAAGGCTTGCAATAATAGTTACAACGTCAGCTATCATATGGCCTTTCGCCATGAAATCCATGGCTTGTAAGTGCGCAAAACCTGGAGCTTTAATTCTACATCTGTAAGGCTTATTTGTCCCGTCAGCATACAAATACACCCCAAACTCACCCTTAGGCGCCTCAACTGCGGCGTAAGCTTCACCTTTTGGTACATGGTAGCCTTCAGAATATAATTTAAAATGATGGATTAAAGCTTCCATTGATTTTTTCATTTCAGCCCTAGGTGGTGGTGCAATTTTTCTATCCTCTGTTTTAATAGGCCCTGTAGGCATTTTTTCAACACATTGCTTAATTATCCGTATAGATTGATACATTTCTTCAACACGTACTAAATATCTATCGTAGCAATCACCATTTTTACCAATCGGTATATCGAAATCCAGCTCATCATATATCTCATAAGGTTGAGCTTTGCGTAGGTCCCAAGCGATACCTGAGCCTCTAAGCATTGGCCCTGAAAACCCCCAATCTTGGGCTTCCGCCTTTGATACAACTCCAACATCAACAAGGCGTTGCTTCCAGATTCTATTTTCATTTAGCAGCGATTCAATGTCGTTTAAGTATTTAGAAAAACCTTCAGCAAATATTGCAATATCTTCAAGTAGCCCTGCAGGCAAATCTTGCGAGACACCCCCAGGCCTTATATAGTTTGCGTGCATTCTTGAACCAGAAACGCGCTCGTAAAATTCCATTATCTTTTCTCTTTCTTCAAAAAGCCAGAGTAGGGGGGTTGTGGCTCCAACATCCATGGCCTGTGAGGAAATATTGAGAATATGATTTAATATACGAGTCAGTTCAGAGAACAAAACACGAATGAATTTAGCTCTTCTTGGCACCTCGCACTTTAAAAGCTTTTCTACGCTCATGGCGAATGCATGCTCTTGGTTCATTGGCGAGACATAATCAAGCCTGTCAAAATATGGCACAGCCTGCAGATATGTTTTATGCTCTATAAGCTTTTCAGTTCCTCTGTGAAGCAAGCCAATATGCGGATCAGCTTTTGTTATAACTTCACCATCCATTTCAAGGATAAGCCTGAGCACCCCATGCGCAGCGGGGTGCTGGGGACCAAAGTTTAAGGTCATGTTTTTAAGTTTTACATCGGACATATATTATACCTACTTCTTTTCTTGAGCAGTTTCTTTGCGGGCTTTTTCATCGCCAGGTAATATATAATCCGTACCTTGCCATGGGCTTAAGAAATCAAAGCCTCTATATTCTTGCTGTAAGACTACAGGCTTATATATGACTTTTTCAAGCTCAGGGTCGTAGCTAACCTCAACATGACCAGTCAGCGGAAAATCCTTTCTAAGAGGGTGACCTTGGAAGCCGTAATCAGTAAGAATCCTGCGCAGATCAGGGTTATTTTTAAAAA
>JAQSWU010000021.1 GCA_029266475.1 Rickettsiaceae bacterium | reverse complement strand
AGCTGAGCGGTCATATGTTTTTCGCTGATAAATATTTTGGCTACGACGATGCAATCTATGCTGCTCTTCGTCTTATTGATTTGCTTAGCCGTAATAATCAATCCTTAGATGTTTTATTCGACGCTTTACCGAAAACATATAATACACCTGAGATTAGAGTTACTGTTCCTGAGGAGCAAAAATTTGCCATTATCGAACATATTAAAGCAAGCCTTCAGACGGTTTCTGATGTCAAAATTAATGATATTGATGGGATTAGAGTAGAGATGAGTGATGGTTGGTGGTTGCTGCGCGCTTCTAATACAGAAGCAAAGCTCAATATTAGATGCGAAGCGAATAGTAGAGCTAGGCTTGAGGGAATAAAGGCTGACGTGAATAAGCTAATTGCACCATTTAATATAAGTATATGAATAAAGTTATAGTAGTTTGCGGACCGACTGCTAGCGGTAAATCAGCTTTTGCCATGCATTTAGCACAAAAGTACGGGCATTTCAACCCTGTAATCATTAATGCTGACTCAATGCAGCTTTATAAGGATATTGCGATAATTGCTGCAAGTCCAAGCACCGAGGATAAGAAATTTATTCCGCATAAGCTATATGGCATATTAGATGCTCAAAACTATTGTTCTGTTGCAGATTATGTTGAGCTTGCAGCCAAGTCCATTCAAGATGAGCTGAAGGCTGGCAAACTGCCAATTCTAGTAGGGGGTACAGGGATGTATATTAATGCCCTTATGTTTGGCTATTCCCCAATACCTGATATCGCGCCAGAACTCCGCCTACAAGCAAGACAAAAGCTAAATACGGTAGGTAACGAACAATTTTTTAAGGAACTAGCAATTCTTGATCCACTTGCAGCTGAAAAACTTAATCCAGGAGATTCCCAGCGAATACTTAGAGCCTATGAAGTTATAAGACAATCTGGTAAATCTATTTTAGAATACCATGCACTGGCTCCCATTCAACCATTACATAAAATAAATTTTGAAGTGATAATGCTCAACCCTGAGCGTAATTTCCTTTATAACTCTTGTAATGAGCGTTTCATAGAGTTAATAGGGAAAGGAGCCTTGCAAGAAGTCAAAGATTTAATGGAGAACGACTTAAAACCTGATTCACCAGTCTTTAAGGCCTTAGGGGTAAAAGAGCTAATGGATTTTCACGCAGGTAAAGTTCTACTTTCAGAAGCAGTAAAGCTTGCGCAAACTAAAACTCGCCAATATGCGAAACGCCAAGTGACTTGGTTTACTCATCAGATCAAGGTTAAGCAAGTAATAAGCTATGATGATTTTGCTAAATTTAATGCAGCTATCAAGGCTTTTAGTTTAAATATGTAGTTTCCAAGAACACTTAAATTCCGTAATTACCTTGTAAAACTTACTTCTCTTTACAGCTAAATCAGCAACAGTAACGCTTTTTCTTACTTTATAATATATTACAGCAAGCAGTTTGATCATCCGCACCTAGCATAGGCGTTTTATCGCTAAGTTCTTCAGCCTGGCTATCATTACAAATATTATCGTTGTAAAAATTACAGTAGTTGTTAGAACCTTCAGCTTGGCTTCTATTTCTATCTATATAATTATCTATTGCAGGGTGCGCTAACCCCTCTAAAGATTGCAAGCTATAATTATACTTTAAAGCATCTGCAATCATTGCTATGCCATTATCACCTATACTATTACCCCTGATATCAATCTTAAACAAAGCAGAGTTGGTTTGTATGATTTTGATAATTTGATTGATACAAGTATCATCAATTTTGCTCCCACTAAGATCGAGTACCCTCACTGTATTATTAAGCTGCATTGCCTGTACAAGTTTATGCAATGTTTTTAAGTCAGGATAATATTGATACAAATGCAAACCTAATCCAGGATTTGGCATTAAAAGTTCGTAATTATTAATATTAGCTTTAAGTATAGAAGCATGAGAATTTGATAGAAAATCACTTATTTCACTTACCGATAAACTATCTAATTGTGATTTTTTAAAGCTTACGCATTTTATATAATCTCTAGCTGCATCTGTTGCTTGGCTAATTCTATTATTTACTACAAAACCTGGCATACTTTTATACTTTTAAATAATTTTTCCGGCAAATATTATTCTTAATGAGTGTTATATTGCGAATCTAATAACAGTTTTAAAGCATATAATGATTAATATATAAAAACAAGGTTTTTTAATAGATAAATAGATTTTAAGTTTTAGCGCTAATTACCTTTCGTAATTTTAATTATAATTTATATAGGGAATTTAAAGTTTATTGATTGCCTCAAGACAGACTCCTAGATCTTTCCATTCGCAACCATCGCAAGCATAGTCGAACTTTAGATGAGTCATCTTTTGCTTTATAAGTTGTCTCGCTACCGACCACTTAATAGTATCTCCTATTTTAAAGCCTAACACTTCAATATGCCTTAAATCAATCTGGTTAACTTTTGTAGAATCTGTGCAGCCGGTGTTTTTTCTAATATGCGGACAAGCTTGGCAGATATCATCGCTGCTTGCGACAATCTCAATTAAAGTGTCTGGGCTGCGCGCAAGCTCGTTACAGATAGCAGCGTAATTTTTTATGAAGGTTGGAGAGTAACCTTTTCCTTGGAAGCCAAGAGTACAGGTAAAATGATGCGGCCGGAATTTAATCTGATACTCTCTCACTAAATCTACTTAATTATTCTGCCAAATTTTATATAGCGGACAGCCATAGCTGTAAAAACAACTTTGAGCATGCCTGTTGCGATAAAAGGCATAAAGCCGACTGTTATTGCTTTTTCAAAGCCAACGAACTTACTAAGCCATGCAATACCAAAAGCAAATATCACCATTGTCCCTATTAATGAACTTAGAAACATTGTAAATATTGATTCTTTAGTGAAAAATTGACGAATAGTTGTCATAACCGCTACAGAAGCTAAAAAGCCTATTAAGTAACCTCCAGTTGGCCCTATAAGTTTTAGCATTCCACCGGAGAAATCAGCAAATAATGGAAGACCGCTAGCACCCAGTACCAGATAAGAGATTACTGAGTATATAGCTTCTCTTCTATTAAAGGTTAAACCAATTAACATTACTCCTGCAGTTTGCAAAGTTATTGGTACTGGCTCTAAGGGAATAGTAATCTGTGAAGTCAGAAATAAAATTATAACTCCATTCAAGATACGCGCAAAGCTAAGCGCTTTATTATTTAACTTTAAAGCTATAATGTTTAACATAATTTCTACCATTTACTATAATTTTAAGGGTAATATAAGCTAATTGAAAACTTAATGCTTACTTAAGCGAGCAGCTTATCTAGCTCTCCTTGCGCATCAAGTGCATAAAGATCGTCACAGCCGCCAACATGGTAATCGTCTATAAATATTTGTGGCACTGTTCGTCTACCGCCTGCTTTCTCCATCATTTTCTGCCTTAAATCATCATCGTTTTCAACATTAATTTCTGTATATTCTACTTTTTTCTGATTAAGCAAGAGTTTTGCTTTAACACAATATGGGCAAACTGTAGTTGTATAAATAGTTACTTTTTTCATTTTCTTTTCTTAATTATATATGCAATAATATTTTTGTTCTCCGTATTATAATAGTTGCTTATCATGAGTAAAGCAAAAAATAAATTCAAGATTGTTTCAGAATATAAGCCCGCTGGTGATCAGCCAAAGGCGATAGAAGCTTTAGTCTCTGGATTAAATGCCTATGAAAAAGATCAGGTCCTACTTGGTATTACCGGTTCAGGTAAAACTTTTACCATGGCAAGTATTATTGAGAGAACAGGGCGCCCTGCCCTTATCATGGCCCATAATAAGACCCTTGCTGCCCAGCTTTACCATGAAATGAAACAATTTTTCCCAAATAATGCTGTAGAATATTTTGTTTCTTATTATGATTACTATCAGCCAGAAGCCTACGTTCCAAAAAGCGACGTATATATTGAGAAAGATGCTTCTATCAATGAGCAAATAGATTTAATGCGCCATTCTGCAACAAGGTCGTTGCTTGAGAGAAGGGATGTTATTGTAGTCTCCTCAGTATCTTGTATTTACGGCCTCGGCTCACCTGAACTTTATTCTTCAATGACACTTAATGTTGAAAAGGGTGGCACTTACAAAAGAAGCGATCTATTAAGCCGCCTTATAGAACTACAATATGTTAGAAACGATATTAATTTTGAACGCGGTACTTTTAGGGTTAAGGGCGAAAATATTGACGTTTTCCCTTCGCATTATGCTGAGCGTGCTTGGCGACTATCTTTTTTTGGCGATGAGCTTGAACAGATTTATGAATTTGATCCATTAACAGGAGAAAAACACGTTAAACTTGAGAATGCTATAATATATGCTAATTCCCACTATGTAACCCCTAAACCTACTATCCAAGCAGCTATTGATCAAATTCAAGAAGAACTTAGAGCTAGGATTAATTACTTTCAAGCCGAGCATAAACTACTTGAAGCACAAAGGATTGAGCAACGTACACAATTTGATCTAGAAATGCTTATGGAAACCGGCGCCTGTAAGGGAATTGAAAATTATTCTAGATATTTATCAGGCAAGGGTCCAGGGGAACCACCACCAACTTTATTCGAATATTTACCTAAAGATGCCTTACTGTTTGTTGACGAAAGCCATGTAACTGTGCCGCAGATAGGAGCTATGTATAATGGTGATAAAGCTAGAAAGCAAACTTTAGTTGATTACGGTTTTAGACTTCCTTCAGCCCTAGACAATAGACCACTTAAATTTAGTGAATGGGAAGAGATGCGCCCACAAACTATATATGTTTCAGCGACTCCAGGACCATTTGAGTTACAGAAAACTCAAGGAGTATTTGTAGAACAAATCATACGTCCCACAGGTTTGCTTGATCCGATATGCGTTATCAAACCAGCTACAAATCAAGTAGATGACTTACTTGGCGAAATTAGAGCTACCATAGCCAAAGGTCTTAGGGTCCTTGTTACCACCTTAACAAAAAAAATGTCTGAAGATCTTACTGAATACTTGAAAGAAAATGGATTAAAGGTAATGTATCTACATTCAGAGATACATACTCTTGAAAGAATCGAAGTCATACAGGACCTAAGGAAAGGAGAAATAGATATAATTGTTGGTATTAATTTACTTAGAGAAGGACTCGATATCCCAGAATGCGGCCTTGTTGCTATACTCGATGCTGATAAGGAAGGTTTTTTACGTTCGCAGACTTCACTAATTCAAACTATTGGCAGAGCTGCTCGGAACTCAGAAGGTAGAGTCGTATTATATGCTGATACTATCACTAAATCGATTGATGCAGCAGTAAAAGAAACTGAGCGTCGTCGCTTAGTACAGGAAGAATATAATAAAGAGCACGGCATAATACCTAAAACCATTGATAGAAAGATTATAGAGATAATTGAGTTTGAAAAGGTAAGTAACGACTTAAAAGGAAAAAGTACGAAGGATTTGCTAACCGACCGTAAAAAGACAGAGTCCTTAATAGCAAAAATGAAAAAAGAGATGTTAGAGGCGGCAAGTAACCTAGAATTTGAAAAAGCAGCTGAAATAAGAGATAAAATTAATTCTCTTGAGCAAGCATTATTAAAAATAGTTTAGGTAACATAAGAGTTTATTTTATAAATTCCATCTTATATGGCTTGTAAAATGAATACTTATTGACTATATATTATTTTACTAAAATAGTTAAATTAGTTTAACCGAAGCATTAATTAATAATATGTTAAAAATTAATTGTAAATTAATTGGTTTTAATATATAATAAATCTAAATAATAAGTAAATCGTCATGAAGCAAATACCAATACCAGAATCAGTAATAAAGACATATAATCCTTTAGAAGAAGGCTTGAGGCATTGTAAAAAAGCTTTTACAGTTACTTTTACTTTTGCTTTTGTAGTTAATATATTAATGTTAATAACCCCTCTTTATTCCCTGCAAGTTCTTGACAGGGTAATAGGTAGCGGAAATTTATCTACTCTTTTAATGCTGTCATTAATAATTGGCTTTGTCTATTTCATTTATACATTAGTCCAAATAGCTAGATCATTTACCTTAATTAAAATTGGCGAATGGTTAGACAATAAACTTTCGCCAGTTCTATTTGGCCACTCTGTGGCAGCAGCGGCTGTAAGGCCATCCCTTGGCGCAGGCCAAACTTTAAGAGATTTTCAAGTTGTAAAAGGGTTTTTAACAAGTGTTGGGATTAATACGCTTTTCGATGCCCCTTGGAGTATTGCCTATATCGCAGTAATCTTCATGATCCATCCTTATATTGGTTATCTAACAGTAATTGGCGGTATCATTATTGTCTCTTTTGCCTTTGTTAACGCCGCAGCTACTAATAAGATACTTGGCGAAGCAAATGAATTTTCAATAAAAAGCTTAAACCAAGCTGAAATCGCAACCCGCAATGCTGAGGTAGTTGAGGCAATGGGGATGATGAATAACGTTTCAAATAACTGGTTTAAATTCAATAAAGCTGCCTTAGATAAGCAATCTGTAGCAAGCTATAGGAATGGTATACTATCGAATATCTCACGTTTTATTAGAAATATCATGCAAATGGCCGTAACAGGTATTGGCGCCTATGTAGTAGTTACAACCGGTGGTAAAGATATGACCACCGGGGGAATGATAGCAAGCTCCATTATGGTAGGACGTGCTCTTGCTCCTTTTGATAACGCGATTGAAGTATGGAAAAGCGTAAGCTCAGCTCTAAAATCTTATAAAAGATTAAATGATGCTTTTAAACATACATCCCTTAGAAATGATGCTATGCCACTGCCAGAAATCAAAGGTCATTTAGCAGCTGATAATATTTATTATGCTGCTCCAACAGCTGAAGCTTTAAAGCCAGGAGCACAGCCTAAATATATCTTAAAAGGCGTATCTTTTAGTGTTGAACCTGGGGAAATTCTGGCGGTTATTGGCCCAAGTGCTTCTGGTAAATCGACCTTAGCAAAAATTCTAGTAGGTGTATGGAAAGCTGTATCTGGCGCTGTAAGGCTTGATGGTGGCGAAATCTATAGATGGAATAGAGATGATTTTGGCAGGCATATAGGTTATGTACCACAAGGTATAGAATTATTTAGTGGTTCGATTAAACAAAATATTGCTCGTATGTCAGATAATCCTGATCCAGAAAAAGTAGTTGCTGCCGCTAGAATGGCTGGTGCACACGAAATGATTTTACGCTTCCCTGATGGTTATGACCAGGATATTGGCGTTGCTGGCTCAAACCTTTCAGGAGGACAAAGACAAAGAATAGCGCTTGCTCGTGCTTTCTATGGTGACCCGAAATTATTAATATTAGACGAGCCGAATGCTAACCTTGACGAAGCCGGAGAGAATGCTCTAGCACTTGCGTTACTTAATGCAAGAGAGAAAGGTATGGCGGTTATCGTAATTTCTCATAGGCCATCAATTCTCTCTGTAGTAGATAAAATAATGATTTTGCAAGAGGGCTCAGTTTTAGCATTTGGTCCAAAAGCAGAGGTTTTAGCAAGACTTGCAAGCGTAACAGCAAGCGGAAATATCCATGTCAATACAGACGAAGAGATGAAAAAGAAGTAATGTATTATGAATAAAAAGAATCAACCAAACGAACAAGAGCAATTATCCCAAGCGGATATTCAAAAATTGTTAATGCAACAATTAATGCAACAGAAAGGTGCAGGCGCTGTTGCAAATCAGAAGAAAGCAAACCCTTTTGTTAGATTCGCCTCATGGGCGATGCAGAAAAGTGAAAAATCTGTTCATTATATTGATAGATTTATCAATTTCGTAATTAAAAAGCACGACCCAGACCGTAATGACGTCATGCAGACTGCAAGACATCCAATTTTATTTGGCGCTTGGGTTATTTTCTTATTTGTATTTATTGGTGGTCTTTGGAGCGCTCTAGCGCCCCTTGATAGCGCGGCAACCGCAACAGGTACTGTAATCGCCAGTAGCCACAAGCAAATTATAGAATATCCTTCAAGTGGGATAATTAAAAGAATATTTGTAAAACAAGGCGATTATGTAATTGAGAATCAACCTTTGATGGAGCTTGACGAAACTCAGCTTAATGCAAGTTTTCAAACTTACTTAACGCAATATAGATCTACCCTTGCACAAGAAAATAGATTGGTAGCTGAGCGAGACAATTCACCTAAAATTGAGTTTGATGAGTTTCTAGTTAAAGAATCTTATAAACCAGAGGTAGCCAAAATAATCAATACTCAGCTCGAGTTATTTAAATCTAAGCAAGAGGCCTTCAATGGACAGATTGAAAGCTATCAGAAGAGGATTGAGCAAGCTAAAAACCAAGTTGAAGCATATAAAGCTAGAAAACTCGCCTCTGACCGAACTTTAGCAATTATACAGGACAGATATAAGGCTATCAAAGAATTAAACAGACAAGGTTTTGCCCAAAAAGCTCAAATGCTTGAGGTTGAAAAAAGATTTGTTGATGCGCAAAGCGATGTTGCTAATACTAATATCGAAATTGCAAAAACAGAACAAGAGGTTAACAGACTTGAGATCGAATTATTTAGTAAAAAAAGCGAGAATCTTGCTAATATAATGCAACAGCTTAAAGAGACACAAGTTCAGCTTACTGACGTAAAAGAGAAATTTTTTGCAGCTAAAGATGCACTTGGCAGAGCTATAATTAAGTCGCCGGTTGAAGGAGTAATTAATGAACTTCACTATCATACCATCGGCGGCGTAGTTAACCCTGGAAGACCAATTGCTGAAATCACTCCTTATAAAGGACATTTAGTCATTGAAGCGAAAATACCCCAGAAAGAGATCGAATCACTTCGTGTTGGCCTTAGAGCTAAACTAAGATTTAGCGCTTTCAAATCGCGAACCACGCCAGTATTTAACGGCACAGTAATCTCCTTATCGCCAGATACTGTAGTTGATAAGCAAGCGCAAGCTGCTATGCATAACGCTATGGTCGATGAGACCTTTTATGTTGCACGTATAGAAATAGATATGGATGAGTTTAAGAAAATTGCTAAGGAGCGTAATTTAAGACTATTGCCAGGTATGCGAGCAGAGATTCAAATAGTTAGAGGCACAAGAACATTATTACAATATTTACTTGATCCTGTGACAGATAATATGTTTAAAGCATTCAAGGAAAAATAAAAGAACGGGGGAGCTTAGCTTTTAAGGTCCCCGATTTCGCTCCTACACTACATAGCTGGATAATAGCGTTTTCCCACCAATATATTCAATATTATGCACCGAGAGTACCTTAAAGATTTACTTAAACATTATTTTCCATCAGATACTGAGGAAATCGTTGCAAAGGAGAAGATGCTAAAATTTCTAGACGAAAATATAAATTGTTTTGATAGATCTTGCATAAAAGGTCATTTCACAGCATCTGCCTGGCTACTTAATAGAGATGGAGATAAGGTGTTACTTATGCATCATGCCAAGCTTGATAAATGGATGCAACTTGGTGGGCATTGTGAAGGAGATTCTGATGTATTACGGGTTGCAATTAAAGAAGCCCAGGAAGAATCCGGCATAAACAATATTATTGCTTTGAGTGACGAAATATTTGATATTGATATTCACTTAATCCCAGATACACCAAGAGAACCAGCTCATTTGCATTTTGACGTCAGATTTTTGCTGCAAGTCCATCCAGATAGCTATGAAACTATTATACAGAATGAAGAATCCAAGGCTCTAGCATGGTTCGGCAGAAATGACAAATTTCCCACTAATAGCCGTTCAGTTGTAAGGATGTTCGAAAAATGGGTGGCTGGTGTAAAGCAATCAACCTAAACTGTTGTTTTTTATGTACTTTTATGGATAGAAAGAAGAGAGATTATCCTTCTAAAGAAGGATAATCTGAGGAAATTATAGGCTATATTTAAAGCCAAAAGATAGTACTGGTAATACTCTTAAGCGATTTTTTACGCTTTTAAGATCTTTATTAACTTTAGCTTCTAAGTCTTGAATCATTTGCTTATCAGCTCCAAGCAATCCTGAAGCAGAAACTTTAAACTTTGGCGCTGAAGTATACATAATACCTGCTTCAAAAGAGAAGCTTAGTGGGTCTGGTTGTACAAGCGCACTGTCATAACCTATTGTGGCAAGACCAGCAAGACCGCTACCTAATTTAAGCTTAGTTTTAAGAGTTCCTATTTCACTTGGAGTATAAGTTCTGCCATTAGAAGTTACACTTTTAGTAGTTTTACCAGAAAGGTTAAATTCATTTCCATTATAAGCAAGACCAGCTGAAATTCTAAAGCCTGAATCAGCATATGGGTGATAGTCAACCATTAAAGGTACGGAAAGTAACCTTAAATCACCTTTAATTCTATTGTTATCTACATTCTTAGCCACGTTATACTTGAAGTAATTTACGCCAAGACGACCATATACATTATCAGTAATCTTTGTTTTTGCTTCTAAACCAAAACCTAAAGTACCTAATTTTGCACCAACTGCAATAGTTTGCTCACCTTCTGCGAAAACAGGCGCTTGGAAAGCAGCTACTAATAGAGTTGTAGCTAAGAAAGATTTAGTTTTTAACATTTTATACTCCTTGTTGTGTTAAAAATAGAGCTTAACTATAATAAAGCTTTTTAAAGAAATCAATAGTAAAAATCAATTTAAAATATAATTAATTGCTTACCTTTAAATCTCTTGGAGCTCCGGTTATTTAGTTAATTCTATAGCGAAGCACTAAAAGGTTGCTGCAAAATGAGTTTTCGTGTTATCACTCTTCCTCTATCAGGCCTTTGAATAGTTTAATTTGCTTTAATACAATTCTAAGAACTTCAGATATACCTTGACCAGTAACGCCAGAGATTACATAAACCTGCCCTTTATAAACCTTTTTCAAAGCTTTTAGCTTTTCTTTGAGATCTTCTTCTTGCAAAGCATCTATTTTATTCAGACAAACTATTTCTTGTTTATCTTTTAAAAATGGGGAATATTCTTCTAGCTCTCGGCGGATTGTCTTATAGCTCTTTACAATATTTTCCTCGGTACCATCGATTAAATGTAGCAATACTCCGCAGCGTTCGATATGTTTTAAGAATTTATCGCCTAAGCCATGTCCAAGATGCGCACCTTCAATTAGCCCCGGGATATCAGCCATAACAAATTCCTCTTCATCTACGCTAACTACACCAAGGTTTGGCGTTAAGGTTGTAAATGGGTAATCAGCAATCTTTGGTTTTGCAGCGCTTACTCTAGACAAGAAAGTAGATTTACCTGCATTTGGCAACCCAACAAGGCCTGCATCAGAGATAAGTTTAAGCTTAAGCCATACCCACATTTCAGCGCCAAGCTCTGCAGGAGTGGTTTGTCTTGGGGCTTGGTTCCTGGAAGATTTAAAGTTACTATTACCAAGTCCGCCTCTGCCACCTTTAAGTAGCGTAAACCTTTCACCATGCTCTAAAAAGTCATGGATTAAATGTTCATGCTCTTCGCTAAATATCTGTGTACCAACTGGGACTTGTAGAATAAGGTCTTCAGCTGACTTACCGTTTCTATTTTGGCCTTTACCATGCTCACCAACTCTAGCTTTAAAATGCTGTTTGTACCTAAAATTTACAAGCGTGTTTAAATGGTCGTTTGCTTCAAATATTATACTCCCGCCCGTACCACCATTTCCACCATCAGGCCCGCCCATGGCAACGTATTTCTCTCTGCGGAAACTAACGCAACCTGCTCCACCATTTCCACTTTTAACATATATTTTTGCTTCGTCTAAAAATTTCATATCCTACTTTTATTAAATATTTCTATTATATTTCTTCTTTGAGAAAATTTTAATTAGATTACTAAAAAGTTCTTTTGCTAGTGATTCTGAATCGGTAATTTTTATTGAATTAGTGTAAAACTTACTTACATCATGTCCAATGCCAATAGCGATAAGCTCAACTTTTTTAGCTTTCTCAACAGAATGAATAACTAATTTTAAATGATCCTCTAATAAATCTTTGCTATTATGCTTTAGAGTCATATCATCAACTGGTGCCCCATCAGAAATCACTACTAATATTCTTCGTTGCTGCGGCTGATGAGTTAGCCTTTTATAAGCCCATTTTAATGCTTCTCCGTCTATATTTTCTTTCAGTAAACTTTCTTTAAGCATTATATTAAGGCTAGATTGCGCTTTTATCAAGTTTTCATTGAAACTTTTATAGATAATATGCCGAAGGTCATTTAACCTACCAGGATTCGCAGGCGAGCCCAAAGCTTGCCATTTCTTATAAGCCTGACCTCCTCGCCAGTCTTTAGTTGTAAAACCAAGGACCTCTGCTTTAACTCGATTTTTTTCTAAAATATTCATTAAAATCTTAGCACACAAGGCTGCAATTACAATATGCTTGCCGCGCATCGAGCCAGAATTATCCACAAGCAGCGAAACTGCGGTATCAGGAGCTTGCACTAATTCATATTCTTTGAATAAATTTTGGCTTTCACCGAGAACAAGTTTAGCAATTCTCCTGCTATCTAATATACCTCTTTCCTGGTTATAGCGCCACCTAGCTTTTTGCTTGCCTTGCAGAAGTTTTGCTAATGCCTTTGCATGAGTTAACGCCTGACTAATGTAAGGCTTTGACTTTCTAATAAATATATGTTTTAGCTGTTCTTTCTCTTGATAAGTGGAAAGTTTGCTGGCATGAACCACCTCATCATATTCAGTAGTAAAAATCTTATAAGGCAATTTTTCTGGAAAAGAAGAGCTTAGTAAGTTATATCTAGTAATCATACTACTCTGACCTAAAGGCGGCCGTTCTTTTTGCTCTAAAACATCTATGGTCTTTTCTTGCAACTCAGAAGGTGCTTTATCAATTTCCCCTTGCCGATTAGATCTTTCTATTTCCGGCTCACCTAAAGTTTTAGCTTTATTATCTGAAGGCTGTTTTTCAGACAATATATTTAACTCCTTGATTAATTTGATGCATGTTACTGCAAATTGATACTGATTATAGAGATTAATATTTAACTCAATTATGAATCTATCTATTGTTTCCTTAAATTGTAAAGGTAATTGCTGATATAGGCCTTGTAGCGATTTAGGGAGGCTATTTTGGGTAAGACGGCTTCTAATATAAATGCCTATTACCTCCTCAATATTAATACTGAAGAAATCTTTAATATAGCTGCTATAGCCTTGATTAAGACAATAAATTTCTAGAGCCATATTTAAGTTTGTTCTTACTCCCTTATATTTAGCGCACCCTATTGCCTGTATCCTAGCCCATTCACATTTATTTAAAATATTTCTTGCGTCATTACTTCCTTTAATCTCTTCTTCATCATAAATCAGCATTTGCGTTTTTAATGAATGATATTTATCGCGGAAAGCTTGATAATCCGCTTCCCCTCTAATAATAGTTATATTTTTGTTATCTACTAGAATATCTAAATTGAGCTCATTATTTAGAGCTAAGGTTTTAGCAGTTTTTATTAGATAATCTATATTAGAAAGAATCATATCTATAATTCATTATCAAAAACTCTCTGATAATATTCACTAAACACCTCTTTATCTTCAACGCTGCATCTATTGACGAAGGAAAAATACAAGGCTTCTTTCAGTGATTTAAATATTATATAATTCTCTGCCCAGCTCAGTACCGTTCTTGGAGACATTAACTGCGAGACTGAGCCCACCTTGAAGCCATCTCGTGATAAAGCAGCAAAATCAACCATTTTGGCAGCTGTCTCTTGATCTATCCCCTCTACCTTAGCAATTATCATTGCTGATTCCTCTTCAGGCTTTATATAATCAAGTTTTGTAACTATACTCCACCTATCTAGCTGGCCTTGATTCAAATACTGAGTCCCTTGATAAATGCCAACATCATCCCCTGAGCCTGTAGTATTACTGGTGGCAAATAAGCGGAAATGTTCGTGCGGTGTAATATTGATGTTGTTTTCTATTAGACTGAGCTTACCGCTTTTTTCTAATAATTGTTGTAACACGAATAATACTTCGGGCCTTGCAGCATCGTACTCATCAAGTATCAACGCAATACCATTACGTGCTGCCCAAGGTAGCATACCTTCGAAGAACTCAGTTACCTGCACCCCATCTTTGATGGTAATAGTATCACGACCAATTAGCTCAATTCTTGTTATATAACCGTCTAAATTAATTCTTAAAGCCGGCCAATTAAGACGAGCTGCCACTTGCTCAATGTGCGTTGATTTACCCGTACCATGCAGACCTGTAATCATAACTTTTTTATTAAAAGCAAATCCGGCAAGTATTGCCTTTGTAACAGTTGGGTCAAACCTATAATAATTATCTATTTCTGGTACAAGACTAGATTTTTCTATTATACCTTTAACCTCGAATCCAGGGTCAAAGCCAAATAGCTTCAGAGTATCGATTGTAAGCATAAATTTTTTTTCAAATGAATTTGTTTGTATGAAGATGGCAGAAGACAGCGAGTTTTGCAATAAAATATCTCTTATTCAGCAATCATTTGGCTATTCATTAATATATCATAGGCTGTTTTGATGGCCATGAATTTTGTAGCATCATTAGTATTATGGTCTGGATGATAGATCTTTACTAAGTTCCTATAAGCTTTCTTTACATCTCTTTTTTGTACTGGATAAATAAGACCTAATTCTTTTAAGGCATTCCTCTCATCAATAGATAAACTTTTATCTATATTAGGCTTGGCGGCTCTTGCTGGCTTAATACCAAGATATTCTTTTACTTTTTGATGTATCTCAATATTTTTATGGAGATTGCCTGCGCCAAACCTCCATGTAGGCTGATCAGAATAAACTTGTCTTGCTTGATAGGCCGCAATTTCCTTTTCATTCATATCTTGGAAATAATTCCAATTACGGTTATGAAGCCTTATATGCTCAAGACAAAGAAGAATTATTTCATTAATATTTTTTGGAGACTTTTTCGCTTGGTAGCGCCCAGGGCTAGTGCACCCTTCCATTGCACATGGTAGATCTGAATCAGGCATAATAGAATTATTTAAAGATAGAAAGGTTAGGATTAATACTAACCTTGTTTAGCCTTATATCTTTTGTTTTTCTTATTTATAACGTAAATTTTGCCTTTTCTTTTAACTATTTGGCAATCTTTATCCCTTTTTTTAAGAGACTTTAATGAACTTGCTACTTTCATGATTTTAAGGTCCTTACAATTACTACGAAAATTACTTAAATTTTTCAATGAGGCCAATATAATTCTTTCTCGAACTTTAGTCAATGATTAAAAGTTCCGCTTCACCTCAAAAGAGCCATTATATTGATTTTAAATAGAAATGCAACAATCTTTGTTATTTTTACTGTTTTGTCGTAGTGTTATACACCCTTTATAATTTTATTGACTATGGCCATTAAAGTTGTTAAGTTGTTTAAATTATATTGTAATTAAACCTTTGAGCGAAATATGAGTACAGCTATTAACTCTAGTACAATCGATTTAGCTATAATACTTACGTACTTAGTATTTACTCTTATGGTTGGACTTTGGTACGGACGAAACGTCCATAGTCTTAGGGAGTTCTCGATAGGCAATAGTAATTTCTCGACAATAATACTTTCTCTTACCATAGTTGCAACCTGGATCGGCGGAGGCTCAATGGTAGGCCCGGCCAATAATGCTTTCAAAACTGGCATTGTCGCTCTTTACCCACAAATAGGTATGACTATTTGTCTATATATTATATCCTATATTTTAGCACCACGTATGAAGCCATTTTTAGGTATGATCTCAGTAGGAGAGATTATTGGCAATATGTATGGCACTAACGCCAGATTAATCACAGGAATAGCTGGAACCTTAAAGAGCGTTGGGCATGTTGGCGTACAAATTTTTGTTATGGGTAATATGCTATCATACCTTACTCCAGCCTCCAAAACGGAATGTATGCTAATAAGTACAATTGTACTAGTAGCATATTCGGCTTTTGGCGGTGTCCGATCGGTAACTTTCACCGATGCCTTACAAGCTATAACAGTAGCAATAGCGATACCGATAATTTTATATGTTTCGCTTAAATCTATTGGTGGATACGATAAATTCATTAATAAGTTACCAGAAACTCATTTAAGCTTGTTTCCTGATAAGGATTTAATGACGCGGTATACCTATCTTTTCTTTTATTTCTGTATACCATTTTTAACTCCAGCAACAGCGCAGAGAATATTAATGGCAAGGGACGTGGAGCAAGTTGCTAAATCGTTTAAGATTTCAGCAGGTCTCAGTGGTCTCTTTTACTGCTTTGCTGTTATAGTAGGTCTACTTGCTGTAGTTATTGCTCCCGATATTGAGTCAAATTTTAGCGTGATGTACCTTGTAGACTATACTATGCCGCCAATCTTGAAAGGTATAGCAATATGCGGAATTCTCTCAGTTATAATGTCTACTGCTGATTCTCATTTAAACGTAGCTAGCGTATGTTTGACCAACGATTATTTGAAAGTGTTAATTACAGATTTATCAGATGCTGCAGCATTGTCAGTCTCACGGGTTGTAACAGTTATATTTGGCATATTTGCTTATTTAATAGCCTCAAAATTTAAAGATCTTCTTGATCTTGTATTATATGTAGATAATTTTTGGGCGCCTATAGTAGTAACCCCGCTGCTACTTGGTTTATTTGGTTTTAGAAGCACTTCAAAAGTATTTCTTATTGCTGCTATTTGCGGTTTCCTTACTTTCATCATTTGGGAACATTACCAGTTTATAACATACACTAATATCTACTCGATTATAGCCAGTGTCACAGTAAATGGTTTAGCCTTTATAATAGCCCACTATTTATTAAAGCAGCCTGGCGGATGGGTTACAAGATCCTCTAAAACAAAGCATGGATAGATTTATTACTCTATAGTATCTTGTAATGAATAAAGACCTTTTGGCTTATCTGCGAGCCATTTTGCGGCTTTAATAGCACCTTTGGCAAATACTGCTTTATTTTCTGCAATATGCGACAATATTATCCTTTCTTCTAAATTCGCATAAACGACGCTATGCTCACCAACTATATTACCTATTTTTATTGATGAGAAACAAATATTGCCAAATTTGTTTGCATCCATCTTAGAGTTTGCATCAAGCTCACCATCGATATTCCAAGCTTGATGCAATGACTTGCCAAGCATTAAAGCAGTGCCTGATGGGGAGTCTTTTTTAAATTTATGATGTTTATCAGTTATCGCTACATCAAAATCTTCTTTAGAAAGTAGGCTAGATGCGATCTCGATCAGCCTATTTAGTACTAAGATACCATAACTCATATTAGCAGAATAAAGTATAGGGATCAATTCTGCAGCTTGTTTAATTTCGTTATGCTGCGCTTGGCTTAATCCAGTGGTACCAATAACAAGGCTGCATTTATGCTTAACAGCTGTATTAATCAAGGCTGGAACTGCTTCTGGCAGAGAAAAATCTATGATAACATTTGAAGACTTACATAAATTATCAAGGCTTACTTGCTGCGCTCTAGAGAATTTACCACTAAGCTCTAAGGTAGGGTCATTATCAATTAACTTTATTACATGCAGACCCATTTTGCCCGTTGATCCATGCACCCCTATTTTTAAAATCCCATCAACCATTCTAATCTCCAAATTGATATTATAAAGTAAGGCTATAATTTATTATATTTGCCTGAATAATAAACTAAAGGCATTTCATTATGGTCCCGAGCCAAGTCAATAACTCGGCAAATAAATATAGTATGATCGCCCTCAAGATGGTTATTTACAACGCTACATTCTAACCAGCCTAAAGCATTAGTAATTATTGGATACTTAAAATTTTTACTTTCTTTGTAATCTATTCCAGCGAATTTATCACCCTTCTTATAAGCAAAATTTTCAGAAATTTCTCTCTGATTTTCATTTAATATACTAATTGCGCATTTTTTTTGGTCTTTTAGTGCTGGTAACGTTGATGAGTCATTATGTAAGCAAAATAATATCAAAGGAGGCTGAAGAGAGAGAGAGGTAAAAGAACTAGCAGTAAACCCATGCAACCCACCTTCACTATCTTTTACTGTTATTACTGTTATCCCAGTGGTAAATCCTCCTAACACTGATTTGAATAATTTAGGTTCAATATAATTATTTAGTTCTTCCAACCTATCTATCGTCATTTAGTTTTACCATTGGTTTATAATGTTTGGCTCATAAATTATATTACTAATCTGCATGAGATTCTATAGGAAAATTAACTATAGTGAAATTAGTTAAGTTGGGGTACTAGAAATAACGAGCGCAGCGTATGAGTAATACGTAAGCGAGGAATAACGACGTACCACAACTTAACTAATTTCACTATAAAGAAAAAGGCCTTGCTAGCATCGTACTAACAAGGCCTTTTTCTAAGATGATTAAGGCTATTAAGAAGCGTTTCCTGAAGTTGCTACAGGGCTTTGCGCATCATTTTTTGGCAGAGGCGCAGCTTCTGAAGCTTTTTCTTCGGTTTTTGCTGGCTCAGTATTATTTACAGGCACCGGTTCCTTATTATCACTCTCAGAGCTAAGCAGCCATTTTGCTTTAAGCTCATGGATTTTACCTTTTGTCTTTAGGGTTGTAATTATATCATTAACTTTATCTTTTAAGTCAGAACCTTTAGCAAAGGCAATCGCAAAGCTTGATTCAACATTGTCTATCGTAAAACCAGTTAATGCTTCATTTTGCTGTACAAACTTCTTAACTTGCAAATCTTCTAAAATGATAGCATCAATATTACCGTTTTTTAATTCCTCAAGTAAGACTAGATTGTTATTTATAGAGCTTATTTCCATATTTGGTATCCTGTCAGCAAGTCCTTTTGCTATAGTTTCCCAGGTAGTACCAAGCTGAACCCCAACTTTTTTACCTTCTAAATCCTCTACTTTTGTTATAGCTGTAGTTTTTAAAGTCAGGACAGAAACAGCAGAATTCGCATAAGGCTCAGAAAAATCTACATGTTCATTTCTAACTTCATTCGTAGAAATACCAGCAATGATCATATCAACATGACCACTATTTAGAGCTGGAATAAGGGCAGAGAATTCCATATTTTTGATTATAACTTTTTTGCCCATTTCTTCAGCAATTGCATTAGCAAGATCAATATCAAAACCAACTACTTGATCGTTATCGATAAATTCGTAAGGTGGATTGTCTGCAGAGGTGCCAACGATTAAGGTATTGTCACTTACGTTCTTATTGCATCCCGCTAAAGAGAGGGCGCAAATTAGCGCTAGTGATATAGTTTTAAAAAATTTCATAATTAGAGCTCCTTGAGTCTTTGTTTTTAATAAAATATTTAATAATTTTACATTAAAATATTTTACCTTGTGAGATGTGTCAATAATTATTGCAAACGAACGATAAAAACTGTATTTTAAAGTGGTAAAAATGAATGAAACACTTAAAGTTTATAAATACACTTTAAACAAATCTTATTATTATGTAATTTTATGTTAAACTCGCTTGGTTACTATGTAGATATAGCCATTTCCATAAGTAAAGGGATACCAGTTACATTATTATATAGTGTATTATCGGTGACGTTTGGCTTTTTTATAGGAGCATTTCTAGCTTTTTTGAAAGTTAGTAACAACCGACTTGTTAATATCTTTGCCGAAGCCTATACTTCTATTTTTCGCGGCACTCCGTTATTAATCCAGCTCTCTGTAGTAGTTTACGCAATACCACCTTTGCTAAATATCAAACTCTCATTATTACAAGGGGGCGTTATAGCTTTCTCCCTTAACTCGGGTGCTTATGTTTCAGAAATTATAAGAGCCGGGATCCAAAGCGTTGATAAAGGGCAATTTGAAGCTGCAAAGTCACTTGGCATTCCTTATTCACTAACTATGAAAGATATTATATTACCACAAGCAGTAAGAAATGTTTTACCTTCTTTAGTAAATGAGTTAATCAATATGCTGAAGGAGTCAGCACTTATTTCAGTACTTGGAGAAGCCGATATTATGAGGCTTGCACAACTTACAAGCGCCAGAACATATGATTACTTTACTCCTCTACTTATAGCCGGATTCTATTATTATATACTTATACTTATCCTTTCATATATTGGTAAGGTTGTAGAAAGGAAGATGAAGATATGATTAAGCTAATTAAATTATCCAAAAAATTTGGCTCAAACAAAGCTTTGAAAGAGGTGAGCTTAGAAATAGCCGAAAAGGATATAGTAGCAGTCATTGGTCCTTCAGGAAGCGGTAAATCAACTTTACTGAGGTGTATTAATAGGCTAGATTTTCCAACAAGCGGTGAAGTGTTTATTAGGGATAAAAAAATTACTAAACGTAATCTCAGGGAAGTATGCAAGAAAATAGGTATGGTTTTCCAAAACTTTAATCTCTTCCCGCATTTCTCTGTGCTTGAAAACCTTACCTATGGCCCTATTAATTTAAATGGCCTGAAACCAGAAGAGGCAAATTTAAAAGCTATGGGAATTCTAAAAACCATGGGCCTCGAAGATAAAGCTAATTTCAAGCCTTCAAGCTTATCAGGTGGGCAGAAACAACGTGTTGCAATTGCTAGAGCCTTAATGATGGATCCTGAGGTTATCTTATTTGATGAGCCCACTTCAGCGCTAGACTTAGAGATTATTAAGGATTTAATTAACATAATTCAGTCTTTGAAAGAGCGTAACATCACTATGCTGATAGTTACTCACCATATAGGCTTTGCTAAAAAAGTAGCCAATAAAATCATTTTTATGGAACAAGGACATGTCCTAGATTATATGGAGACTGAACAATTCTTTAAAAGACCAACTTCTCATAGAGCAAAATTATTCTTAGAAAGCATAAGCGGTATTGAATAGATTTCTACTTATTTCTCGGAAGCAGTCAATCCTGGTTTATTACTCTTTGGCTGAGTAATTAAGTTTTCTACAACTTCTACCATTATGGTCAAAAGAGCATCACCCCCATTAATCACCTTTATATAAAAAGCCTGACAAAGAAGTCTATTGAATAATCTCCTAATTAGTATAGAATAGGTTAGCAAATAGTTCTATATTGGTTGCAAATGAAAGTAGATTCCCTTGATAGTTTATCCCCTATAAGAAAGCTAAAACAAAAGAAGCAGACTTCGGCTTTGGGATTTGCCCTGCCCTACGATGATGCTGAAGAAGAGGTGGATTCTATTGTTAGCGCACCTAAGATTCCTTCTTTAAACCCTTTTTTAGCTTTACAAGAAGTTGAAGACTACGATTACGATTCATCGGATAATCAAAAATTGCTGAGCGAGAGTAATACCCTTATTAGCTTTCTAGATCAAATCAGGCATGGGCTTATAAACGGCGACCTTAACATACAAAATATCAAGAGTCTAAAGGAAGTCATCGAGAGAAGCAGGCATAAATTTGCTAGCCTAGAAGCTCAAGCTTTATATGATGAGATATATTTAAGAGCAAGCGTCGAACTTGCAAAGCTTGAACGCAGCCAAAAGGATAAATCGCCTAAGGAACATCTATAAAAAATTTACTTACACTCCTAATTTTTGCCGAAAATTATTAGACTTCTTTCAAAACTCGCTTACTCTAGAGAATTTGCAGAAGACACGGAAGAAGTAGAGTTTCGAAAAAAGTCTGTTTTTTAATATCATAAATTGAGCTTACTTACGCGAGTTATTAAGCTCAAAAGTTAAGTTTAAGAAGTTAGATCAGTTTCCGCCTTTCCTTCACCTGCTATTTTAGGCGCTAGATCATCTAGAGCATAGTTTGTTATCATGTAGATAAGCTCCATAGGTAGAGCTGATAAATTTCCAAAATTGTTATCTTCTTTACAATAACCTTTCAGTTTAAAGAAATTCTCTATACAATATTTATCTAGTCTTTTAGCAAATTCAGCATAATCATTGATCTGTTTTTTATCCAAGAGTTTATTTCTAACATAATTTTCATGATGCTTAAGCATATATATATCTTTAACTGAAATGGCATTAAGGGATAATGTACCATTGACTATATTTACGTTGTTCTCAGAAAATAGATATTCATAAGCGTGCTTGAATGCGTCGTCTATAAGCTTTATATTCCTGGCGATATATTTTTTAACTTCTTCATTCTCTATCCCGAAAACGCAAGAAATAGTGAAATTATGCTTTAAGGCTATGCCAAAAGCTTTTCCGCCCTCTTCTCCTATTGCATTTTTAGAAAGGTGAATCATATTTACTGATGTGTTTTTCTGCAGCAAAGTAGCCAAAGCCTTGGCTCCAATATCACCTATTTGATTCCCGAATAGTTCAATTACCTTTATTGTCTTATTATTTTTAAGAGAAGTAGCTAAAGCTGTAGCACCATCATCTCCTATATTATTTTCATTGAGTGCAATAAAAACTATTGAAGTATTATTTCCTAAAGCGGATGCTAATTCTTTTAATTGTTCAAGAGATAAATCGTTAGAAGAGAAATAAAGCTGTTTATCAACATTCTTTTTAATGTCAGCGATAGCTTTGTAAAATTTCATGTTTCTCATATGAGTCCTTATATTTTTATAAAATTATATTTATAATATAGTTTTTTTCAAAACTCGCTTATTCTAGAGAATTTGCAGAAGACTAGTGTCGCAGAACCCAAGTAAACTGTAGGTACATGAGGATTCGTGTACCGAACCTATATACAAATAAATAGCTGAAGTAAAGTTTCGAAAGAAGTCTATTTTTAACTTGAGAGGACGGGTTTGCAATTAGCTTCTCCCCACTTATCTTGCCCTTCACTTGGCACCTCGCGGCCTTAGTCACCCCTGCAGCCTTAGCAATGGCCTCGATCACCAAGTTCTAGAATTTGACTATGATTTTCTGTACAGCATAGCTTAATATACTTTGTCAAAGTAGCGTGCTCGTTTGGTCATTCACTGCCATCTAAAAGGCTCATTATGACAAACTATCGACTATTACACCAAGCTCCTCAATCTTATGCATTACAGAGTCTGTCACATACGAATACTCATCTACCTTATGATTAGGAGTACCATTCAGTTCTGTAGATATTTCATCTTTAGCAGCCGGCTTACAGGCTTCCATTGTGCTTTTGACATCCTGAAGCGCTTCATCATATTTAGCATTAATTATATTTTTCGCATGAATATAAAATTTTTGTATTGCAGCTTTATTTAGATTTACCCACTCTATATGATACTTACCCTTATATTTTAAGATATAAGCTAATTGTTCGATTCTATCATTAAGCTTATTAATATCATCTGGAGCAGCATTCTCTATTGCATTCATATCCGTTAACTCTTCTAAAGCTTTATTAACTTGAAGATATGATTTGATGAACTGTATTTCTTCTTTAGAGTAATATTTATTGAATATGTTATAATTCTTTTCCATGAAATCGAGTGCACGCAGTAATTCAAGCTTTGCAACCGCATTTAAGTCATTATAGACTTCGCTGCTGAGAAGCTTCTTGAAAAAAACAGGCGAGTATGTTAAAAGCTTATATAATACTATGTTGTCTAAGCCTTCTTTCTTAGTATTCATCAATAAATCACTTCCTGCATTTAATAATTTCGGCGCAACTTTTAAGCCACCCCGCCGTACAACCTCTATTATAGGAGTATTGCCATAATAATCTAAAGTATTAGTATGAGCGCCATTCGCTATAAGTTCCTTTACAATATCTAAATGCCCCCAGCCTGCAGCATACATTAAAACTGTTTGACCACTTTTATCTGCTTTATTGATATCCGCGCCGCTTGCTATGAGAGCTTTTATGATATTTAAATGGCCCTTCTGTGCAGCCCATAATAAAATTGTCCTTCCATACTCAATTTCTTTATTAATGTCGGCTTTATTTGCAATAAGCTCAATTGCAATGTCAAAGTGACTACGCTCTACAGCTAACTTTAAAGCTGTTTGACCACTTTTATCTGCTTTATTGATATCCGCGCCGCTTGCTATGAGAGCTTTTATAATATTTAAATGGCCATCATGTGCAGCCCATAATAAAATTGGCCACCCATACTTAATTTCTTTACTAATGTCGGCTTTATTTGCAATAAGCTCGATTGCAATGTCAAAGTGACTACACTCTACAGCTAACTTTAAAGCTGTTTGCCCACTTTTATCCGCTATATTTGTATCTGCTCCGCTAGCTAAAAGCTCTTTTACAATATCTAAATGACCATAATCTACAGCTAACTTTAAAGCTGTTTGCCCCTTATTATCTGCTATATTTGTATCTGCTCCGCTAGCTAAAAGCTCCTTTACAATATTTATATGTCCAAACAAAGCAGCCTTCATTAAAGCTGTTTGACCACTCTTATCTGTTTTATTAATGTCTGCGCCATGCGCAATAACCTCTTTTACAATATCTAAATGACCAAACCATGCAGCTTTCATTAAAGCTGTTTTGCCAGAATTATTGGTCATGTTAATGTCATCATTATGGCTAAGGTAATATTTAATAGTTTCTAAATCACAATCTCTAGCAGCTCGGATAAAATCATGCATATGCTATTCTCATAAAATTCTTGCAGTACAATCTTTATATATTCCATGCAATTAAAGATTCTCTAATCTATTCTACACTTGCTGCTAAAATATTGAAGCATAGTTATAAAAGAAACACGTCCGAATTAAAGCTTTCAAGATTAAATCACTCGAGCTAAAGCATCCAATATAATATTTCTTATTTCCTCTTAGCGGATGAAGTTTTATTATTTATTATGCTTACGGTATTCATATGAAGTTGTATAGAGAGGGAAAAACTTATTCTACGATTGAACAAGCCTTAATAGTTTCGACCGTACAAACAAAATAGATAAAACCGAAGATAATCCAGGGGGTTAACTTTTCTCTATGAAGTGCGTATTTAATCTTACAGTGGACAAAATATATATGACCGTCTTGCGCTGTTAAAAAATCATAAGGGAATGAAACTTCTATTATTAGCTTTTTTTGGCAAAAAAATAGCGGAGCATTCATAAAACTTTTTTGAAAAAATAGGAGGGGTGGTCTTTGTAAGCGAACGCACGTGAGCGCGGCAAACCAGTTAAAGCGAAGCTTAGGTATATTGATTCGTTTGGCTGGATTACTTCGAATTGTCTAAAGCCATTTCTCGTAAGTGCGATATTGAGCGCTTCTAATCCTCGTAAAACAAGTAAAAACCACTTAGTGGGAGGTCAACTCTATATTAAATTTTTTAAATAGACGAAAATATTTATAGTACGATTGAAAGAGTCGTGACAATTTCTACAGCAATAATAAGTGATAAAAAGTAATGGGGAGGTAATGTATCTAAGCGAGGGGAATGTATAAATTTTAAAGCCATAAGTGGGAATAAGTGGGGTGAGGGCGCGGTTGAATAACTATTGTAATAATCAACTCTGTAATAATTTAAGCCTGCCTACTATACTTCAAAAAAATAGGGGGGAGGGGTAGCACTCAGTCACTTGCCAAACGAATGAATATGAGTGAAGCAGTCCAGTTATCAAGCAGAGTTTGATAGTAGATAATTAGTTGGGCTGGATTACTTCAAATTGTCTAAAGCGAATTTTCGTGATGACGGTAACCCCGCCTAAGATACTTAAAAAAAATAGGGGGGGGGTCAAAGATGATAACCTGTAGCAGAAGCAGTAAAGAATAACCCCTGCAGCCCGCATAATGCCATCGTTTCAGCCACGCACAGCTCGCCATTTATAACAAGTTTAGTGATTTCAGTTGGACTCGTCTCTAGGCGCGAGGAGTCGACGCCTATAAAGTAAGGTTGAGCGACGAGCAACGACGAAGCTAATTCCTCAAGTATAACAACTACCTCGTAGTAAATGAACAATTTGTAGACGAAGTTTAATTTGAAGGAGAGCAAAGGCGAGCTATAACGACGCCAATTCTTCAAGTTAAACAAGTTTAGTGATTTCAGTTGGATTCGTCTCTAGGCGCGAGGAGTCGACGCCTATAAATAATAGGCGAGCGACGAGCAACGACGAAGCGGGTCTAAATGAAATTACTATATACGCTTAGTGGTTAGGTTTTTTTCTATATAATCCTTTAAATATTAATAATTTGTTTAATGGAGGAAAAATGACAAAACATGAGAAAATGGTTAAAGGGTTGAACCAACTTACCGATAGCTTAATAAAAGGTTTTAATATGCTTGCAAGGGACTTAAATGAGCGAATAGAAGAAGACAAAGGTCCAGATAAAGGTAAAAAATATGCTTTTGTGCTTACAAAAATTTCTAAAGCATTGCCGAAGATAGCGTATACAGTAGCTCA
>JAQSWU010000054.1 GCA_029266475.1 Rickettsiaceae bacterium | reverse complement strand
GCATAAATTTCTAAGCCTTAAGTAGGAATATGTGAGGTTAGTACGGTTGAACAACTCTTTGGGGTTTCAACCTTAGTAATTTAAAACTGCCTACGATACTTCAAAAAATAGGGGGGAGGGGTAGCGAGTCGTCACTTACTAAGCGAACGCACGTGAGCGGGGGAGTCACGTCATCAAGCGAAGCTTAGGTATAATGATTCGTTTAGGCTGGATTACTTCAAATTGCCCAAGGACAATTTTCGTAATGACCTAACACTGTCACGATCCTTAAAAAAATAGGGGGGGGGTCAAAAATCACAACCCGAGGTTGAAGCTCCAAAAGATTCGCCCGTCAGCCCGTATAAATGGCTGGTTCTAGCAGCATTTAAGCATCTCTTGGATAGACTCACCTTTATCCCGCATCGCTATCCTTAGGCTTTATCCTATCCTTGTTTTATTTGAAGAAGCATCGATATTTATCGAAAATACCAATAAAGCTATTTGCTCCTGTGAATTAGTCATATACTTTAAGATAATAATGACATTTTAGCAGAAATATCTATAAACTATAGCATTTACTAGCGCCTTACTATTGATAAAATATTTTAGCTTGTTATTATGAAATTTTATTCATTTTTATTTACTGTATTGTTATGGCATACAACCAAGTTATTATGAGCTATGCGCGCGCTATTTTTGAAGTAGCAAAGAATACTGATAGCTTAAGTGAAACTCGAGAAAAGCTTGATTCTATTTTACACTTAATAAATAATAACCCTGATTTAGGCAAGTCTCTTAGCGCACCTGTTGTAGATTTCGACCAGAAAACTATGGTGGTTAGAGAGATTTCAACAAAAATGCATCTAAGCTTAACCATCCAAAATCTCTTATTATTATTGGCTAAAAATAAAAGGTTCAAACATATCTTTCAAGTGGTAGAAGCTTTTGATGATCTAATGAAGGAAGAACAAGGAATTCTAGAAGCAAGAATTACTACTGCAAAAGATATATCCGATACCGAATTTCAAGAGTTACAAAAACTTATTACTGAAAAATACAATGAAAGTTTTACTTTTACAAAATCAGTTGATAGTTCTTTAGTAGGGGGATTAATCGTTGAATTTGATAATAAGATATTAGATGCTTCAGTGCGAGGTGCATTAAAGAAGTTTAAAAATAAGAGCAAAGAAATAATATCAGTACTTTAACAGGAGATATAATAATGAAGCTTAGTTCAGCTGAAATTTCAGCTATATTACAAAAAGAGATTGAAAACTTTGGACAAGTTGCTGATCTTGCAGAAGTTGGTTATGTAACCTCAGTGAGCGATAATAAAGCAACTGTTTACGGGTTGGACAATGTCACCTATGGAGAAACAGTAGAATTCCAAGATGGCACCAAAGGACTTGCTTTAAACTTAGAAAATGGCGCAACCGGTATCGTAGTACTTGGCTCCGATCAAGGTATTAAAGAAGGCGATATAGTTAAGAGAACTGGCCAAATTTTACAAGTTCCAACGGGAAAATCCTTACTTGGCCGTGTTGTTGATGCGCTTGGTAACCCTATCGATGGCAAAGGCCCTTTAAAGGACGTTCAATATGCTAAAGTTGAAGCTAAGGCTCCAAGTATTATTACAAGAAAGAGCGTGCATGAACCTGTTCAAACAGGTATTAAAGCAATCGATGCCTTAATACCAATAGGTAGAGGGCAAAGGGAGCTTATTATTGGTGATAGACAAACAGGTAAATCAGCTATAGCTATAGATACAATTCTCAACCAAAAAAGAGCTCATCTTGGCAATGATGAGAGCGAAAAGATTTACTGTGTCTATGTTGCGATTGGTCAGAAGCGTTCAAGTGTTGCAAGGGTTGTAAAAAAACTTGAAGAAGAAGGCGCGCTGCAATATACAATCGTTGTTGCTGCAACCGCAAGCGATGCAGCAACAATGCAATTCCTAGCGCCTTATACTGGTTGCGCAATGGGAGAGTATTTCAGAGATAATGGTATGCATGCTTTGATCGTTTATGATGACTTAAGTAAGCATGCTGTAGCTTACCGTCAAATGTCACTTTTGCTTAGAAGGCCGCCAGGACGTGAGGCTTATCCTGGCGACGTATTCTATCTACACTCAAGGTTGCTTGAGCGAGCAGCAAAATTATCAGAAGAATTTGGTAATGGTTCGCTTACTGCACTACCAATCATTGAAACACAAGCTGGTGACGTTTCAGCCTATATTCCAACAAACGTAATTTCGATTACAGATGGGCAAATATTCCTAGAGACTGAATTATTTTATAAAGGAATAAGGCCCGCCGTAAACGTAGGTATCTCAGTAAGTCGTGTAGGTTCGGCTGCGCAAATAAAAGCTATGAAGCAAGTAGCAGGCTCGATTAAACTTGAACTTGCTCAGTATAGAGAAATGGAGGCTTTTGCGCAATTCGGTTCTGATCTTGATCCAACAACGCAAAAACTATTAGAGCGCGGATCTCGCCTAACGGAACTCTTAAAGCAGGCACAATATAGCCCTATACAAGTTGAAGAGCAAGTAGTCTCAATTTTTGCTGGTGTTAACGGTTATCTTGACAAGATACCGAAAAACCAAGTTAGAGAGTTTGAGTCTAAAATGCTAGACGCGTTAAGGTTTCAGCATTCGGATATTCTTACAAATATAGCTAAAGAAAAAAAATTGTCAGAAGAGAATGAAAAAAAGCTTATAGAATTTTTAACTAACTTTGTACAAACTTTTTTATCAAATAAGAATTAGATAATGTCAGGACTTAAAGATTTAAGAAATCGAGTTAAATCGATTAAATCTACGCAAAAAATTACTAAAGCAATGCAAATGGTCGCGGCCGCGAAGCTTCGTAAAGTCCGTGATGCCGCCGCTAATGCTTCTGAATATTCTGAATTAATGAGCAAAATAGTAGCAAGAGTAGCAAAGGCCGCTCAAGGCTCTCAAGATGCACCCAAGCTTCTTACAGGAACCGGCAAAGATCAAACTTATTTACTTCTTATAATGACTTCTGACAAAGGATTATGTGGGGCGTTTAACTTTTCGATATTAAGAAGAGCCAAACAAGATATTGAGAAATTGATTGCACGTAATGCTGCTATAAATATTTTATGTATTGGCAAAAAGGGTTATGAGCATCTAAAACTGCATTATCCAAACCTCAAAATAGAACAGTTAAATCTTACAATTAAGGATAAACCGTCTTATAGTGATGCAAAGCTAGTTAAAGAATATATTCACTCAAAGTTTGTTGCCAGTGAGTTCGATGTATGCAAGTTATACTTTAGTAAGTTTAAAAATGCTATTTCCCAAGTTGCTACATCTAGGCAACTAATCCCCGCGCCTATAGAAGGGCTACAGCAAAATAATGAAGAAGAATACTCAGAGTTTACTTTTGAACCGAAAGAAGAAATCTTGCTTGAGCATTTGTTAAATGATAATCTTTTAATACAACTTTATAGCTCAATATTAGAAAATGTTGCAAGTGAACATGGCGCACGCATGACAGCAATGGATAATGCTACAAAGAATGCAAGAGATATGATTAGCTCTCTAACCCTACAATTAAACAGAACAAGACAGGCAATAATAACTAAAGAATTAATAGAAATAATTTCTGGAGCAGATGCATTATGAAACAAAATATAGGAAAAATTACCCAAATTATATCTGCGGTAGTTGACGTTGAATTCGAGGCTGGAAAAGTCCCTAACATTTTAAACGCCTTAGAGTGTAAACTTAACGACACAAGAATTGTATTAGAAGTTGCTCAGCATCTAGGGGAGAATCAAGTACGCTGTATTGCTATGGATTCAACCGATGGATTAGCGAGGGGTATTGAAGTAATTGATACAGGTAGACCTATAAGCGTCCCAGTAGGACAAGGAACCCTTGGTAGAATTATAAACGTTATCGGTGAACCTATTGACAATAAAGGCCCGGTTAGCGCAACTCAATATGATCCAATCCATAAGGATGCTCCAGATTTTGTAAGTCAGTCTACTGAGAAGAAAATTCTTGTTACCGGTATAAAGGTAATCGACCTTTTGGCTCCTTACGCTAAAGGGGGTAAAATTGGTTTATTCGGCGGAGCTGGAGTTGGAAAGACAGTTCTTATTATGGAACTTATCAACAATATTGCAAAAGCTCACGGTGGTTATACAGTATTTGCTGGCGTTGGTGAGCGTACACGTGAAGGTAATGATCTTTACCAAGAGATGATGACCTCTGGCGTAATTAATGTTGATAAGCCGAATGAATCAAAAGTAGCGCTTGTTTATGGCCAAATGAATGAGCCGCCTGGAGCACGTGCACGAGTTGCGCTAACAGGCCTTACAGTTGCTGAATATTTTAGAGACTTAGAAGGTGGTCAAGACGTGTTATTCTTCGTTGACAACGTATTTAGATTTACGCAGGCTGGTTCAGAAGTATCCACTCTTCTTGGCCGTATTCCTTCTGCAGTAGGATATCAACCAACTCTAGCAACCGAGATGGGAGCGATGCAAGAGCGTATTACTTCAACAAAAACTGGCTCTATTACATCGGTACAAGCCATTTACGTACCTGCAGATGATCTAACAGACCCAGCTCCAGCTACTTCTTTTGCTCACCTAGATGCAACAACTGTATTAAGCAGGCAAATTGCTGAACTTGGTATTTATCCTGCGGTGGATCCGCTTGATAGTAATTCGCAAATGCTTGACCCGATTGTTGTTGGAGACGAACATTATCAAGTTGCTCGTGAAGTTCAGAAAGTTTTACAAACTTATAAGTCTCTACAGGATATTATTGCTATTCTTGGAATTGACGAGCTATCAGAAGAAGATAAACTGATAGTATCAAGGGCACGTAAGATTCAAAGGTTTTTATCTCAACCTTTCCATGTAGCTGAAGTATTCACTGGAAGCCCAGGGAAATTCGTAGAGCTAAAAGATACTATTAAAGGTTTCAAAGCACTTGTACAAGGTGAATATGATCATCTGCCTGAAGCTGCTTTCTACATGGTTGGCACTATTGAAGAAGCAATTGAAAAAGCCAAGAAGTTAGAGCAAATAGCAGCATAGATATGACTCAGCACAAAGTTTTAACCATACGAATTGTAACACCTGAAAAAGCCGTTTTCACGCACCAGGCAAGCATGGTTGTTATGCCTGGTGCGGAAGGGGAATTTGGTATTTTGCCGCTCCACATTCCTTTAATTACAATGCTAAAGGAAGGAATCCTAAAACTATATCAACAAAGTACAATTACCTCTGAAATAATGGTTTCACAAGGCTATGGACAAGTATTTAATGATGAAGTCTTAATATTAACTGATTTTGCTATAGATCTTGCCGAGCTCACTATAGAGCAGGTTGGAAGCAATATAGAAAGCCTACAAGAAAAGCTTGATAAATCTACTAGTGCAGAAAATAAAAGTTCAATACTAAAGGATTTATCCCGTAATAAGATGATACTTGCCTACAAGGAAAATAAAAAGAGATCTAGATAATACTTGATAACTCTAGTGTTACTCCTTCTCACTTTGTAAACTACCAAGTAACCCTATCTCTTTAATATCGCTTAATTTACAGAAGCTAAATATATAGGTCTGAATTTCCTTAGGTAGTTTACTAAATAATACAAATTTTCCTAAATCTATTTTTTCTAAGTTCAAATAATTATTCATTAGCTCTATAAATTGTACATCTTCTGTTGTATAGTCTTTATCAGCAATTACCTTCTCTTTAACTACATGGGCCAATTTCAAAAATTTTTCGTTCTTATATTTCTTCAATAAGCTAAATATTTGCTTAGGCTCAAACCAAAAACGATCTCCATTTATATCTTCATAATGTAGTAATGCAGGTTGAAGTTTTAACTGACTTTTAATGAATATTTTATCTTTCTCCAGCAGTTCTATAAGCTCCCTTTTAGTAAAACTATGATGGTTTGTTGCAAACCCATATACTGCCTTATTAAATGAATAATATAAGCTTTGATTACTATACTCATTGTTTCTATTATTAAAGCCAAGTTCAGTTCCAGTAGTGAAACATATACTTACATGGGTTATATAATTATTTTGCTTTAAAGAGTTTAAAATTAACTCATACGTCTCAAAGTCCTCGACTTTACCAAGCTTAATTTTAATCATGCTTTGATTTTCTAATATTGCTTCTGCAATTGCTTTCGCTCCTAAACAGCTTATTTTTCCTCTGTTATATTCAAGTGAAGTAATATTCCTATATCCTTTTATAAGCTCAGCGATTTTGATTAGCCCTGCATCTTGGGTGTCATTAGTATTTATAATTAACTCACTAATGGTCTTGTTATTTTTTAAAATCTCTGTCAGTCCTTTCTCTTCATCGGGAAAACACTGACCATAGCCATTCATATTTTGCTCAAACTTAAGTATTTTAACGCGAGCTATGGATAATTTATTGTTGGTTTATTAGGTTTGATTTGATAAGCTATTAGAGCGGCGAATATGGAAGTGAAGAAGTTTGTAGGGG
>JAQSWU010000020.1 GCA_029266475.1 Rickettsiaceae bacterium | reverse complement strand
GTAATGATACGGATCTATTTATCGAAATTGTATCAACTGACCTTGAAGTCTTAAAGAAAGTAGAAGGCGTTATCGCGCAGATCTGCTTAAAGCTTGAGCCTGCTTGGCAGAAAGAAGGTTTCTTCCTTCAATATAACTGTACAGAGAATAAAGAAGGGCTTATATCTGCTATTCGAATGAAAATGAAAGAAGCGCCTGTAGAAGATTCGATTGCAAGTCAAGTAAACTTGCAGGAAAATAAAGAATTCTCTCCGAGCTTGACTGCTGAGCAATCAACGCAGTTAAGGCAAGCTATACAGGAACGTCAATATAGGAATTTCCCGGACATTATGATCGTTGAGGACCAAGTCTTTACACAACGGCTTTTACTTAATATTTTAGGAAATTTATATAAATGTATAACTGTTGAAAAAGGTGCAGAGGCAATTGAGAAGTACGCCCGTTTTGCCCCGGATATTGTTTTACTAGATATTGGCATTCCTGATATAAATGGCCATGAACTTGCTACCTTTTTAAAGAATATTGACCCTAATGCTTATATTATTATGGTTACAGCAAATAATTATGCAAAGGACGTAAAAAGCGCTCTAGATAATAGTGTTAAGGGATATATTGTTAAACCTTTCACAAAAGACAAAATATTAGATACTATAGCAAAATTCAAAAGACAATGATTGGCCTAATATGAGAATACCAGTAGATCTTACTAATTTTCGAGAAATAGCAGGAGGGGATAAAGCTTTAGAGAAAGCATTATTCGAAGAGTTCATAAAAAGTGCCGATCAGTATATTATTGCTCTCAGTCAAGAGAGCTTTAAGGGGGGAAATGAGAATTGGAGAGAAACTGCACATGCATTCAAGGGAATTGCTCTCAATCTTGGGGCGCTGGCATTAGGTGAATTATGCAAAAATGCCCAAGAGGCATCTGAGGAAAGCAAAGAATTTAAACTAAATCTTCTAAATAAGATAAAACAAGAATACGAGTTAGTAAGAGCTTATATTGTTTCTGTGAACGCAAGCTCTGGATAAAGGATGCTTTAAACTTACTATTTTACTATTCGGGTCATAGCTAATTTACCAAAAGTTGGTATTCATGCTCCAGTGGGTCTGCAGAAAGCCTAAAGAGGGCAGGGGACGACGCCGGAGGGGTGAGTCAAGCTCTTGTTACCTCTGAATCGACGTATTAATACGGGCTAGAAGGCATGCCCTAAAAAGTTTCAACTATGGGTTGCAATTTTTGCCCCCCCCCTTATTTTTTCCGAATTATCTTGAAGAAACGACAAATAGTTAACGTATTAACATATATTACAAATATTCAACCTGTAGTAGTAACTTTTGACACCCCCCCATTTTTTTAGAGTATCTTATGCGGGGATAAGCTTAGTATGGTTAAAACATTGAAGGCTTGTTCAACAGTACTAACCCTATATAACCTAGATTATGGATAAGAGAATTTATATATTATTTTTCTCAAAGGCTCTTTTTAAAGCAATAAATAACCTAAAAATACTCATTTAAGGTTAACTAAACTCAGTTTTTTTAGAACATTTTTCACTTCAAAAAGCTCTATTTGATAAAAAAATCTACTAAATTTCTTATCCATAATTCAGGTTACATATTTATATTTGGTGTACAAAGTTAAACATCCCCTTTGCTTAAGACATACTACCCCCTTACTTTTTTACTTTTATTACACTTGTTAGTACGGTTGAAACTCCAAAGGTTTTTACAACCTTGCAATAAGTTTACTCATTACTTTGAGTAATTTAATGTATAGTAGGCTTTCCACTGAGTAATTTTAGATAAATATTTTTTTCAGAAAGACTGGGAGGTAAAGAATCATCGCAAAAAATGGCGAAATAAATTTTTAAGCCATTTGGTGGCGATCCAGTTAGATTAATCAATATACCATCAAACTCTGCTTGATGACTGGGCTACCGCCCTCACGTGCGTTCGCTCGCAGAGATGGTTCATAATAATTATAACATTTTATATGTGCTAGCTAATTATCTTAAAACAAATGATTGGCTATATTTTAACAAGACCAATCGATTGGAAGAATTGATTTTTTTTATAAGGGTAAAGAGATTTGATGATTTAATAGTCTAAAAAGATTAAGAGAATAGATTTAAGCTATTCTCTTAACCTTTTTTATTAATGACAATAGATTTTACTCGTGGTCTCTATCATGGCTGTGTTTACCGCCTTCTCTGCCCATTTGTGAAGCAGCTTGGCTTCTTTCTTCAGCAGACTCAGCTGTTCTCATTTTACGAGCAGCTTCTGATAAGTCTGAATTTGTTTCATGACTCCCTTTTGAGCTACCACCATGACCACCATGACTTTGTTTTCCACCTTCTCTGCCCATTTGTGAAGCAGCTTGGCTTCTTTCTTCATGAGTTTCAGCTGTTCTCATTTTACGAGCAGCATCAGATAGATCTGTATTGTCTTGATTTTTATTTTTATCAACCATTTTTTCCTCCCTTGTTAAATGGATTAATATAGTAATAAAATATAATATAATAATAGATATTTACTCCAAGCGCTCTAAAACTTGTAAAATATCCTTTCTCCAAAGTATCTTTATAGAATTAATTTAATTTACTTTAGTAAAATTATTATATTATAGTTTATTTAATCATAGCTACAAGGATGTTCTCCTTGCTACCTTGCAATTGTTAATGTCAAATTATATATACTAATGTAAATAATTAGCTTTATATTAAGTGTTTGCAAGATATTCAGTGTTATATATATTCTCAGTTATGAGAAAATATATAAATAGTATAAAGCTTTCGGGTAAAAATAGAATAAAGAAAGAGTAAAGTATTAATTAGGAATATCTATAGCATAGGTACTTAACTATTTCTTTATCCTAATTTTCCCTATTGCTATAACTTCATAGTATAACGTACGAAAAGCCAAAGCAAGAGAAAATTACAATTTTTTTTGACTTTTTGATAAAAAATCGATTAAAAAACGGTTGCAGCGTTATATTACTTTGTTAAAAATTATTTATAGCACTTATGTTTTAACTGAAACCATTATTGTTGATTAATAGTATACTCGAGAAAACCTTGACTAAAATGCGTTAGAAATGTATAAGTTCGAGTTAAAAATAATTGAACTTATATAGAATTAATGAAAAACAATGCATTAAACCATCTAGCGATTATAATGGATGGAAACGGCCGCTGGGCAAAAGAGAAAAATTTACCTAGAATCGAAGGTCATAAACGTGGTGCAGAAATTGCTAGAAAAGTTGTTGAAATATCCATTAAGCAAGGCATCAAACATTTATCATTATATACATTTTCTTCAGAAAACTGGAATAGACCAATATTAGAAATCAAATCTTTAATGGATTTACTAGAGTATTATATTGGCATAGAGGCAAGTCGTTTGCATGAAAACGGAGTAAAGGTTGTATTTATAGGTAATCTCTTAAGATTAAATCCTCGTCTGCAAGTGAAAATTCAAGAGGTTATGCAATTAACTAATAACAATTCTATCCTTACACTATATGTAGCAGTCAGCTATGGGGGGAGAGAAGAGTTGGTTGAAGCATGTAGAAGAATAGTACGCGAAGGTTTAGATAGCCATGAAATTGATGAAGATACTTTCAAGAGACATTTATATTTTCCTGAAATGCCTGAAGTTGACCTTTTAATTAGAACTAGCGGTGAACAACGTATAAGCAATTTTTTACTTTGGCATCTAGCCTATAGTGAATTATACTTTATTAAAAAATATTGGCCAGATTTTTCCGAGGAAGATTTGACAGAAGCGATTGCCGAGTTTAATAGCAGAACAAGAAATTTTGGATATGTACGTGAAAGCAAAAGTTGATTTATTCGGTGATCTTAAAAAGAGGGTATTTTCCTCAATAGCTATTGGTGCTGTATTTATCATATCAATTTTTTTCTCAAAATTATTATTTGTATCATCATTATTCATTGTAGCTTATTTTATGTTGGATGAGTGGTACAGTATCACGAATAGCAGTATGTTAGACTTAGCCATAGGTTTATTTACAATAACTATATCTATTGCATGCACGATATTAATTAGGCTGACGGCGCCAAGTATTATAGTTTTTTTATATTTTGCTATAATGTGGTCGACTGATACATTCGCAATGGTAGGGGGGAAGCTTATAGGCGGTTATAAACTTGCTCCTAAAATCAGCCCTAATAAAACATGGAGTGGCTTACTAACTGGAGTTTTAACAACAGGGTTATTAGCAGGAGTTATAGATTACACCGTTGATTTAGCACAGTACGAAGGGCTGTTTAATATTTATAACCCAAGTATGTTTGCGATTTCTATTGCTGTACTGTGTCAGTTAAGTGACTTATTCGTCTCTATTTTTAAAAGAAAGCATAATATCAAGGATAGTGGAAATGTAATTCCAGGGCATGGAGGCGTCCTTGATAGGTTCGATAGTATGATACTTTCGAGCCCTATAATATTTTTACTATTTGCCTATTATTGATTGTGTTTTACCATAATAGATTGAGTATATGTGAATTTAAAGTATATGTTTTTTAATTTTACATAACTGTCTTTATACGATATAACGTTATTTCCACATTTAAAATATTTAAAAAAAATGAGTTTTTTAGAAAATTTAGATAAAATTTTATTAAAACAGCAAGAGTTAGAGGACAAACTTGCAAAAGGTCTAACTGGTGAGGCTTATATCAAGGCTTCTAAAGAGTTTTCGGATCTAGAACCTATTGTTGAAAAGATAAATTTATACAAAAAAGCAAAGAATGATTTAAAAGATTTAAAGGAATTACTCGAAATAGAGGCGGATAAGGAGATACGAAGCCTCGCTGAGCAGGAAATGATATCTCTTGAGGAGTTAATTCCTAAATTAGAATATGATGTTAAAGTTGCGCTACTTCCCAAAGATGAAGCAGATGAGAAAAATGCTATTATCGAGATCAGGGCAGGTACAGGCGGCGAAGAGGCAGCTTTATTTGCCAGTGTATTATTTAAAATGTATCAAAGATATAGTGAAGTTAAAGGTTGGAAATTCGAAATACTTTCTCTTTCAGATACCGGAATTGGCGGTTATAAAGAAGCTTCTGCGCTCATCAGTGGAAAAGGGGTGTTCTCTAGGCTAAAGTTTGAATCTGGTGTTCATAGGGTACAGAGAGTGCCCGAAACTGAGTCAAGCGGAAGGATCCATACCTCAGCTGCAACAGTGGCAGTACTGCCAGAAGCCGAAGAGGTGGATGTAAAAATTGAAGAAAAGGATCTTCGTATCGATACATATAGATCATCTGGGGCAGGAGGACAGCACGTAAATACAACAGATTCAGCTGTGCGTATTACCCATATTCCAACAGGATTAGTTGTAACTCAACAGGATGAGCGATCCCAACAGAAGAATCGTGCAAAAGCCATGAAAATCCTTATGTCTAGGCTTTATGAAGCCGAAAGGGAAAAAAAGGATTTAGAGCGCTCAGCTTCGCGTAAAGGTCAGGTCGGCTCTGGGGATAGGTCAGAGAGAATCCGCACATATAATTTCCCTCAAGGAAGGGTTACAGATCATCGTATTAACCTGACACTATATAAGATTGAGGAGGTTGTAAACGGAGGGGATTTAGATGATTTTATCGATTCCTTAATCTCTCAGGACGAAGCAAATAAGCTAGCTGAAGAAATCTAAAAACCCTAATGGTTTAGCGTTATTGAATAAAAAAGAATAACAATATATTTTGTAATAATATTAATTATATGCTAGCTTTGGATTTGATAATAAAGCCGTATATGTTTGATGCATGATTAATACTATATTTAATTTATTCGTTTGTGATACAATGCTTAACTCTATTGATAAGCATGACTATGATTATTTATACTTTCTATTAGACTATTATTCACCCCTTGACTGCTCATCTGCTCCCCCCCTCAAGTTTATATATTCGCTAAATCATAAATATATAATTAAAGCATTAAGTACAAGCTGTGAAAATTCTCCGACCTCTAATCGAGAAAGTATGCTCCACGTGGCAGTAAAGAATAATGATATAAGAGTAGTAAGATTTTTACTTGAAAAAGGTTTAGATCCTAGTGTTAAAGGATGCTTAATCATCAAAAATAAAGTATTTAACGATATAACTCCACTTCATTTAGCCGTCTTTTACGGTTTTGATGATATTGCACGCATTTTAATAGAAGCAGGAGCTAACATAAATGATGGGTGCTATAATATAATTGAGCCTAATACAATGAATAGAGGAAACATTGGTAATGAGGTAACTTTATATAACTTAACACCTTTACATTTAGCTTGTTTGAAAGGGGATAGAAACTTAATGGAATTATTATTATCTAATAATGGAATCTGTAGTAATTTTTGTATTATTGATGGAAAAAGTATACTTGAAGAAGGAAATATAATGCACCTTGCCGCTGTTAAAGCTCATAGAAAAATTATCGATTTCATACAAAAAGAAAATTTGATTTCGAATAAAAATGGATAATTGGTGCTTAACGTGCTTTGCTTCCTTATTGATGCAACTTACCATTATTAATATTTAAAAACAAAAATGTTTTTATGATTATAGGGAGACTGTTTCACTTGTATTTGTAACATTTATAGGGGGGTATATAACTTTAATACTCGCTTGATGATTAAAGAAACGCTTAATTAAAGGTGTTTTTTAGTTAAATTTAATATTGAATATATATGTATGTCTGGATTAGCTGTAAAATATTATATTGAGGACGTCCCTCAAAATTTATGTAACGATACTGACGCGGAGGAGTTATTAGTGGGGTTAACTGAAAGTTTTCCTTCTGACACTACTGATTCTTATTTAAAAGACTTGAGTGTAATGAATCTGAAGTGCTTATCTCTATTTTTAGTAAAAAACCAGAAAACAACTATACTTGAAAAGATTCTACCAATTATTTCAGAAACTAATATTAATCTAAATGAACTGATAATAGATGGATTCCATCCTCTACATTATTCTGTCGATAGTAACAATATTGCCTTATTAAGTTTATTAGCTGAACATTACTTATATATAGACCATACTAATCCGTATGCAATTAGAAATTCTGACGGGTTTTATTTAGAATACGCTACGCCCTTGCATTTCGCTACACTATTAGGTGAAATAAATATAATTAAATTTTTACTAAATAAGGGGGCTGATGTTCATTCAACTTATGTTATGTTTCATAAAGATTTAGGGCATTTTACGGAGCTTCCAATCCTAAATTTTCCCGCTTATTACGGAATGTTTAAAGTAGTAAAATTGTTACTAGACTATGGAGCAGATCCATACAAAGTTAATAACCGTGGATATAACAGTATTCATGTAGCAGAGGTGAATGGGCATTATAATATACGCGAACTATTAATAAACCATAAAAGACAAAATATTAATTAAGATTTTAATGCGTTAAGCTACTTTACTCTTTACAGTAGGCTTAGGTCTTTTGCAAAGTAAACTAATAAGTCCCCCTGAAACCATAATAAAGCATGAGAGTAAAAATAATGAGGCTGCTGGCCTATAATAAATTTTTGCTTTGAGCTGGCCATCGTTAATTTGAGTTATTATAGCATATAAGTCATAAAAAACATTACTATATATGCTGGGGCTCGATACCATGCTTTTTTCTATTGTATAAAACCTTAGTTCAGGAGTGAGCACTGTAACCTCGTTACCAGCATCATCCTCAATGCCAATTTTAGCTATTTGCCTATAATAATTCGGGCCTGTGGAATAATGAGTGTTTCTATAAATAATATTAAAACCTTTGAAGCTATGAGTAATATTTATATTTCCAGTGATTTCTACCTCATCTTCAAAGCTTGCATACACGGTAAGGCTGCAAACAATTAAGCCTATGCCTAGATGCGCTATAGTCATGCTAATCCGGCCAATACTAGCTGTTTTTCTTTTGTCAAATAGCTCATACAAACAATAAATACTTGTATAAATACCAGTAAATAAACATACTGCGCCTAGTAGTGAGGGATAATGAATATAGTAATATATTACGCATAATAGGCTCATTGAGAGATGAATAATAGATTTTTTTAGTAATCTCTTATTATCATTTATATTCCAAGCAGAAAACCCTAGGAAAGCACTAAGCGCTATGCTTGGTAACAAAGAAGGTATAAATAACCCAATATAAAATTCATTTTCTAGTACAAGCTTCTTGCCTTCAGTGAGCTCTATAATTAACGGATAAAAGGTGCCAGCAAGCAAAACAATTAAACTAGAGATTAGAGATAAATTACCAAGTTGGATGCCTCCTTCTCGGGTCATATAATTTGTAATCTTATTGCTATTAAATTTATGCGCTTGAGTGGCAAATAAGCCAAGAGAAATAGTGGTAAAGACACCGAATAATGCTAGGATAACAGAACCTCGGTAAGTATCCACCGCAAATGAGTGGACAGATGTGATTATTCCGGATCTAACTAGAAAGGTGCCTAAAAAACATAGTAAAAAGGTACTTATTCCTAGTAATAAAGTTGATGCTGTAAGGGCCGATCTTTTTATCGTAGCAAATATCGAGTGATGGAAAGCAGTACCAGCAAGCCATGGCATAAGAGAAATATTTTCAACCGGGTCGAAAAACCAGAACCCGCCCCATCCAAGTACTCTATAAGCCCACCAGCTACCAAGGGCCACACCGCTGCTGAGAGCTATCCAGCCTATAAGAGAGTATTTTTTACTGTATCTAAGGAAGCTTTGCAGAAGCTTTTTTTCTTCCTCTTCGCTTCCGAGCGAGTGAGTCTTAGAGGCGTATATAAGTAATGAAATAATTAGGGAGAAGGGGATTGAGTAAGACACGTACCCTAAGTATAGTATAGGAGGATGTATTGCAAGGCCAATATCTTGCAACAAAGGGTTTAAACCTCTACCTTCTGTTATTGTTTCATCTATAGGGGCAAAAGGATTTGATGAAAGTAAAATAAACCCTAAGAAGGCAGCAATTAATAACGATTGTACTCCTAAAGCACGATTTGAGATGCATTTTAAGTCGCCTTTCTCTAATTTAATAGTGTCAAGTGTCAATAATATAGTCATTATTGATAATAAGGACATCCATAATAACATAGACCCTTCGTGACTTGCCCATGCGGCGGAAACCTTATAAATCAGAGGTTTTTGGGTACTTGAATTGATGTAGACATTAGCTATACTAAAATCAGATATTACAAATCCAAGAACTAGCAGCAAAAAGGAAGCTATAATGGCAGCATTAATTAAATAAAGTGATAGATAATGAATATCCCTAATCTTTCTAGGCGCTACAATACAATAAATTCCTGCAGTAGCGCTAAATATTGTCGAAAGAGAAAGGAGTAGGCTGCCAATACTATTTATCATCAACGCGTTCTTCTTTAGGCTCAATTAATTCAACTAGTAAGGTTCTAATCCTGTTTGCTTGTCGTCTGAGGATAGTCATTTTTAAATTAAATAGCTTAAACTCTTCACCTTCATCCGGGATTCTCCCAGTTTCATGCATGATGAGGCCAGCTATTGTGCTTGCATCTTCATCTGGTAGGTTCCAGTCTAGCTCTCGGTTAACATCTCTAATAGGTGCTTCACCTTCAATAATATATTTATTCTCACCTTGCTTGACGATCAAATCTCGCTGGATATCATGTTCATCCTCTATTTGTCCAACGATCTCTTCTACCGCATCCTCAAGCGTCACAACTCCTCTCAATGCCCCATATTCGTCAACGACAATAGCAAAGTGGTTTCTACGCTTTCTAAATTCTGAAAGTTGTAGATTAACCTGAACATTCTCTGGTATGAACCAAGGCTCAGTCAAGAAGTTATCTAGCTTCAATTTTAAATAATTAAAATTATTATCATGTAAAGCTTTAAGTAAGCTTCTTAAATGAAGAACTCCTACTATGTTATCTTTATCATCCCTCCACAAAGGTATACGTGTAAATGGAGTATTTAATGCTTGCTTAGTAATTTCTTCAAGAGGAAGATCAGCATTAATTGTAAACATATGGCTTCTATGCGTCATTATATCAGCTACTGTTATCGAGCTTAAATCTAAAACTCCGCCAAGCATATCTCTATCTGATTTAAAAACGTTCCCTTCTTCAAGTTGGTACTCTATCATTCCTCTAACCTCTTCGGTAGCTGAGACAACTTGTTCTTTGCTGATGTTAAATATTAAAGCGGTACCTTTGATTATTAGATTTAGTAAAGCATTAATTGGCGTCATCATTAACACCAAAGTATTTAATAATGGAGCAATGGCTAAGGCAATTTTTTCAGGATGTATAACAGCAATTGCTTTAGGTAAAACCTCTCCGAAGATAATAATCACTACTGACATAAAAAATGAGGCATAAGCTGTGCCTTGTTCGCCGTATACATCAATGAATAGACTTGTAACTAAGCTAGTTGAGAAAATGTTTACTATTGTGTTTGCAACAAGGAGGCTACTAATTAAACGACTCTTGTTCTTTAACAGTTTAACGACAAGGGCTGCTCTATTACTACCTTCAGACTTTAATTTATGCATCTTTCCAGGCGACGACCCGGTTACAGCTGTCTCTGAAGCAGAGCATATTCCGGAAATTACTAATAAAACAATTACGGCAATATAAAAAAATACCATTCTAAAAAAATCTCGTTAATTTAAAATTTCTAGTTTAAAAAGTAGAATTTATCATAATTTAGAAGCTATACAATGTTTTTTTGCAGACTGGATATTATTATTCGTCTTCTGTATTCATTTTTTAGAATTTTTTATACGAAATTTTTATTATATAGGCAAAAGCCATTTTATGAAATTAAAAATACTGATATTTCTTATTTTTGCTGTAAAGCTTATATTATAAGGTAAGGAAAACTTTGAAGGGTTTGTGAATAATGGATTGCAGAATAAAGATATTTCGTTCTATCACAAAATGTTTGTTGTAAATTTGCTACTTATTTATGCTTACTCTAAAAAAAATCATTTTTAAAATTGAGCGCTATTAATAAATAGGCTAAATATAATTTTTTAATTCCATTCGAAGTATTAAATTTCTAAAAATAGTTAATTTTTTATACACGATCTAACATACCATAAGCCAATCCTTCATTAAATTATCCACTTTTCTAGCTAAGCAATAAAATATTGAGTATATTACTTGGCTTAATATTTAGTTATAAATGTTAAATCAACGAAATTATGCGGGTTAGCGCCTTAATGCCTTATTTTTAATCAAAGTAAGCGGAACCCTTTATAGTACGTATTTTCAACATTATTATTCGCAACATATCAACAGACTTATCCACAAGTTTTGTGGATTAATGGAATAATTGCGCGTTAATTTTATTTACGAATAAATTAAAATAAAGTTACATTTCCATAGTTTCGCTTAGCGTGAGATAAAAAATAAAGTATAAAATTGAAAAAACTTTATCTTGAGGTTGTATATGTTTGGAAGTTTCCTGTCTAGCCTAGGTGGTCATATTGGATCAGCATTTGGAGGGGGGATATTTAGCTCTGTTGGAAGATATGCTGGAAGGTTACTTGGTGAATATATTGATAATAGAGCAAAGGATGTTGAGGAGCGAGTAACTCATAAGGGCCAGATCCTGAATAATCTCTATGTGCAATCTTCTGCTTATGGGAGATCTATTGCTTTAATCTACGGCAAGGCTAAAATAGCTGGTAATATAATTTGGGCTGAACCTATTGAAGAAACCTTGAATGAAACGGTTGATCATAAATATTACGCTAGGAGATCAAAAGAAGTTATAACTCATAATTATGAATTTAAATATTATCTAAGCTTTGCGGTTGCAATATGTGAGGGTGAGATTGAGTATATAGAAAGAGTATGGGTAGGGGATGAAATAATCGACCTTTCCTTGTACAATTATAGGTTATATAAGGGAGGAGAGGAGCAGCTTCCAGATAGTTTAATCGAAAGAGATATGGGGGTAGGAAAAACTCCTGCGTTTAGGGGATTATGCTATATTATCTTTGAAAGATTACCCCTAATAGAATTCGGTAATAAAGTTCCAAACTTTATCTTCGAAGTTGTAAGAACGCCCAAAGTTACAAAGCCAGAATTATTAGTAGAAAATCTTATCAACTCTATGGTTATGATTCCCGGATCTGGAGAATTTGTTTACGATACAATAGTTCAATATAAATATAAGTATTTGAGAAAAATCCAGATCTCGCATGAGGCAATAAACTGCCATAATCCTAATAAGGAAGCCGACGCAATCTATAGTTTGAACTCCTTGCAGAAGATTTGCAAAAATGTTAAATGGGTAGCACCTGTTGTATGCTGGTTTGGTAACAATTTAAATATTGCTCAGTGCGAAATTTACCCTGCCGTTGAGTATCACACTAATGGAGTTGTACATTCCGAGGAGTGGACAGTTGCAGGAGTTGATAGGCATAATGCTAGGCTTATTAGTAGAAATGAGTTTGATAGTCCTAACTACGGTGGAACCGTAAATGATGCAAGTTTATTAAGGTATCTGGATGAATTGAAAAGACGAGGATTAAAAGTATTGTTTAACCCTATGTTTTTTTTAGATATTGAAGGCAAGCCTTGGCGAGGTCATGTCACTGGTGATCCTCAGGATGTGGAGATTTTTTTTAGAAAACCTAATGGTTATAATAACTTTATCCTGCATTATGCTAGATTAGTGAAAGGTAAGGTAGATGCCTTTATTATAGGCTCCGAACTAAAAAGCATTACAACTATTAGTTCTGGCAATGGAGAGTTCCCTGCAGTTAAAGAATTAGTATTACTTGCTCGGCAAGTTAAAGAAATATTAGGCTCGTATGTAAAGGTCAGCTATGCAGCTGACTGGAGCGAATATCACCATGAAAGCAACGGCTGGTTTCATTTAGACGAGCTTTGGAGCTCTGAATATATTGATTTTATAGCTATTGATGCTTATTTTCCACTAACTGAATCTAATGACTCTAGTATAGACAGCGATGATATAAGGAAGGGGTGGCAGTCAGGCGAGGGGTATGATTATTATTATGATAATAAAGGCAGTAAGCATCCATTAAACCAAAATTATGCATGGAAAAACATCAAATATTGGTGGGAAAATTTCCATTATCATCCTAATGGCGTAGTTACATCTTGGCAACCAAAATCGAAAAAAATTTGGTTTACCGAATTTGGCTTTCCTTCAGTAGATAAAGCATCTAATCAACCAAATATATTTTACGATCCAAAATGTGTTGATGGTGGCTTACCTAAATATTCGCAAGGTGACATTGATTTTGCCATACAAAAGAAAGCAATTAAAGCTTCGATCGAGGCAATAAACTCTTTAGAGTTTATCGAAAATGTTTTTCTTTGGTGTTGGGATGCAAGGCCTTATCCAGCTTGGCCCCATGCATCTTACTGGAGCGATGGCTATCTCTGGGAGAGGGGCCATTGGGTCAGTGGCAAGTTTGGTCTAAATTCTCTTGCAGCAATTATAACTGATCTATGTTTGAAAGGTAACATCAACATTAACCAAATCGATGTAACTGAAATATCTGACTCAGTGCAAGGTTTAGTATTAGATAATCCCCTAACTATTGCTGATACAATCCATATGCTTAGATGTGCTTATTTCTTTGACTTTAAAATGCATGAGAACCAAATAAAATTTAGTAGGAGAGGAGATAATTATGCTAAGATATCTATAGATATCAATGAGCTGATTATTGAAGGTGGTGTAAAAATAGAGACATCTCTTATTTCTGAACAGCATCAGCCATCAAATGTTAAATTGACTTTCCTTGATCCGGCGCTGGATTATGAAGCTAACCATTTTTCCTCTTGTTACGATTTCCCGAATAGCCACACAACTTATAGCGTTAACTTGCCTTTAATTTTAAGTTATAGCGAAGCTGAGAGTATAACTCATAAAATTTTGTTAAATGCTAGAGGTGAGAATAAATATTTTAATTTCAAATTACCGCTTAAATATATATTTCTAAGACCGTCAAATATAATAAATATAACAGATGGCGCTATAATTACAGTTATGCGAATTATCGAAATAGTCATAGAAGAGATCACCATTAGCATCAATGCAGTTGTTGAAGGTGCAAACTATAATGTTACAGCGAATCCTCTTGTAAATGACCTGCCTAATAATATGAGTGAAAGCTCGTATTTAAAGATTATTAGCTTACCTATTACAGATATGAAACGAGCTCCAGATGAAATGCAGCTTTTAATCGCTTTATATAGTAGAACCAAAGAGAAGCTTTACCTTTCCTTGAATGGTTATGATTATATCAAGGTTGATGAGTTTAAAAGCAATGCGGTTGTCGCAACAGTAGTCTACTATAAAAATAACTGTTTAACCCCCTATATTATTGATAATAGCTCAGAATTATTAGTTTACACAGAATCTACAATATATGAAGTGTTAGAGCAAGATTTGTGGAGTAGGGCCAAGCTAATTCTCTTGGGCCAAGAGGTTATAGCCTATAGAACAATCACTAAGATTGAAAATAAAATTTATAAACTTCAAGGCTTTATACGATCATTATACTCTACGCCGCTTCAAAATTCCATTGAGAATGGAACTACTATCATGATTATTACAGAGCCTAGAATCCAATCTATTTTTAATGTTAACAAGAGTAAAACATTATTCTTTAGAACGCCATTTAGCGAGCAGAGAGCTTTAAAAATAACTGATTTAGATGGCCGTTTGAAAGGAGCGGTAATTAGAAAACATCATTTAGAGAATAAAGTTTTACACCTCTCCTGGTATGGAATCAATACTTATGAAGATAATTGGCATGACCCTTATATATCTGAAGCAGAATTTTATAGGGTTGAAGTAAAGTTTGAGGAAAAAATTATTCATTTGGATAAATGTAAAAATGAGAAAATATCTATCGATTTTAATAACTTTAGTATTAGTGGTCGAATAGAAATCTTTATAATTGCTGAGGCAATTGGTAGAAAGGAAAGCTTACCAGTTGTTGTTACTATTGAGATTTGATATCAAGAATAATCCGGTTAACTAATATGAAAACGAAAAATTATAATATAGATTTGATGATGCATTATCAGACTAATAAAGAGCTAATTTTTAATGAGGCAATTTATAAGCTTGATTTTCTTATTAATAAATCTGCAAAAGCTTTTGTAAGTAGCTTACCAGTTAATGTACCTGAGGGTAGTTTATATATTTTAGTCAAAGAGAATGATGAAAAGGCATATGTTGCATGCTTTATTAACAACTTATGGCATATCGCAAATCTCTGTCCTGGCGCAATATATTATGTTGAGGAAGAGGGGGCATTTTTTCTACTCAGTAATGAGAATAAATGGCAGAAAGCTATTCTGCCAGCGCCTTTGAAACAACCAAGTAATCTTAATTCTGAAGGGTTTATAGGGATTAAGGGGGATTACTACTTGCCTTTGAATCAAGCATTCCTTTATCTTTATTTAGAAGAAAATGTGACAATAAAAGCTACAGATTCGCATATGCAAACTATTACCTTATTTATTAAACAAAATGCTGAAGAAAAATACCAGATTACATGGTCAGAGAACATTATTTGGCCAGAATCTAGGCCTTTCCAAATTTTAGAATATGAGAGTGCAATGAATATCATAAGGTTGCATAAAATATCTTCAGGAGAGCAATTTTTAGCTGAGCTCGTAGAAGGAGTTTACTATAACTAGTGAGGGATTAATATGATAACGTTATTTGCATCGATTGCTGGATTTATAAGTTCTATATTTCCGGAAATATTGAAGTTAATTAAGGACAAAAACGATAAGGTTCATGAATTAAATATTTTAGATAGGCAAATAGAATTTAGCAAACTCTCAAGCAGTAAATATATAGAAGAGGTTCAAGCAAGTCGTGATATAGCAGAATCTTTCTCTTTATATTCTACTTATAAGACAGGAATTAGTTGGATTGATGCTTTAAATGGAACGGTCCGCCCTATGCTTGCTTATAGTTTTTTTGCGCTGTATGGCTTCATAAAATATACACAGTACAAAGCAATTAGCTCGAGTCAAGGTCCAATAATAGAATATTTAGACATTATTTGGAGTGTAGATGATCAAGCTATTTTCGCTGGTATTATAAGCTTTTATTTTGGTCAAAGAACCTTTAATAAATTGTGGAAGAAATATTAAACTTAAGGTTAGTTAATCATGCAGGTTATTTTGACTAGTGAAAAAGGTTTGAAACTCATAAAAAATTTTGAAGGTTTCAGTCCCGTAATATATAAATGTTTAGGAGAGTTTGAAACTATAGGACATGGGCATAAGATAAAACCAAAAGAAGTATTCAATAAAATTACTTTAGACGAAGCCCATATACTACTTTGTAAAGACGTTTTATCTATTGAGCAATCTGTAAAAAGGAATATCACAACGCCTCTAACCAAGGGGCAATTAGATGCTTTAGTTTCATTTACCTTCAATGTAGGAGCCGCAGCCTTACAAAGATCAACACTTAGGCAAAAGATAAATAGATACCAATTTGAGTCAGTCGAAGAGGAGTTTATGAAGTGGATCTTTGTAGGACAGCGAAAAGTTAAGGGTTTGTATCTTCGCCGGCGAGCTGAAGTAGAGCTGTTTTTCTCTTGAAATCTCTTTTAATAATATCTTATTGTTGCATTTCGTTTTAAATGTACAGATTTTGTTTTATTAAAACAAAGAACTAGTATAGTTTAAAGGTAGTATTAAAAAAATATTTAATATCTTCTGTTGCAAAATAAGATAAATAATTTATAAAAAAGCAATTAAATAACGTTTTATAGTTATTAAGGTTGAATTTATTTAAATCATAAATTAATCTTATCTAGATAAAGTTGTTTTTTTATTAAACTTTAAGCATTAAAACATGAAAGGCAAGATATTAATAGTTGAAGATAATGATCTCAACCTAAAACTTTTTTATGATCTCTTGACGATCCAAAACTATGAAGTACTTACTTCGAAAGAGGGGTTTGGTGTGCTGGAGAAAGTAATAGAGAGCGAACCTAATCTCATTTTAATGGACATACAGTTAAATGGTATTTCTGGCATAGACATTATCAAACAGCTAAAGGGAAATGATTTAACTCAGCATATTCCAATCATTGCAATAACAGCTTTTGCTATGAAGCATGATGAGGCTAAAATCATTCAGTCTGGATGCGATTTTTACCTATCTAAGCCTGTATCAATTGATAAATTTTTTGAAGCAGTTAGCCATTTTATCCACAATACAAACCCAGTAATAACTAAAGAATTATAGATCCCAATGACCGCAACAATCCTAGTCGTCGATGATTTAGAGCCTAATGTTAAATTATTAGAAGCCAAGTTACTTAGCGAATATTATACAGTGCTTACTGCGTATAGTGGGCAGCAAGCATTAGAAATGCTTAAAAATAATAAAGTTGACGTAGTTTTATTGGACGTTATGATGCCAGGTATGGACGGCTATGAGACTTGCAAAAAGATTAAAGCTAATCCGAATACTACTCACATCCCTATTGTTATGGTTACAGCTTTATCAGAAGTTGAAGATAGGGTAAAGGGCTTGGAGTCAGGAGCAGATGAGTTCCTAACAAAACCGGTTAATGATATGGCTCTCTTTGCAAGAGTTAAGTCGTTGTCAAGGATTAAGACAATCGTCGATGAGCTCAGGCTACGAAATCAAACTAATGCTGAGCTTGGTTTAACTGAGATGAGCCTGAAAGAGGATTTTGCTAAATCTAATATTTTAATTATTGACGATGACGTAATACAATCGAAAAATATTGCAAAAAACATCACAAAGCTTACTAGTAGCGTAAAAATTATTGATAATGCTGATTCGATCTCTGAAGTGATAAAAAACTTTATGCCTGACCTAATAATTATTAGTGCTCAGCTAGAAACCGGGGACCCGCTGCGCATATGCGTAAAATTACGCACAATCGATATTATCAGGAATACACCTATTGTTATGATTGCTGAAGAGGAGACTATATCAATGGTGATAAAGGGTTTTGAGCTTGGCGTAAATGATTACTTTATGTATCCAGTAGATGAGAATGAGCTTGTAGCTAGGATTAAAACTCAGCTTCGTAGAAAACAATATCAGGATAGTTTAAAAAACAATTTAGCCGAAAGTATTAATATGTCAGTTAAGGACGGCTTGACAGGAATTTATAATCGAAGATACTTTGATGCGCATTTAAAACAAATGGTAGGCGGAGCCTCTGAGACGGGGGAACTACTGATGTTAGTGATGCTTGATATTGACCATTTTAAACCAATTAACGATAAATATGGGCATCAGGTAGGGGATGAAATACTTAAGCTATTTGCTAAAATAATTCAAAATTGCACAAGACTAACTGATTTTGCGGCGCGTTATGGGGGAGAAGAATTTGCTTTAGTGTTGCATAGCGTTAAACACGATTATGTTGTAAATATTGCCGAAAGAATACGAGAAGAAATTGAGGCAGAGCAGTTTAGAGTTCAAGGCTTAAGCGACCCAATAAGACTTACTGCCTCAATGGGGGTTGCCATATATAAGCCGGGCCAAACTGTTGAGGAATTTATAAAAGTTGCTGATGATGCGCTTTATAAAGCTAAGAACTCTGGTAGAAATAAGGTGGTTTTAGGTAATTAAAATTGAATTACAACTAAAACTTACAAAATTTTTTGATACTTGTTTAAATATATTTCCCTTGCAAGTTACAAATTTTCATATTATTTTTTAATGACTTTAATTAAAAATAAAGGTTTATGAGTAAAAGAAGTATATTTGTTACTCTCGGTCTTGCTTGTGTCGTAGTTTTAATCCTGATAGGAAGAAATAGTTCTATCTATGCAGCGGTTAAAGACGGAGCGAGATTCGAAGATTGGGGTGTAGTCTGTGAGAAGGATGAATCTAGCTCAGCTAAGAATAAAAAAGTATGCTACCTTTCTCAGTCTTTAAATAAGGATGATAAAAGGGTTGCAGAGTTTAAAATTGGTTTTTTTGGGCCTGAGAAAAGGCTGCAGATGATTCAAATCTTACCGCTTGGAGTAAACTTAAATGCAGGGAGTGCTGTACTTGTAGAACAGGAAGTTCTAGCTTCAGGGAAATTCTTCGCTTGCTACAATTATGGCTGCTTATCTGTTGCAGATTTAAATGCTGATGTTTTAAAAAAACTTTATAGCAAGTCTGAGTCTTTTGTAGGGGTAGTCATCGCTGATGCAAATAAACAGGTTAATTTTAAATTTTCCACAAAGGGCTTGAAAAAAGGTATAGAAGCTTTAAAATAAATAATGACTATATTTTAGTTGGAGAGAGCCGAGCTAATATTAAAGCTCGGTTTTTTTATTGCCCGCTTTACAAATAAAATTATATAATAAATCATATAGAATATCACTTGATTAGGTTAATGATGGAAAATATAGCAATAATTTGGATACGACGTTCAATGCGCCTTGAGGATAATGCGGTGATTGCTAAAGCTATCGCAGAAGGCAAAAGGCTAATATTTATCTTTGTGCTTGACCAGGATATTCTCGTGCGCTTTAGAAACCCTAATGATCGAAGATTAAGTTTTATCGCTAATATATTGATTAAGCTAGACAATGAATTACAAGAGATGGGCAGTCAGCTACTCGTATTTCATGGAAAGGCTAGAGATGTTATTATTCGCCTTAGCATAGCCTTAGGAATAAAATCTTTTTTCGCTGAGGAAGATTTTGAGCCAGCTAATATCAAAAGAGATAATGATATAGCTGAAAATTTAGGGGTAGGAAGTGAATTAAATTTGGTTTTAGATCATTTAATTATGCATCCCAAAGAGCTTCTTAAAAATGATGGCACCCCTTATAAAGTCTTTACTCCTTATATGAAAAGATTTAGAGATATGCTTAATGCAGGGTCTTTCTTTAAGTATGATTATAATTTGAAAGAGAATTTAGCAAGCTTAGCAGATATAAATAAGCGCTGTAAGGAAGGTAACTTAATGTTACTCGATTTATCAAGCCCACAAGCTATATTAGAACAAATAGGTTATCAGCTAGTGGAAAATCCACTTTGGGATGTGTCTAAGGCAAATTATAAGCTTCATGAATTTATTAGTGAAAATTTAGATACATATGCAGAGCAAAGGAATTACCCCGCAATTAATGGTACAAGTAGATTATCACCGTATTTGCGTTTTGGCCTTATTTCTATCAGAAAATGTTTTAAGGAAGCTTATAATAGAATAGGGCAGGGAGGATATAGTTGGGTTAACGAGCTTATCTGGCGCGAGTTTTACTCCTACCTTATTTATCATTTTCCAAATAGTGTTGAGCTAGAGTTTCAATCTATATATAGGAATCAGATTCCTTGGCAGAGAGATGAGGATCTATTTAAAAAATATACCCAGGGTAAAACAGGTTTTCCAATAGTTGATGCGGGTATGCGCCAAATCCTTGCTGAAGGTTGGATGCATAATAGGGTAAGGATGATTGTAGCGAGTTTTCTAGTTAAAAATTTACATATGGATTGGCGATTAGGGGAGGAGTATTTTGCGCAAAATTTAATGGATTATGAGCTGGCATCCAATGTGGGTGGGTGGCAGTGGTCCGCTTCAACGGGGGCAGATCCGCAACCCTATTTTAGAGTCTTTAACCCATGGCTACAGGGTAAAAAGTTTGATAATGAGGCAGAATATATCAAAAAATATGTCCCTGAACTTAAAAGCGTTCCTTCTGAGCATATTCACAAACCAGAATTACTTCGTAAATACGCCGCAAAAATAGGTTATCCAGAACCCGTAGTTGATTACGCAAGTACAAGAGATTCTGCCATAAGGATTTTTAAAGCTATAAAAGGAAATGAGAAAAATGAATAATAATTTGCGCTTATAAATATGGATATAGAAAAAATTATTAAATTTGTATTGGATATTTATCCTGTCCTTAAGCTTAACAATAATTGGGGAGAAAAAGGCTTATTCTACAATCCAAACAATTTATTCGTTAAAGGAGCTTATGTTCTTACTTTTAAAGAAAAAGACGGAAAGCACGACTCGGCCAGTTTCTTAAATAGAGAGGGGATATATAGGCTGAATTTAAAAATCTCTAAAGAAACTTTCTTAAAGCTTTTTGGTTATGTTCCAGTGCGCCCGAGTGCAGGAGGGGTTGTGGATACAAAGCATGACTTCTCTCGTATAGATGAACTTATGCCACACCCGGTTTATGGCTGGATGACTTGGGTCTGTGTTCTTAATCCAAGCGAAAAAACTTTCTATAGACTTTGTGAAGAAGGTCTATTTCAAGAAGCTTTTCAAGCAGCAGTAAAAGCTACTGAAAAAAGATTGCAGCAAAATAAAAAGTAGGAAAATTTTTTTGCAGAGAAGCAAACATATTAGCCTTGATTTTCTTTCACTAATTTTTCCTTCATGACTTGTTCGGCGATACTTAGTTCAGTTAAGGTGTTAACCCCTACAACTTCTTCTTCTGACACGAGATATGAAATCTTCCCCCCATTGTCTTTAACTACGCTTACCATATCGGTGAGATAATATTCTTTTTTAGCATTATCATTTCTAAGCATGGGTATATATTTATGGAGTACGCCAGCGCCGAAAGCAATAACCCCAGAGTTACATAGTTTTATTGCGCGTTCTTTTGTAGTTGCGTCTCTATACTCTACTATTTTTTGAAAATGTCCTGCCTCATCGGTAACGATCCTGCCATATTCTGCAGGATTTTCGGTTGAAAATGCAAGAGTCAAAAGGTCTAGTTTCTCTAAGACTAATTTATCCATCATCTGCTTGATCAGCTGTGTAGATATCAAAGGATTATCGCCATATAGCACAATTACTGGTTTATCTTTGGATATATAATCAAGAGCAACTTTTACAGCATGTCCAGTACCTTGTTTTTCAAATTGTATCACTTTTCTGCAATTTGTTGGGAGGGGTAAGCTAGGAAGAAATTCCTCTAGCTCACTTGAATGCACGAGAACTATTTCATTGCTTGCTAAAATAGCATTATTAAGCACATATTCTAACATTGGTTTGCCAAGAAGCTTATGCATTACTTTTGGAAGTTGAGAGTTCATACGACTCCCATGGCCTGCGGCAAGTATTACTATTTCAAAATTCATATAAAATATTTTTATAACATTAAAAACCAGATATTTATCTCAATATAAATCGAAAAGCAAAAGTTTTATAAAAACTATATCTCAATATTTTATGATTCGCTGATTTTAGCTACATAATATTTCTAATTATCTCTTTCCATAAATAACTCATATAAATATTTATTAGTAAAAATAAAGTTAGCAGCTAGGAAAGTTTATATTATTAAAATGAAATTTATTATGGTTTATTTATGATTAAAAGAAGCCTTTTAACAAACGTGAACAAAACGTAATAAAAATACAAATAAACTGTTGAAATCTTTTTAGTTACGTGCTAGTAACTTACTTATCAGTATTAACCCAAGATTAAAACAAGACACTGATATAATTTAACATATATTGTAAAGCTTCTAACATATTCTAAAATAGTCAAATATATTATGAAAAAAATTTTATTAGATGAGCTTAAAAAAGATGCATTAGATATTACAAAAATTTGCGAACTAATTACGCAAGGTCATGTAATAAAATTTGGCTTTATAACACTTAGAACTGAGGGTTGGGGATTGTTCAATCAATTAAACGATAGACAGGAAAATATTTTTTATCGTGTGCTCGATAAAGCAACTGAAAATAATTTTATTCAGATATTTGATACTATTAAATTATTATTGAATAATACAGATTTTAGGATTAGAGAGCAAATTAGGCAGCCTTCATCTGAATTTCTTTATAATTTCATTAATATCCCTATCAAAGGAGAATCACTAGCACAGAAAGCAATTAAAAAAGATTATTTTAAAGCTCTTAAGAAACTTCTTACAAACGGTGCAATAATTCGAAATATAAATGAGCAAGAGGTTGAAAGTTTGCTTGAGTATAGTTTAAATGCTGGAGATCTTGAGCTTTTTGAAGCTATGTGTCTTGGTAACGTAAAAAACCACAGTTTATTAGAAAATTACTTTGATTTAATGATCTCAAAGATCCTTATTGATACAAATAAATATAGTAGCTTTTTTCAGGTGCTGTTTTCTACCTTTTGGTCAAACAAGAATTTTCTAGGGCATGATCAGATTAGTAAAGTTATGACAACTGATGTAATCCGTAGAATGGTTCAAGATTTACGCATTGTTGATCAAAGTAGTATTGAAGTTGTTCAAAAAAATACACTAATAACGAATATTTTGAAGCAAAAAGCTATTGAATTATTAAAAGACCTCGTCCAGGAAAACTTAAAGCAATCAGTAGAATCTAAACCCCCTATAGTGCGAAATGTTAACATTACGGATGCCGCTTCAGCATCTGAATCTCCAGCTCCGGTAGAAGAAGAGATTGTAGTTATCGCTGATGCTTCCAGTGATGATAAAAAATTGATTTCTACTGAGCAAATTGAGAGTACTAAAAAAGAAAAAACTTTACCATCTAATATAATTAAGCTGGCTGATGAGTTGAGGAAGCAGTTAGAATCAAACAAGAAAGCATACGAATATGCACTACATAAATTAGGTAAAGATTATACTACATTACACCTTTTTATTTGCATAAAGAGTTTTAGTAAAAAATATTTTGGTGATAAGTTAAATAAAATACTAGCAGAGGGTGATTTTCCCAGTAAGGCGCTTTACAATACTATCGATAAATTTTTTGTAGAATATATTAAAAATTTAGGTTCAGAAGATTTTTATAAAACTACCGCTCCATCTAAAAAGAAATATACCGCTAACCAAAAGCTGAATGTTTTTGAGTTTGCCTGTAAGCTTAATGATCTTGAAATGGTTAAAATATTGATTGAGACATCTCCCTATTATGATAGATCAAATATCAGCTTAACAAAATTTGCGATTAAACAAAGTAATATTAAAGTTGTGAAGTATTTAATCGAGGAGGGGATTAATAAACCTAACTGGAAATATGTGATGTTTAATGCATGCAAGTACGGTAGAACCGATATTATTAAAGAGTATAAAAAAATATTCACTGAGGATTTCATTGCAAGCTCAATAAATTCCAAGCAACAAACTATATTCCCTTACATGTTAAAGGGAATTGGAGACTTGCTGAAGGCGCTTGGGGCTCATCATCTGAAACTCATAAATAAAGCTGATACTCAGAGAATGCAGAAAATGATTGAAGAAGACGGAATAAGACTTAATGAATCTCTGGAAATATTTAAATTGTTATTTGAAAATAGTTTTTTAAAAGATTTTAAAGTAGCCATGAAGGGTTATTTAAGGATAGTTAGAAAAATAAATGCTTTAGATGAAACTAAAAATGCTTCTAGTGATGAAAAAGTAAAAAAACTTCTAGAGAAGTGTGAGGATACGGCTTTAAAAATTAAAGAATGGGTCTCTGATTTTTTACTAAATCATGAAAATCTGCCTCAAGATTATAGATTCAAGCTAGAAGAGCTTTCCTCTAACTGGGAAAATATGAGCTATGCAACGGAATCAACTTTTGGAACGCATATGTCTTTTCTATCGAACATTGATGATAAAAGCTTTAGTGAAGATAGCTATACTGGCTCAGAATCCATTGAAACGCATCAGTTAGGTGAAACTGGCGAAAATTAAATACACTTTTAAATATAATTTTAATTAAAGGAAGGAATAAATATGAGTAAAGAAAAAAACTTAAGTGATTTAAAGTATTATATGGCTAAAAAAAACCTTTCACAAGGTAATTATCAGGAAGCTATAACCCTCTTCGAAGAAGCAAAAAAGTTAGGTTACAAAGGTGATGCTTTAAACACAAATTTGTCTATAGCTTATTACAACGAAGCAGTTAAAAAAGTTCAAGAAAAAGCGTATAACGATGCTATAGAGCTTTTTACAAAAGCTGAAAATCTTGGTTATACAGAAGGAGAATTATATTATAATAAAGGTATAGCGTATTACCGTTGGCAAGTATTTATCGAGGCTAAGAAATGTTTTCTCAAGGCAGAAAGTGAGGATTTTAAAGAAGCTGATTGTTATCATTACCTAGGAATGTGCAATAGAAAATTAGGCAATTTAGAAGAAGCAATTACAAATTTTGAACAAGCCCTCAGTATCAAAGTAGATGATCAAATATTACTTTATGAGTATGCAACTGCGCTCAAGGCAGGATCAAATCATCTAAAAGCATCAGAGATATATGAACAACTTTTAAATAAGGACAGTTTGAATACCGAAGTTAGGGTGAATACTCTATGTAATCGTAGCGAAATACTATTGCTTCAAGAGAATAATGATTCCTCAGAAGTTATAAAGTTATTAAAAGAGGCAGAGGCTTTACTTGCCCTTGAAGGTAATATTTCGAATAAAGCTCATTATGAGTTATTTATTTATAATAAATTAGGTCAAATTTATTTAAGTCTTAAAAAGTATGATATAGCCGAAAATTATCTTAATAAAGCATATGCTGTCAATAATAATGATATTTATTGCCTTATGAATTTAGGTGTTTTGGATAATCAGCTTGCAGAGCACGGTAATGATAGTGCGCGTAAAACTAATTATAGTAAAAAAGCCATAGAATATTTAGAGGCTGCAAAATTGTCTCTGAGTAGAGGGACAAGTAATGCTAAATTAGAGGAGACTAAATCTCTTTATACAGCAACTCTGAAGAATTTATTGAATTCTTATTCCAGTATAGGTGAGGAGTTTAAGGAAGCTGAAACCTTAGATGAGTTAATAAAAATTTTGGGTGAAGAGTAGCATATACCTTCTGTTTTAATAAACATGTAATAATTATGATAATTAGCATCGCAGAGTATAAGCAGCTATTTGAAAAGCAGATTGCTAAAATCTTGCCGTGCTTACTCTGGGGATGTGAAGGTATATCTTGTTTCTTATACAGTAACTACGGTAGTTAGATGCGCAAATCCCTGTTTGGAGTAGCTATAAGACGCTTTTCTCATAAAAAGATTTATTTATTTATATTTTGTATATTCCTTTGTATGGCTCATCCTAGCAATAAAGGATATGCGGGGACAAAACGAAAAAATAGCGATAATGACACAATTTCGCAAAAGGCTGTTCCAAGCTCAAGAATTTCCGAAACTAGTTTTATTATTGAGGATGGTTCTGCCTCCCTTTCGTCAATAAGCAGTGAAAATAGTTTCCAGCCGGATGAAGATTATAAATCATCATCTGGCCGTGAAAGAAGAAGCTATGGTTCAGGATCATTTAGTTCGTCAAATTCAAGTGAAAATAGTTTCCAGCCGGATGAAGATTATAAATCATCATCTGGCCGTGAAAGAAGAAGCTATGGTTCAGGATCATTTAGTTCGTCATACGAGGATTTTTCAAAGGTTAATATCCCTATGAAGAGAAGGAGACTGAATAAAAATGATCCTAAAATCCCAGAAGTTACATCAAGCCTTGCTTCAAGTGATTTGAATAATTCTTACTTAAAGTTAGAGAATACTCCTGTAACAGATAAAATCTCTGCTAAAGACTCTGCGCTAAGGCATGATAAATCCTTTGTTAAAAGGCTTTTTAATAAAGGGCCTAAATTCCAATTAGAAAATGTTCAGAGCATTAATTTTACGCAATTAGATGATTTGAGGGAAAAGCTTAAAGGTATTATAAAATTACTTAATCCCCCTGCAATAGATACCCTTTTTACCCACGAAGACAGGCTTATCACATTTGATGCCTTGCACTACATAGAACAAGATTTCATCAAAATTAATAATATTAAGCCCAGCTTCAACAACCTTTTAGCTATACAAGAAGTCAGAGAGGAAGTTTATAGGGATTTCATAATCTCGCTTTATCATGAACCTAAGGTCTTACCAGCTCTAAAGAAAAAAGTCAGTCGTAAGATATCTTTTGAAAGTATGAGTGAGGTAAAAGCTAATAATGAGGTACTAGCACTAGAGCGAGAAACACCATCTCCACGTATACCAAAGGTAAAAGCTTCTGCGGTAGGAGAGGCCGAGGTAAAAGCTAATAATGAGGTGTTAGCACTAGAGCGAGA
>JAQSWU010000019.1 GCA_029266475.1 Rickettsiaceae bacterium | reverse complement strand
GCGCCAATCGCTATGGATGAAGGCCTACGTTTCGCTATCCGTGAAGGTGGTAGAACTATCGGTGCCGGCGTCGTCGCTAAAGTAACAAAATAAAGTGTATTTTTAGATCCTTAAGGGTGTGCCTTAAGGGTCTAGTTGTTTAAACAAATGTAGGTTTATGATGAATAATCAAGAAGTACGTATAAAACTTAAGTCATTTGACCATAAGCTATTAGATCAAGCTGCAAGAGATATTTCAGGCGCGGTAAAAAGAACGGGTGCTGATGTTTGTGGACCAATACCGTTACCTACGGCTATAGAAAGATTTACAGTTAATAGATCTCCGCACGTAAATAAAAAGTCTAGAGAGCAATTTGAGATAAGAACTCAAAAAAGAGTAATTAGGATTAAATATCCTACCCCGCAAACTATAGATGCATTAATGAAAGTAGATTTGGCTGCGGGTGTTGATGTAGAAATTAAGTTAATAGGTGCAAACCAATGAGAACAGGTGTTGTAGCAAGAAAGCTTGGAATGTCTTCATTATTCACCGATAAAGGTGAAAAAATTCCAGTTACATTATTACATTTAGAAGAATGTGAAGTTGTTGAGCATAGAACCGCAGAGAAAAATGGTTATAATGCTATAGTAATTGGTACTGGTGAAGTAAAAGAAAAAAGACTAAGCAAGCCATTAAAAGTACATTTTGAGAAAAATAACATAAAGCCTAAGAAGCTTTTAAAAGAGTTTCGTATATCTAATGATGCATTTGTAGAAGTTGGGCAGAAGATTACGGTAGAGCATTTCGTGGTTGGTCAATATGTTGATGTTGCAGGAGAGTCGATCGGTAAAGGCTTTGCGGGCGCTATGAAGAGACATAACTTTAGAGGCTTAGAGGCCTCTCACGGTGTATCTGTATCGCATAGATCACATGGTTCAACTGGTGGAAGACAAGATCCGGGTAAAGTTTTCAAAAACAAGAAAATGGCTGGTCACCTTGGAACAGAGAGAGTAACAACTCAAAATATTAAAGTTGTTGCTGTTGATACAGAGAATAACGTCATTATGGTAAAAGGAAATGTACCAGGAGCAGAGAATTCTTTAGTAGAAGTAACGGATGCTGTAAAGAAGCCGCTACATGCTAATGCTCCTTATCCAACTTATAATGGAAGTGCAGCTTAATCAAATTTAAGCGCAAGTTTGTAGGTAAAATATGAAAGCTAAAGTTTACGATTTAAATAATAAAGAAGTAGATACATTGACATTAAGGGAAGGTATCTTCGGCTTAGAAGTAAGACCCGACCTGATCAAAAGAGTAATAGACTGGCAAAGAGCAAAAGCTATGGCTGGCACTCATAAGACGAAAACTGTATCAGAAGTATCCGGTACAACTAAAAAGCCATTTAAGCAAAAAGGCACTGGTAACGCTAGACAAGGCTCTCTGCGTTCAGCTCAAATGAGGGGCGGTGGAGTTCCGCATGGTCCACAAGTAAGATCACATGCTATTAAATTGCCAAAAAAGGTAAGAAAATTAGGTCTGTGTCATGCTCTATCTTCTAAGTTAAGCGATAACAGATTATTTATATTAGATAATCTTGATTTAGAAACAAATAAAACAAAGTTGCTAAATAGTTTTCTAAGTAAGTTTGAAGGAAAAAGTTTCTTCATTATAGGCTCAGATGTGCTAAATGACAATGTTAAGCAAGCTGCAATGAACCTTTCTAATGTAGTGGCTGTACCTCAAATTGGTGCGAATGTATATGATATTATTAAGCATGACGTAGTTATAATAGCTAAAGATGCTGTTAAAACTTTAGAGGAGAGATTGACATATGCAATATTATGATGTCATTAGAAAGCCGGTGCTTTCAGAAAAATCTACATTGATGAACGAACAATCAAAATATGTTTTCGTTGTTGATAGAAAATCGACAAAAGAAGTTGTAAAGCAGGCAGTAGAAAGCATTTTTGGTGTTAATGTTAGTAAAGTTAACATAATGAATGTTAAGGGTAAGACTAAGAGATTTAAAGGTACAATAGGCAGAACTTCTGATTATAAGAAAGCTGTAGTTACTTTAAATAAAGGTCAAGCAATTGATTTAACAGGGAGTATTAAATAATGGCTCTAAAAAGTTTTAGTCCTGTTACACCATCTCTTCGTGAATATGTACAGGTAGACAGATCAGGTCTTTGGAAAGGAAGACCTCATAAAGCGTTAACAGTCGGGCTTAAGAAGACTGGTGGTAGAAATAATCTAGGAAGAACCACATGCTGGAATAAAGGTGGAGGTCATAAGAGGTTATTCAGAGTTATCGACTTTAAAAGAAATAAGTTCGATATAACGGCGACAGTTGAAAGAATCGAATATGACCCAAATAGAACAGCATACATTGCTTTATTGAAGTATGATGATGAAACATATTCTTATATCCTTGCGCCACAAAAATTATCTGCTGGTGATAGAATAGTATCTAGCGATACCGCTGATATTAAGCCCGGCAACTGTCTACCTCTAAAAGTTATGCCAATTGGTACAACAGTGCATAATGTTGAGATGAAGCCTGGTAAAGGGGGGCAGCTTGGTAGAGCGGCTGGAAGTTATGTCCAGTTGGTAGGTAAAGATTCCGGTTTTGCGCAGTTAAAGCTAAGATCGGGTGAGATTAGGTTAGTACCTCTTGAGTGTAGAGCAACTGTTGGCGTTTTAACAAATGCTGAGCATCAGAATGAAAACCTAGGTAAAGCAGGTAGATCCAGATGGCTCGGTAGAAGGCCTGTAGTTAGAGGTGTTGCGATGAACCCTGTCGATCACCCACATGGTGGTGGTGAAGGTAAAACTTCAGGTGGTAGACATCCAGTAACTCCTTGGGGTAAAAAGACCAAAGGTAAGAAAACAAGAAAGAATAAGGCTACAACTAAGTATATTCTTAAGAGAAGGAAATAATCTTTAAGGTAATAATATGGCTAGATCAGTATGGAAGGGACCGTTTGTAGATGGTTACCTCTTAAACAAAGTACAAAAACAAATGGAAAGTGGCAAGACTGAGTTAATTAAAACTTGGTCTAGAAGATCCACTATTATCCCAGCGTTCGTAGGCTACACATTCGCAGTTCATAATGGTAACAAGTTTATACCTGTTGCAGTGACTGAAGAAATGGTAGGTAGAAAATTAGGAGAATTTGCTCCAACTCGTACTTTCTATGGACATGGTGCTGATAAAAAAGTAAAGAGAAAGTAATATGAAATATAAAAATACTAACTCAGCAAAAGCTATCTTAAAAATGGTAAGGATTAGCCCAAGGAAGCTTAATTTAGTAGCAAGCTCTATCAGAAATGTTAAAGCTGCAGATGCTCTAGTACAGCTAACTTTTATGAAGAAGAGAATTGCTAGAGACGTAAAAAAATGCGTTCAATCCGCTATTGCGAATGCAGAGAATAACTATGGTCTTGATATAGATAGTTTAGTGATTTCTGAAGCAACAGTAGGCAAAGCGTTAGTTATGAAAAGAATGATGCCAAGAGCGCGAGGTAGAGCTGCCGGAATTAAAAAATTTTTCAGTAACTTGTATATTACTGTATCAGAAGTTGAGGGAGAATAAGAATGGGACAAAAAGTTAATGCAAATGGCCTAAGAGTTGGACCAACATTATTAAAAAATTGGGATTCTATATTCTACGCCGAAGCTAATTACGGAAATTACTTAATACAAGATCTTAAAATTAGAAAGCTGATTAATAAGGAATATGCACTTGCGCAGGTAAGTAAAGTTGTTATTGAGAGACCTTCGAATAAGAATTTAGTCGTTTCTATTTATGTACGCAAACCAGGGATTATTATTGGCAAAAGCGGTGCTGATATAGAGAAATTAAAGAAGCTTATTGCAAAGATAAGTGAAGGTGAAATCTTCATCAATGTACATGAAGTTAAGAAACCAGATATGGATGCAACTCTTATTGCTAAGACAGTAGCCCTTCAACTCGAAAAGAGAGGGTCATTTAGAAGAGCAATGAAGAAAGCTATGCAGGCTTGTTTAAAGCAAGGCGCGAAAGGTATTAGGATTAGTTGTTCAGGAAGATTAGGGGGGGCAGAGATCGCTCGTACTGAATGGTATAGAGAAGGAAGAGTTCCTCTACATACATTGAGAGCTGATATTGAGTATGCAACAGCTGAGGCTAATACTACATACGGAGTTATCGGCGTAAAGGTTTGGGTCTATAAAGGTGACCAAATTGAAGTAAGAAAAAAATCGCAATAAAAGATTTTTAACATATATTGGATGAATTATTATGCTAGCACCTAAGAAGCAAAAATTTAGAAAAGCCCAGAAAGGTAGAGTTCCTCCTAAGGCGAAAGCAGGTACAACCCTAGCCTTTGGAGAATATGGCTTGAAAACTTTAGATGCAACCAGAATTACAGCAAGGCAAATAGAAGCTGCAAGGCGTGCAGCTGTAAGGTATATGAAAAGACAAGGCAAGCTATGGATTAAGATCTTCCCAGACTTACCAGTATCTAAAAAGCCTGCAGAGGTTAGGATGGGTAAGGGCAAGGGTGCACCAGAGTTCTTTGCAGTGAGGGTTTCTCCTGGTAGAATTCTTTTCGAGATCGATGGTGTGAGTGAAGAGGTGGCAAAGATTGCTCTAGAGCTTGCTAGCGCAAAACTACCTGTTAGAACAAAAATAGTAAGGCGTTATGAGTAAAAAACAAAAAGTAAATTCTTCTGATTTACAGAACGAGATTATTGAAGCAAAGAAAGAGCTTTTCAAATTAAGAATACAAAAGTCTCTAGCTGAGCTTAAAAATACCAGTCTGTTCTTGAAATTAAGAAAGAAGATTGCTAGAGCAAAAACAAAAATTAATAGTTTAAACGCGGAGTAATAGTATGCCTCGTAGAATTTTACAGGGTGTTGTAGTAAGCAATAAAAATGATAAGACTTTAACGGTGAAAGTTGAAAGAAGATTTAAGCATCCTCTATATCAAAAAACTGTTAGACTCTCAAAGAAATATGCTGTGCATAACCCAGAGAACAAGTATAATGAAGGTGATACGGTAAGAATAATCGAAACTCGTCCGATTTCAAAAACAAAAAAATGGCAAGTTTTAACTGAATAAACCTTTGACAAATCTCTAAATATTATATATTTTCTAACTTCACAAAAGTTAAATACGTGGTGTATTATGATACAAATGCAATCAATATTGGATGTTGTTGACAACTCCGGTGCTAAAAAAGTTATGTGTATAAAAGTACTTGGTGGTTCTCATCATATGATAGCCGGTGTTGGCGATGTAATAGTCGTTTCAATCAAAGAGGCAATACCTCATGGTAAGGTAAAGAAAGGTGACGTCCATAAAGCACTTATAGTTAGGACAAAGAAAGGCGTAAAAAGAGCTGACGGAAGTACTATCACTTTCGACACAAACGCTGTGGTTCTTTTAAATAAGCAAGGTGAGCCGTTAGGTACAAGGGTATTTGGTCCTGTAACTAGGGAGCTTAGAGCAAAAAAGTTTTTGAAAATTGTCTCTTTAGCTGAAGAGGTGCTGTAATGAATAGAGTAAGAAAAAACGACCATGTGGTAGTTGTTACTGGTAAAGATGCTGGTAAAAAAGGGAACGTATTGAAAGTTCTTATTAAAGAAGATAAAGTACTGGTTCAAGGTGTAAACATTGTTTCAGTTCATTCAAAACCAACTCAGACATCTGAAGGTGGTATTGTGAGAAAAGAAATGCCAATACATATCTCTAATGTTGCATTGATTGATCCAAAGACAGGTCAGGCGACTAAAGTATCTTATAAAGAAGTAGATGGTAAAAAGGTAAGAGTAGCCAAGAAATCTGGCGAAATTATTGACAAGGAGTAGTTATGTTACCTCGTTTTAAAGATTTATATGTAAATAAAGTCAAAACCGAACTAAATGAAGAGTTTAAGTACCAAAATGTCCATGAAGTGCCAAAGCTTGAGAAGATCATAATCAATATGGGCGTAGGAGAGGCTGTTGCTGATTCTAAGGTTATAAATAATGCTTTAAGTGATCTTACATTGATTTCTGGTCAAAAGCCTATTGTTACTAAAGCTAAGAAATCTATCGCTTCGTTTAAACTAAGAGAAGGTATGAAGATTGGTTGCAAGGTCACTCTTAGAAAAGATAGAATGTATGATTTTATTGAAAGACTTGTTCTTGTCGCTCTGCCGCGTATTAAAGAATTCAAGGGATTCTCTTCAAAGAGTTTTGATGGTAGAGGTAATTTCTCCTTTGGGGTTAAAGAGCAAATAGTGTTTCCAGAGATAAACTATGACAAGATTGATACCGTAAGAGGTATGAATATTACCATAGTAACGACGGCAAAATCTGATGCTGAAGCTAAGGCTCTGCTTGCAGGTTTTAACCTACCATTCTATAACTAGAATAAAATTAAAGGACAAACATGGCAAAGTTAAGCTCAATTAAAAAAAATGAAAAAAGACAAAAACTGTCAAATAGCTTAAAGAATAAAAGACAGATACTAAAAGAGCAGATTTATAACAAAGAAGTATCTTTAGAAGAAAGATTTAATCTTGTTTTGAAGTTAGCAGCGCTGCCAAGAAGCTCTTCTCAGACAAGAGTACGTAACAGATGTGCGTTAACTGGAAGACCTAGAGGTTATTATAAAAAATTTAAGCTCTCAAGAAACATGTTAAGAGAGCTCGCAGGTCAAGGGCAAATTCCTGGTCTGCGTAAAGCAAGTTGGTAATATAAAGTAGAGAGTACCATTATGTCAATGACAGATACTATAGCTGATATGTTAACAAGAATTAGAAATGCTCAACAAAGCAAACTAATATCTGTTGATGTACCTTATTCAAAAATGAAAGTTAATATATTAGATGTATTAGTGGAAGAAGGTTTTGTTGAATCCTATGAGGTAACAAATCTTGGGAATAATAAAAAGAATATTGAAGTAAGTCTTAAATATTTCAATTATGGAAAACCAGTTATACAAAAGATTATTAGAGAGTCTAAACCTGGAAAAAGAATGTACTCATCAATTGAAAGCTTGAAAGGCTATTATAATAATATGGGTATATATATATTATCAACGTCTAAAGGTGTTTTATCTGATAAAAGAGCAAGACAACTTGGTGTTGGCGGTGAAGTAATTTGTAAAGTATTTTAAGCGGTAAGGATAATGTCAAGAGTCGGAAAATTACCAATAAATATACCTAGCGGCGTTAACGTTGCAATACATGGTCTTAATGTAGTTGTTGAGGGGCCTAAGGGGAAACTTGTGAAGGATTTCGCGGGTAAAATAACAATAACTAAAGAAGAGAATATTATTTCTGTTCAGCCAATTGATGATAGCAAAAAAGCTAGATCGATGTGGGGTACTGCACGAAGCATCATTAATGGCATGGTTAAAGGCGTTAAGGAAGGTTTCTCTGAAGAGCTTGAGGTTAACGGTGTCGGTTACAGGGCAATAATTAAAGGTCCTTACTTAAATCTCACGCTTGGTAAAAGTCACAATACAAAGATAGAGATTCCAGATAATATAAAAGTTGAGACACCAAAGCAAAATATTATTGTTTTAAGCAGTGTTGATAAACAAAAGCTAGGCCAATTTGCAGCTAATATTATCAAGCAAAGACCACCAGAGCCTTACAAAGGTAAGGGAATTAAAATGAAAGGACAATATGTCCAAAGAAAAGAAGGCAAGAAAAGCTAAGGGTGAATTGAAATATGCGTAGTCCAAGAAAGAGATTTGAAGTAAGAAGGCAAAGAACCAGAACTAACATTACTAAAGTATCAGATAGACTAAGACTGTCAATATTTAAGTCTAATATGCACTTGCATGCTCAAATTATTGATGATAATAATTCTTATACATTAGTCGCTGCTTCAACTACAGAGAAAGATTTAAAACAAACGAATAAATCTAATTGTAATAAGCATATGGCTGAAAAGCTTGCAGAAACTTTAGCAAAAAGAGCTGCAAAGAAGGGTATCTCTAAGGTTGTCTTCGATAAAGGCGGATATAAATATCATGGTGTTGTTAAGACGTTCGCTGATGCTATGAGAAAAGAACTAGATTTTTAAGGATATAACTATGAAAGGTAAAAATTTTTCTGATGAATCAATCGTAGAGAATATAGTTGACGTCAGTAGGGTTACGAAAGTTGTAAAAGGTGGTAGAAAGTTTTCTTTCTCAGTATGCTTAATTGCGGGTAATCAAGACGGAATGGTTGGTTACGGCCATGGTAAAGCTAAAGAAGTCCCTGAAGCAAAAATCAAAGCTTCACAAGATGCTAGAAAAAGCTTAGTTAAAATTCCTTTATATCAAGGTAGAACAATACATCACGATGTAATTGGAAGAAGTGGGTCAGGGCACGTATTACTCAGAAAAGCAATGCCTGGTACAGGTATTATTGCTGGTGGCCCAATGAGGAAGATCTTAGAATGCTTAGGTATAAAAGACATCGTTGCTAAATCTCTTGGTTCTTCAAATACTTATAATATGATTGCAGCAACATTTGATGCTTTAAAGAACCTAAACTCACCAAAAATGATTGCTGAGAAACGTGGTAAAAAACCTAATGAGATTTCTTCAAGACCTAAACAGAATAAGGGAGAATAACCATGAAGAAAGGAACAGCTAACCTTATTAAAGTTACACAAATCGCTAGTCCAATAGGTAGGCCAGCTGATCAAGAGAGAACTCTAATTGGTCTAGGTTTAAACAAAATGCATAGATCAAGAGAACTCAAAAATACCCCTGAAACACAAGGTATGATAAATAAAGTCAAACACCTAGTTAAAGTAGAATTAATATAAAGCTTAAAGGAAGTTATTATGTACTTAAATACACTTTATAATTTAGACGGGTCTAGAAAAAAGAAAAAGAGACTAGGTAGAGGTATCGGTAGTGGTAAGGGTAAGACTTGCGGAAGAGGCGTGAAAGGTCAGAAAGCTCGTGCTGGTGTTGCTATTAAAGGATTCGAAGGTGGTCAAATGCCAATCATTATGAGGCTTCCAAAAAGAGGTTTCTATTGTATTTCGACTGAAAAATTCTTACCTGTGAGCTTAAGCCTAATTAAAGACTTGGTGAACAGTCAATTAATTGAGAAAGGATCTAGAGTGGATAATGAATTGTTACACAAACTAGGAGTAATCAAAAACATTAATGTTAAGGTCAAGCTACTAGGAAATGAAACCTTGTCAACTCAACTTACATTCGATTTAGATGCTTATTCAAAAACGGCTAAAGAAGCATTAGAAAAATCTGGCTGTAACTTATTGTAAATTAATAAAAATGAAGCAATACTCAAAAAATTCTTATGATGAATTAGTAAGAAAGATTTTATTTACTCTTTTCGTCCTAATAATATGTAGATTAGGTTCTTATATACCTATCCCTGGTATTGATTCGAATGCATTAAACATAGTCACGCAGCAAAATCAGAGCGGCATTCTGGGTATGTTGAACCTATTATCCGGTGGTTCACTTGGCAGGATGTCGGTTTTTGCTCTTGGTGTTATGCCTTATATTACAGCTTCAATTATTCTACAGTTATTATCAGTAGCTATTCCTACACTTGAGGCACTTAAAAAAGAAGGAGAGACTGGTAGGAAAAAGATAAATCAATATACGAGATATCTTGCAGTTATTCTTGCTGCAGCTCATGCTTATGGAGTTGCATCTAGCCTGAACTTAATGATGACGCCAGTGGGGCCAATCGTCATTCTTGATACTATGTTCTTTAAGCTAACAGCTGTCATAACCCTGTCTGTAGGCACTATTTTATTGATGTGGCTTGGCGAACAAATAAATACAGGTGGTATTGGTAATGGTATCTCATTAATTATATTTGCGGGTATAGTTTCTTCAATTCCAAGTTCTTTTGCAAGTATTTTTGAATTAGCAAGGACTGGTTTAATACCATTTTCTGTGGTAGGTATAGTAATATTATTTACTCTGTTTACGTTAGTAACGATAGTATTCTTCGAAAGAGCACAAAGAAAAATAACTGTTCAATATCCTAAAAAGCAAGTGGGTAACAAAATTTATGGTGGAGATACCACTCATATGCCACTTAAATTAAATACTGCGGGCGTTATTCCGCCTATATTCGCTAGCTCTTTGTTATTATTTCCTTTGACTATTGCCAACCTTTCCCAGGGTAATATTCCCTTATTAGAGAAAGTAGCTTATTATTTGGATCATGGTAAACCGTTATATCTTCTATTATACTCCCTATTAATCGTATTTTTTAGCTTCTTTTACACGGCGATAGTATTTAATTCGGATGAAACAGCTAATAATTTAAAAAAATATGGAGCATTCATACCTGGGAAAAGACCAGGGGCTCATACAGCGGAGTACTTTGACTATGTTCTTACACGTTTGACTGTGCTTGGATCGTTATACTTAACGGTAATCTGTATTTTACCTGAAATGCTTATGACTAAATATTCCATTTCATTAGCATTAAGTGGGTCAAGCTTTTTAATTTTAGTAAATGTTGTAATTGATGTGTTCACACAAATTCAATCTTATTTATTTAGCCTAAAGTATGAAGGCCTTGTAAAAAAGATGAAACTTGCTGAAAGGAAGATTTAGCGAATGGTTATAATTCTGTTAGGTCCTCCTGGCTCAGGTAAGGGGACTCAGTCAAGCATGCTCGTAGAAGCCTTGAAGGCGTTTCATATTTCTACTGGAGCAATTTTAAGACAAGAACTAGCAAGTAAAACTTCCATTGGCATTGAAATTGAGACAACAATTAAATCTGGAAAGCTAGTTTCTGATGAGCTTATTAATAAAATCATCGAAAAAAGGCTGAACGAGATAGATTTAAATAATAGAATTGTTATATTAGATGGCTATCCTAGGAACATAGGGCAAGCTGAATTTTTGAAGAATAGCTTTAATTGTAATTTAAAAGTCATTTATTTAAAATTAAGTGACGAAGAAATTATTAAGAGATTAAGCGGGAGATTCTCTTGCCCAACTTGTCAAAGGATTTATAATAAATATTTTGATAATCCTTTGGTAGAAGGAGAATGTGATAATTGCGGTAAAGTAGAATTTAATATACGTCAAGATGATAATGCAGAAACTATTATTAATAGGCTTGGTGAATATAGAAAAGAAACCGAACCCTTAATCGCTTATTACTCAAGTAAAGGTCTTTTATCAGAACTTTATTCTAATAAAGATAAAGAAGAGCTCTGCCATGAAATATTAAAGCTTGTAAAAAAAGCTTGACTTTACAGCAGATTTTCTTAATATGCAGATACTATAACTTAAAACATTTGGAGATATATAGTGGCTAGAATTGCAAATGTTAATATTCCAGCGAATAAAAGATTAGTTATTAGTTTAACTTATATATATGGTATTGGTAGTACCGCAGCAGTGAAGATCTGTAATGCTGCAGGAGTAGACGCCAGTAAGCGTGTAAAAGATTTAACTGATCAAGAGCTAATTAAGCTTAGGGGTATTATTGAAAAAGACTTCACTGTTGAAGGTGATCTTCGTAGAGAAGTACAGTTGAATATAAAGAAGAAAATGGATATTAAGTGCTATCAAGGTATTCGTCATATGAGGAAATTACCTGTTAGAGGCCAAAATACTCATTCAAATGCAAGGACCCGTAAAGGTAAAGCGGTTGCTATTGCAGGCAAAAAGAAAGTAACTAAATAATTGAAGCGTTGTTATGAGTGTACAAAATAAAAAATCTTCTACAAAAAAGAAAAATGTAACTTTAGGTGTAGTTCATATTCAAGCGACCTTTAACAATACAATTGTAACATTCACTGATATTTATGGAAATGTGATTTCTACTGCTTCTGCTGGACAGCAGTATAATGGCGCGAAAAAATCCACTCCATATGCAGCGCAAATTACAGTTGATAAGGCGTCAAGTGTGGCAGCTGAGCATGGTATGAGGACTTTGTCGATTAAGATCAAAGGGGCAGGTAATCAACGTGAAGCGGCTCTTAGAGCAGTAATGAATCAAGATTTTATTGTTACTTCAATTACCGACGTTTCGCCTGTTCCACACAATGGTTGCAGACCTCCTAAGAGAAGAAGAGTCTAATAACTCGACTAGCAGAATAACTGGAGAAAAATAATGCTTTCGCTAAACAAAAACTGGAATTCATTAATAAAGCCCTCAAAAGTCGCATCTGAGATAATAGCAGATAATGGCACAGTTGCGCAGTTTACAATAGAGCCTTTAGAGAGAGGTTTTGGTATTACTATAGGTAATGCCTTAAGAAGAGTATTGCTCTCGTCTCTACAAGGTGCTGCAATAACTTCTATTAGAATACCTGGAGTAGTTCATGAATTCTCATCAATCAGTGGTGTGCGTGAGGATGTAGTTGATATTATATTAAATATAAAATCTATTGTCGTAAACATGCAGACAGAAGAGAAGAGGATTCTCAGAATTAACGCTGTTGGTCCATGTACTGTAACTGCAGGTATGATTGAGACCGGTCATGATGTAGAGATACTAAATCCAGATCAACAAATCTGTACTTTAGCTAAAGGTGCAACTTTAGAAATGGAATTTGTATGCGAAGTAGGTAAAGGCTATGTTCCTGCTGCTTCAGCGCGTGACAAAGATCTTCCACTTGGTGTTATACCTATTGATGCTTTATTTAGCCCTGTGAAAAAAGTAGCTTATAAAGTTGAGAATACACGTATTGGTCAAGTAACAGATTATGATAAGTTAAAGCTTACTATAGAAACTAATGGTACTGTTACTCCTGAGATATCTCTTGCTTTAGCCGCAAGGATTTTACAAGATCAGTTGCAACTATTTATCGTGTTCGATGAGACTGAAGATGATAAAAAAGAAAAGTTAGAAGAATTACCATTCGATCCAGTTCTTCTAAAGAAGGTGAACGAATTAGAGTTAACTGTTAGATCGTATAATTGCTTAAAAAGCGCAAATATTGTTTATATCGGTGATTTAGTAATTAAGACGGAAGCAGAAATGCTGAAAATGCCAAACTTCGGTCGTAAGTCATTAAATGAAATAAAAGAAATATTATCAAGGTTCTCCTTAAGATTTGGAATGGATGTAGCGAGCTGGCCACCAGAGAATATCGAGGATCTTGCAAAGAAATATGAAGAACCATATTAGTATAAATTCCCATAAAGTAAGGTTAAGAATATGCGCCATAATTTAAAAGGACGTAAATTAAATGTAACAAGTAGCCATAGAAAAGCAATGTTTGCTAATATGGCAGTAGCTTTAATCATGCACGAGCAGATTAAAACAACTCTACCTAAAGCTAAAGAGCTTAGACCATATGTAGAGCGTTTGATTACGATTGCAAAGAAAGGAGATTTAGCAGCTCGTAGAAAGCTAATATCTGTAATAAAAGATCAGATTGCTGCAGAGAAGTTAATTTCTGTTCTAGCTACTAGGTATAAAGTTAGAAATGGCGGTTATACCAGGATTATTAAAGCTGGTTTCAGATTTGGCGATATGGCTTCTGTTGCTTACATCGAATTCGTAGAAAGAGATGTATCTGCAAAAGGTAGTATTACTCCAAAAGTAATTAAACAAGAACAAGTTGAACAATAATAAGCAGGTTTCCAATGGCAAATCATTCCTCTGCAAAGAAAGCGTACAGACAGACTGTAAAAAAAACACTGATTAATAAAAGCAGAAAAAGCATGATTAAAACTTTTATTAAAAAAGTTGAATCTGCTATAAATTCTGGGGCTAAAACTGAAGCTTCTGAAGCATTAGTTAAGGCTCAGTCGGAAATTATGAAAGGTGTCAAGAATAATGTTTTGAAGCTTAATACAGCTTCAAGAAAAATTAGTAGGCTTTCACTTAAAATTAAAAGCTTAGCTTGAATATTCATAAGCATAAGGGTTTATATAAGATGCGCTTTAGCTTAAAATTGATTACATTTATTATGAGCATTATTTTGGTAAATTCATCAAACGCAGAAATTTCAGCTCCTACAAATGAAAGTGATTTCATTCAAATGGAAATAACACATGGTCCAGTTATAATTAAGCTAAAGCCTAATCGCGCACCAAAGCATGTGGCTAGAATAAAAGAATTGACAAAGCAAGGTTTCTATAATGGTGTAGTATTTCACCGCGTTATAGATGGCTTTATGGCTCAAACTGGTGATCCGACAGGAACAGGAATGGGTGGATCTGGTCAAAAATTGCCAGCGGAATTCAATATAGAAAAGCACGTTAAAGGTACAGTCTCTATGGCGCGTGCAATGGATCCAAACTCGGCTGATAGTCAGTTCTTTATTTGTTTCAATGATGCTCCTCATTTAGATGGTAACTATACGGTTTTCGGCGAAGTAATATCAGGTATGGAGTTTGTTGATAAAATTAAGAAGGGTAGTCCTCAGAATAATGGGACAGTAGAAAACCCAGATAAAATCATATCATTTAAGTTACTATCCCAAGAAGAGGCTAAAAAATACAGTAAGTAATGTTACTGTATTTTTTTATATTCTGTACATTATATACAATTCTATTGAACTATTCATGCGATTAGAACTATCATTCAAAGGCTTCATTCTTTCGGTTTTGTTTTTTCTTCTATTCGCTTCCATCTTTATAATTTTTACATTCTATCAAGTAAATATCAATTTAGTAGCTCGAATAAGTAAGCTTGAGCGAAGCTATCAATATATTTTAGAACCTGAAATAACCCCTGTTGAAAAGTTAAGCATACTTGACAATCTTGCTGAAGAAACTCTACTTCTAGGCCAAAAAGAATTATCCCGACATAAAGCAATTATATGCGCGATTACGCGAGATAACGCTGATGACCTTGGAATTATGATAAAACATATTGAACTTATAGGGAAAGCTTTTGCTGATTATAGAGTTGTTATCTTCGAAAATGATTCAGTAGATGGCACGAAATTTATTTTACGGCGTTGGCATGCTAATAATCTAAAGGTTAGTATTGAGTCAGAGGATTTTAGGAACAAGAAGCGACCTAGCATTAAATTTCTTGCTGACGCTAGAAATCATTACTTAGACCTCATTAATTCACGTCAGGAGTATGATGATTTCGATATTGTAATAGTTGTTGATATGGATATGTCATATGGCATTGATATTAGAGGGCTTGAGCATAGTTTTAGCAAAGTTAATGAATGGGATGCTGTCTGTTCTAATGGTATATTTAATTCCAAAGGACAAATGTTCGATATGTTTGCTTTTAGAAATAAAGAATTTCCATACACTCCAGCAGATAACAGCGAAAAATATTGGAAAGAAATTGTACCTAAAGGACAAAAGGTCTACGATATAAATTTAGGATTAATTCCAGTAGAATCATGTTTTGGTGGACTTGCAATTTATAAACGTCAATTTATTAAGGGTTGCCGTTACGATTCCATAAACAGAGACTGTGAGCATATAAATTTCCACCAATGCTTAAGAGATCAAAATGGCGGCAGGATGTTCATGAACCCAGCACAGGTTATAAGGTACTCTCATTATAAGGATGAATAAGCACCCTATAATCTCAAGGTTAAACAACTAAGTTTTATACTTAAATTATTTAAATAATTGAATAGGAGACCAAGGAGCTGTTCCATTAACTGTGTAAGTATAGTAAATTTATTTAAAGTGTGGTACGTCGTCCTTCCTCGCTTACGTATTACTCATACGCTGCGCTCGTTATTTCTAGTACCACAACTCAACTAAATTCACTATATATCTTTTTGTGATTACATTCTGCCCTCAAATTTCATCATAAAATGGATCTTTTTTAGGTTTTTCTTCTGCAGCTTAGAATTAATATGATTATTCATATATCTTGGATCAAGTTAGGAGCATCAGGTGTCTTTTGATTTACATTTTACTCAAATTTTGGAATCTTTAATTTTAAAGACACTAACCAGCTAGTTATAAAAAATCGACTCATTTAGAAGATAGCATCCTGATTTTCCCTTATAAATAGACATTCATGAATAATTCCTGTGGCTGTACATGCTCTACCTCCAAATTATAAGCCATATTTATTTGTAATAAGAATTATTATTCCTTTTGCCAACAAGAATAGTATACATTATGCTTATTTATTTTATAAATAGCCTGAATTCACCAGAGTCTAGTCTTAAATCAGGCTCAAAGCTTTTTACATGCTTTGAATCATTAGATTCCTTTGGAACTCTACTTATGCTGTTAATATGTATATGGTTAATATATTAACATATTTTACAAAACTTCAACCCTGAGTAGTAATTTTTGACCCCCCCCTATTTTTTTAACAGAGCAATAAGTTTTGTTGATTAATTATATATAAGCTAGTTAAAGCACGAAGAGAAAAATTATCCCCATATAGGATTGGATTATTCTTACATTGTCCTTCTTTCGAAGCACTACTTCAGTTGTTAATTTGTATATAGGTTCGGTACTCGAATCTTCATGCACCTATAAGTTACACTACAGGATAGAAATTTTACAATGCTTTAATTATCTCAGTAAATTTATTTACCCTTGAATTCATAATCTTAAAATGCTTATATAACAGCTTGGTTAGTATCAAAGTATTACTTATTTGTTTGATTACAATTAATAATACCGAATCTATTAGTCTCCGCAACCACATACTCCTTTTTTTGTCCGGTATTATGACCTTTAAGTCTCATACGGTTCTTTGTTCCGAGTCTTCTTTAAATTCTCTACTATAAGCAATTTTCAAAAAAGGCTATTATTATTTAAGTGATGATAGTCTAAAGCCAGAGACTATGCTTTGACTTTAGGCTATAAGCAACTATGTGAACTCTTTAAGTGATATTATAAGTTATCAGCGTTATTCTCAGGTAACACGCCGCTTGCAAATGTTTCTGTTACATCCATAGTTGGGATTTCAACAAACTCTTCCTCTCCAGGGTTGTATTGTAATGCTCCAGGAAATTTGGCTAAGCGAACCGGAACATCGTGGTCTTCTGTAGAGAAATATTTAGATACTTGTTTAAGCAAATCTTCATCATTATCTATCTCTCTATTAGCTAGTGCATTAAATTTTTGTATTTTTTTCAAACATAGGTCGAATTTATTGCAGAGTAATTTAGCTTTACTGTCATTTTTCATTTGATCTATAATCTCGGCTTTATGAGCAACTAAATTAGCCAAAGATTTTATGTACTCAGCTTTGAGGCTTATGGCTGGTAGTTCGCCATTGGCTAGTTTTTCTGATAGAATAGAAAAGTTTGTACTAGTTTGCTCTATTATACGCTCGGCTTTTGTAAATATAAACTTAAACATTTCACCATTATATTTGCCTGCAAGTAAATCTAGCATTTCTTCATCGGTAATTTTAACATTATAAGAGACTACTTGATCTGCTTTATGATCCTTTCTAGTTAACCCTAAAGTCAAATATCGTTGACCGGTATGATCCTTAGTAAACATCAATGCTACAGTGAGATCTTTTACATCACCTGAATCAAGTCTATTAGTTTCAAGCCCATCTAAAACTCTAGCTAATTGCTCAATCTCTTCTAAACTATCCTCGATATTTGCATTTAAGGCATTTTGCTCGCCTGCTAGATATCTTTTTACCATATCACCTTGAATTATATCAAAAATATTTAGATTTTTATTTAAACTTTCCTTTAAGGTTGTTCTCTTCTCATGAAGCAACCTTGCTGCATATGGTGAGTTCAAGGCTATGGTAGTTAAACCTATATCGGCAGCATATTTTGCACTTTGAGGCTGAAATTGTACTTTTGAATCAAGAAGCATAGCAGCTTTTGTTAAATTTGATGAATCACTATGTAAACTTGCGCCCATAGCATCTGGATTAATACCAAGTTTAATTAAATCTTGGCGATCGATTAAATCTACCATAGATGATTGCACCCATTTGAGAAATTCATTTAGCCTATAGGCACTTAATGGATTCTTATCTTGATCTTTTAATATTTCTTCTTTCATCTTTCTTATTACTGGTAAAATCTCTTTAGTAAAATTATCCAGTTTAAAAGGATTTAACTTATATGTGAAACTACCTTGACCAGATGTACCAACCGATACCCATTCGGGAACAACACTATTAAGCTGCTCTTCCACAGAGCCTGAATAGTGTTTACTTGAATCTCTGGAATTTAACAATAATTTAGTATATTCCTCTATATCGAACCCCTTGTTTACCGGATAGTTTTCAAGGGCATATCTGATTGGAGCAGTTGCCTGCACAACCTCTTCATCTGCAAATGTGTATAATTTTGTACCTTTAGGCAATATGTCTAAATCCTTTTGTGCCATACCTGAGAAACAGCTTATGAATATTACCTCAAGGTTGCCTTTAGGAAAAGCGTTAGCTATCTCAGCAAAGAAATCTTTTGTTCTAATAAGACACGGTATTCTTATTTTTGTAGTTTCTTCAGAGCGGGGGTCGTTATATGATAAATAATGCTCGCCACCTATGACAGTGCCATGAGCCTCAATCATAATTGAGACCTTTTCAGAATCCTTAGTATTCTCTTTAGCTATTTTCAATGCATTTTTAATTTGATCAATATAATTAAATTTCCTTACGTCCGCTGTAAATCTCGCTATTTGACCTGTGGCACTACCAGTAAATTCAAACTTGACACTCGGGTGATAAACCAGATAAATTGGAGCTTTAAGCTCTATACTTGGTCCCTCTTGCTTTATTTCGCTTTTACCTAAATCGTTTACTGGCTGCTTATTATCCTCATATTTACCGACTGCTTGTTCTTTATTTCTATTAAACTCTTCATTAGAGGCATTGGTTGCAAGGTTATTTAAAAACTTCTCATAAGGCTTATAGATGCTATCAGCTTTATCATTGAAACTAAATAGTAAGAATTTTGTCATTATTTACCTAAATTTATGTGTTAACATATAATATACCACCAGAATAAATTGTCAAGAAGGGGTTAAAAACGATAAAGTTTATAACTTTAAAGAAAATAAAGTTTTATTAAGTAATTATTCGAGATTTGAAGAAATAGCTTTGGAAACTCTCAGATTGAAGCTTCTTATATAGCTTAATATAATGATTCCAGCTAGATTCATTACTTGGCGCAAGGATTTAGACTTATTGATATTAGACTCTTTCTAAACTCTACTTAAGTTGATAATCTGTATATAGGTTCGATACATAAATACTCATGTATAGTGAAATTAGTTGAGTTGTGGTACTAGAAATAACGAGCGCAGCGTATGAGTAATACGTAAGCGAGGAATGACGACGTACTACACTCTAAATAAATTTACTATAACTATAAGTAGGCTGCGGTTCGTTGTTCCGAGTCTTCTGCAAATTCTCTAGAGTAAGCAATTTTTAGAAAAATCTATTATAGTTTTGCAAGGTAAATAGTGAAGTATTATATTTAATTTATTGGTAGCGAGGGAGGGACTTGAACCCCCGACACGCGGATTATGATTCCGCTGCTCTAACCAGCTGAGCTACCCCGCCAAAAGGAAAAGGAAAGGCTTAAACTTAAGGCTATAAAAAATTTTAAGTTTAAGTGAAAATCCTAATATTTAATTAGGTTCTTATCTAAACTGTACCCCGCGAGTAAATCGCGGAGTAACATAGATAAGAAAAATATTATCTCTTAGAGAACTGTGTACTTCTACGTGCTTTACGCTTACCGTATTTTTTACGCTCAACAACTCTTGCATCACGGGTAAGCAGGCCATTTTGTCTAAGAGTTGGACGGAATTCAGCATCAGCTTTATCTAAAGCTCTTGCAATACCTAGTAAAATCGCACCAGCTTGGCCAGTATGCCCTCCACCTTTTACAGTGCAGAATACGTCATATTGTCCTAAAGTCTTAGTTACCGCAAATGGTCTAAGAAGGTTTTGTCTATGGCTTTCTCTTGGGAAATATTTCTCAAGGCTAACATGGTTAATTACCATATTACCTGTACCCGGACGAATTGCAACCCTTGCTACTGCATTTTTTCTTCTACCAGTAAACAAAGCTTGATCTGCCTTTGCTTTTCCTGCTTTTTGCGCAGATTTATCAGATTTTCTTTCAACTACTACAGAGTCTCTTGTCGTAGGTTTTAAGGTCTTTTTAGCTTTAGATTCTACCATAGGAAATTATCTTTTATTTTTAATGTTTTTAGATGCAAAATCATATTGTTCAGGTTTTTGCGCTTGATGCGGATGATTTTCACCACTATACACAAATAAATTACCCATTATCTTTCTACCAAGATTATTACGGGTGATCATTCTACGCACTGCATTAAGTATTACTCTCTCAGGATACTTACCAGCAAGTAATTTACCAGCAGTAACTTCTTTAATACCACCTGGGAAACCTGTGTGCCAGTAGAAGAATTTACCATCTTTAGGCGCCGCTTTATTACCTGTTAAGCAGACTTTCTCGGCATTTACGATGATAATATTATCTCCACAATCCATATGCGGAGTATATGTAGCTTTATGCTTTCCTTTTAAAATCATTGCTACTTCTGCTGCAAGACGCCCAAGCACTAAGCCTTCTGCATCAATCAACAGCCATTTTTTCTCGATTTCCGATGGTTTAGCTGAGTATGTTTTCACGTTCTTAATATATTTAGTTATTGACTACAAATCGCTTTATAAAATATTTGGCTGTAAAAATACCAACAATTCACCCTTTTTGTCAACAATTATCTCAAAAAATTACTAATTAGCATAACTGCAACAGCTAAGCCCCTATTAATATAAAGCTTACAGGCGATTTACATATTTTTTTATTTTAGTTATTAAGCTCTGTAATACTAAAATTTGCTTTGCCAAAGATTTTTTCTTTAAGAAACTTCAGGCTTGCTTCTAAATTTTCTTTCAGCTTCCAAGGAGGATTTGCAATAATAAGCCCTGTGCGATATAACTTATTCCTATCCTCAAGGCTTGCAGCTAATTTATTTACGCTGAACTCAATAAGTAAAGACTCCTTATAACCTACGGCCAGATAATCATTATAAAAAGCTTTAATTTTAGAATTATCCTTAATTGGAAACCAAATCAGTAAAATCCCTGCAAGAAATCTCTTATGCAAAAGCTTTGCTGCGGAGGTAAGCTTTTCAAACTCATCAATCTTTTCAAAAGGGGGGTCAAGGAATACCAGCCCCCTACCTTCTAATGGTGGCGTAAAAGCCTTAATACTTGAATAAGCATCTATATTGTGCAGTTTAACATTAGCCTCATTGGATAAATTTTGTTTCAGCTCGGTAAAATCTTCCGGATGCAACTCTGAGGCAACTAACCTATCATGTTCCCTGAGCAAATCAGCAATGATAGCAGGCGAGCCTGGGTAGAGAGCAATTTCTTCATCATTATATTGCTGAATAAGTTTAACATACTGCTCTACCAAGCTTGGAAGTTTCCCTTTATACTTAAATAGCTGTTTTATACCGGCTTCAGCCTCACCAGTAACAGCCGACCTCGCATCATTTAAATTATATAAGCCAATTCCTGCAAAAGCATCTAACACACAAAATGGTTTATCTTTGAGCTTTAGCTGGTTTATTATACCTATTAAACAAAGGTGCTTAACTATATCAGCAAAGTTTCCAGCATGGTATATATGACGATAATTCAATTTACTTCTCCTTGATTTAACCCTTTTATTATATATAGTAAATTTATTTAAGTTGTGGTACGTCGTCATTCCTCGCTTACGTATTACTCATACGCTGCGCTCGTTATTTCTAGTACCACAACTTAACTAATTTCACTATAGAATGTCTTTTAAAATACTAAAACTTATTTTGCTTAAGCCAAGAGCTGTTTAAGTAATCGTCACCATAATAGTTTAGATATTCACTATATGTGCCTGCAAAATCCTTCATGCCTTTTTCAGTTAAAGCAATTACGCGATTTGCAAGCTTTGTTGCAAAGTATCTGTCGTGACTTACCAGCAGGAGAGTGCCATTATAGTTCTGGAGCGCTGCAGCTAAAGCTTCAATAGCCTCAACATCTAAGTGGTTTGTAGGCTCGTCTAGGACGAGTACATTACTTTCTTCAAGCATAATTTTAGCAAATATTAATCTTGCCGCCTCGCCACCGCTTAAGGCTAGTACGTCCTTTTCGACGTCATCCTTTTTAAATAACATCGCACCAAGAACGCTCCTTACCTTACTTGTTGTATGGTCTGGGCATTGCTCACAAAGCCAGTCAAATACGTTACAGCTTTTATTGAGCAATTCATGATGATCCTGGGCAAAATAAGAAACTTTAGTAGAAAGCCCCCATTCATGCGACCCGCTATCTGCTTTAAGCTTATCTAGTAGCACTTTAAGTAATGTAGATTTACCGATACCATTCGGTCCGATAAACAAAGCTTTCTCACCGCGTACAATTTTAAAATTAATCTTCTTAAGTACTACTTTCTCGGAAAAACTTTTATTTATACCTTCCACTTGTAAAATGACTTTTCCTGAAGAACTCTTCTGATTGAAGTTAAAGCCAGGGCTACATCTTGAGCTTTTTTCGATATCCGGCAGCTCTATTCTTTCAATCATTTTCTCTTTAGACCTTGCTTGCGCAGCTTTAGTAGCTTTTGCACCAAAACGATCAACGAAAAGCTGTAATTGGGCAATTTTCTTCTCAAGATTTTTACGCTCAAGCGCGCGGTGTTCCGCTACAACAGCTTTCTGCTCTTCGAATTTATCATAATTTCCGGTATATTCCCTTATTTCACCATAATCAATATCGAGAATATGGGTTGAAAGATTATTTAAAAATGACCTATCGTGAGAAATTACCACCAGTGCACCTTTGAAGTTATTGATTAAATATTGCTCAAGCCAAGCGATCGTTACAATATCAAGGTGGTTAGTTGGCTCATCTAGGAGCATTATATCAGGCTCACTAAATAATGTTTGCGCAAGCAGCACCCGTAGCTTATATCCACCTGATAACACACTCAATGGCTGGAAGTGATATTCTTCCTTAATACCAAGACCTACTAGGATTTCCTGCGCAATATATTCTGCAGTATAGCCATCATAAAGCAATATTGTCTCTTCAAGCTCGCTTAGTTTATAGGCGGCATCCATGTCGATCTCTTCTTGAACTAGGATTGCTTCCTTCTCTTTGAGAGCCTGCCAAAGTTTTTGTTTGCCTTGCAAAACGATATCTATAATCCTTACATTTTCATATAGGAATTGGTTTTGCTTAAGAAAACCTATTTGAGTATTTTTAGGGAGGTTTATATCGCCGTCGCTTGGAGTTTCTTCTCCAGATAAAATCCTTAAAAAAGTAGATTTACCGGTTCCGTTTGCCCCAACAACGCCGTAGCGCCGACCTTTTAAAATATTTAAATTTACTTCGTGGAATAATATCCTTCCACCATATTGCATTATTAAATTAGTTATACTAAGCATATTATACCAAATTATTTTCACGCTATAATAATCTCTAGCTAAAGAAAAAACGATAGGTTAACATCATTTTAAACTATAATCTACCTATATTATGTGATTTTATGATTTCAAGTAGAAAATTTATCGTTTCAAACAAATTCTATTAAACGAGATTTTCAACTTCGAATTCAGTTATAAAAATTTGATTTTATCCTAAATTAGATAAAAAATTGTTTGTACAAGTAACTCATAATTGTATTATAGTTTTAGACTAAGCAACTTATTTGAGAAAATAAAACATAAATTATGTTGAATACTAATATAGATAATATTGCGATAATTGGTGGTGGTGCTTGGGCTACGGCTCTTGCTATACAGCTTTCAAAAAAACAAGAAAAATGCACCCTATATTTGCGTAATAAAGATATAATAAACGAGATAAACACGCAGCATACTAATAACAAATACTTACCTAATATCATATTACCTAGCAATTTAATCGCTTCTAGTGATATAAGTAGCATAGACCAACATCAAGCAATTATTATAGCTGTACCTTCAATCGCTTTTAAAGAAACTTTAAATAAAATTAAAGAAAATAATTCAAGGCTTAAAAATCCTATTATCATCGCTACTAAAGGGCTTGATCAAGCTACTGGAAAATTAATGACTGATATAGCTGCAGAAATCTTACCCAGCTTAGACACAGCGATATTAAGCGGGCCGAACCTTGCATACGAAATTGCTTGCAGCCTTCCTGCTTCTATCAATATCGCCTGTACCAATTTGAATACTGTAAAAAATATCGCTGAAGCCTTAGAAACTGATAGTTTAGTAACCTCATTATCTACTGATATTGTAACCCCGCAAATTTCTGGAGCAATTAAAAATATTGTAGCGGTAATGGCTGGTATCTTCGATGCACTTAAATATGGCCATAATGCTAAAGCTTTTCTACTAACCCAAGGATTAAAGGAAATAAGAGACTTATCTTTACTGCTTGGAGGAAATATTGATTCCTGCTTCAACGTTTCAGCAATTGGCGACTTATCACTTGGCATAAACGCTATGAAATCAAGAAATTATAATTTCGGCTTAGAGTTAATATCATCTAATATACCAGAAGAATTAATTGCTAATTACCCATATTTAGTAGAAGGTATCAATGCCTGTAAAGCTATTGAGTTACTAATAAATAAGCATAATATTAAGCTACCTTTATCGCAAACAGTTATAGATATCTTAAATAACCCATTTAGCCTAAAATCAACCTTAAGAAATTTTAAAGCACTGGCGCATGCATAATCTAATAAATTTAGAATTTAGCACTATTACTCTTACCCCGCAAGAATTTGCAAGACATCTAAAAGATAGTAAAGTAAAGCAGTATAGAATTAAAATACCTGCTGGAATCCTAGAGATTTCTGCGACAGAACGCAGTATATTTAAAGCTGAGTTGATAGATAATTATCCTATTCTAACCTTACAAACTATAGAAGAGCTTCCTAAATCTCTTTTATTAATTGGCTCTGATTTTCAAATTAAAGTCTGGCAAGCCACCCTTAATATTCCTTTTGGCTACACAAAAAATTATCACGAACTTGCAAGGGAGATAACTTATGATAAATCTTATAGGGCTGTAGCCAACGCTCTCGGCAGAAACAATATAATTTACTTAATTCCATGCCATCGCGTGATTCGAAAAAATGGCGCTATCGGTGGCTTTACCGGCGGAGTTGAAGTTAAGGCAGCTTTACTGGCCGCAGAATGTGAAGAGTTGGGAAGAAGAACCTAGGGCGAAAGCAGCTGAATATTGTTTCGCTTTTTCAGAAGCGTAACCTCCCAAAGCTAAGCCTTATTGGCTCTTAAACTATAAGGTATATAAGCTAATTCACTATATCCTTTAAAGCGGATTCCAGCTTAGCAAACTTAAACTGATAACCTGCTTCAATAAGTTTTTGTGGCACAACACGCTGTCCTTTCAGTAATAACTCTTCCCCTACCTCGCCAAATATAATATTAACTATGAATCTTGGTAATTTCAAGAAACTAGGGCGTTTCAGCGCAGCTGCAAATTTCTTTGTAAACTCTCTATTAGTAACATTTTCTGGAGAAGTAAAATTAAATACCCCTTCTGAATTACTGTTATTAATTATAAAATCGATTGCGCTAATCATATCCTCAATATGAATCCAAGACATCCATTGACCTCCATCGCCAATTTGCGCCCCGAGCCCGAGCTTAAAGGGTAGAAGCATTTCCTTGATTAGCCCTCCGCCTTTACCAAGAACCAGTCCTATTCTAAGTAAACAGACCTTTACCCCATATTCCTGTGCCTGCATGGCTGTATGCTCCCAATCCTTACATAATTGATGGTTAAAGCCAAGCTCCACGGGCTCAGAACTTTCAACAAATACTTTGTCATTACTGCTGCCGTAATAGCCTATTGCTGAACCGCTTATAAGTAATTTAGGCTTATTAGGTGTATCTTTGATGAAGTTTATTAGACTTTGAGTAATATTTATACGGCTATTATAGATATCTTGTTTTACCTTATCATTCCAACGCTTGCTATTTAAAGGTTGGCCTGCCAGATTGATAATCACATCAACATCGTGTGTAATAGCACTTAAATTAGTTATTATATTTATAGATTTATCTATCAAATCTCTCTTAGCTAAATTACGCGATAATATAGTTATAATATGACCTTTGTTTAGCAAATAATTGCTTAATTTTGACCCGATAAAGCCTGTACCGCCCGTAATTAAAATATGCATAACATTACTCCACAATGCATGTTTACTGTGACACTTAGTTTATAAGTTTATTCTACCTTTGTAAATAAACAACGGTTATATAATCACCGCTTCTTGAATTAACAGTTGTTTTACTGCGCATATTGTAGTTGCTTTACATTAATTTTGGCTGCTTTTGGGGGTATGATACAAGTCAAGCTCAAGGCATAATTACTAGCCATAAAGCCTAGATAGCCTTGTAAGAGTAGTCTCAAGTATCATGCTGGCAGCGATTTGATCATCCATTGAATCACGCTCTTTTCTATTGAAACCTGCGGTCTTAAGAGCATTGCTTGCTGCCTTGCTAGTAAGTCTTTCATCCTGTAAGAAAATTGGCAAATGTAAATTCTCTGCAAGGTTAAGAGCGAATTTTTCAACTATCTCTGATTGTTCGCTGCTTGAACCATCCATATTCAAAGGAAGCCCTATAACCAGGCCTTTTACATCGAACTCTTTTATGATAGCTGCAAGTTCCTTTAACCTAACCTCAAGCCTTTCTTCTATCAATTGCCTAATTGGCAGAGCCATAGTTTGCTCTGGATTAGATACTGCGATACCTAATTTCTTTTTACCATAGTCAATAGCTAGCAATCTACAGGGCCGGTTTACTTTTTTAGAAAAATCTTGCAGATTAGCTATTATCATGATATTACCATTTCATTTATTAAGTATATAAAAACTATGCTAAAATTTATAAAAAAACAAATAGATAGCAACTTAGTTGAGCTTGCAGCCCTACTTGCCTTAATATTCTGCCTTTTATTCAATACTCCAGTTATTTTAAATAAATATAGTCTTTATAAAGCTACCTTTTCTAAAGCAATGATTGAGCTTACAAAAGACTTTTTAATTATTTACGCTGTTGTATTTGTCCTATTTTTTGGGCTTTGTATTCGAAAGTCTGTACTTTATACAGGGACATTTATTCTTTTTTTATCAGGCGCTTTTGCCAGCTATTATGTATATAATTTCAACTTATCAATTACAAGAGAAAATATCCGCGCTGCATTCGAGAATGATGTTGGTGAAATTTACGAGATGCTAAGTTTACAAGTGATTCTCTGGTCAGTCTTTTCTCTATTTATCGGTATCTATACTATTCTACATTATAAATATCAAGAGACTAAAAACTATTTTAGTAAAATCTTGATAGTAGGATGCTTTATTATTTCTCTTTATAATATAGTAGCGCCACAATATAGGATATTTACGGCTTATTTCCCTTATAAATATTTAAATGCTTCATACCTTTACCTTGAAGATAAAATAAAAAAAAAATTCTAATAGATTAGATATTTCAGAACTGGACTACACTTCTAAGGCCAGCGAAGACTTAAATGTGGTTGTTGTAATTGGGGAATCTGCAAGAGTTGATCATTTTAGCCTTAATGGCTATGAGAGGGAGACTAATCCCCGCCTTAAAAACTTTGATAATTTGTTCTCCTTTGAAGGAACGTCGTGCTCTTGCATGACCTACCTATCTGTCCCCTGCATGCTAACACGAGTGACAGCCGAAAATCCTGCTGCTGCTCTTGAGGAAACTACCTTTATCTCGATATTTAAAAAATTAGGCTACAGAACTAGCTGGCTTGCAACGCAGTCAATACGTAAATATCTACAGGGTTATACAACCAAAACTATTTATGATGAATTAGATTTTTTGATATTACCTGGCGGTAGTACTCTCTTTCATTTAAACGCGCATGACGAAGTCTTACTACCATATTTTAGTGAAATACTTGCAAAAGGTGATAAAAACTTAATTATATTACACACATCAGGAAGCATACGCGTCAAGTTAAGGAGTAGAAAGGGTTTTTTATTGCAAATGGGGTTGCGATAGATTTGTATGAGGTGTAAATTCTCTAGTAAGGAATTAATTTA
>JAQSWU010000018.1 GCA_029266475.1 Rickettsiaceae bacterium | reverse complement strand
AGAAAAGAAAGAGAAAAAGAAAAAATATAGCAAAGCTGACCTCTTAATAGCTCAAAGACATATCGCTAAATTACTTGCAGAATATGAAGAACAAGAGGCCGTGGATAAAGCAACTGATGCTTCTCAATAATTTAGAGCCTCCTCTAGGAGCGAATCCAGCATACCCTTCGTACTTGAAAAAACTGGGTAATGACGCTTTATTCGGGGAAAATTTGCGCCTATATTTATTTACAAATAGCGTATTTATGGAGCATATAGCTAACAAATATGAGCGATTATAGCCCCATCCTTTCGAGTAAAACAAGATTACCTTGACCTTAGTTCAGGTTACCTTAGTACAAGCTCTAAACTATTACCAATGCTTAGCTCTATGTTTTCAATATTACCTGGCAAGTCTTCAAACCTAGTTTCCACTAAATGTTGGTGGTATGGTTTTAGAATTACTCCTGGATTTGAAGCAACATGCGACTTGATAACATTTTTATCTTTATCAAGGAGTTTAACCCTGATAATAGGTATGTTTTTGACATCATTGGTGTTATTAGCAATTTTGTAACTCAAGACTGCTTTCTTAGTATCGCTATTATCTACGGCCTCGAACTTTACATCTTTTAGCTTTATGCCAGAAGTATCGCATACTGCAAATTTTTGGCAGAGAAGTTTAGGCTCAATCAGGTTTGAAGCTACTACTCTATCAGGGAATAATAGGCTATAGGTTATAATTATCATAATGCTCAATATAATCGGCATAACGTATAAATACCAGCTGATTTTTACCTCTGCAACTATGGGCAAATTAAAGCTTCCTTGTAGGGCTTTCCCATCAGGCAAGATATTTGATAGCTCAATCTTAGGCTTAGGCGGAAGGCTTGCAAACCAAACATTCTGGCATTTAGAGCATTTTACTTTTCTGCCGCTAGGGCCGATTGAGGCATCGGGCGCCACAAAGCTAGTTTTACAATTTGAACAAGTAAGAATCATGGAATAGTTTTTTTAATTTTTCAACTTTTTATAAAATAAAAAGATAGCTTCTTATTAAAGGATAATATAAATTATTATTTTATCAACACTATATGGACTTTTATGAAAAAATTTATATCACAAATAGAAGATATCTGGCAAAAGCGCGATGTTTATATGAAAGGTTCAGAAGAATTTAGATCAGCGAAAAAGACTATAAAAATTATCATTGATGAGCTAGATAAAGGTAATATCAGGGTTTGCGAAAAAGTAAATGGTAATTGGGAGACGCATGAATGGGTGAAAAAAGCTATTTTACTTAATTTTGCTTTATTCGATAATCAAATTATTTCTGGGGGAGCAATTGATTGGTTTGATAAGATACCTCCTAAATTTGGTTCAGACCTGGAAGAAGAGAATTTTAATAATGCACAAATTAGGTGTGCGCCAGGCTCATTTGTTCGAAAAGGAGCTTATATTGGCAAAAAAGTTGTTTTAATGCCATGCTTTGTTAATATTGGCGCTTATATAGATGACAATACAATGATTGATACTTGGTCAACAGTTGGCTCATGCGCTCAGATAGGCAAGAACTGTCATATCTCTGGTGGTGTTGGCATTGGCGGGGTATTAGAGCCTGTACAAGCAAAACCGGTTATTATTGAGAATAATTGTTTTATTGGCGCTAGAAGTGAAGTTGCTGAAGGAGTTATCGTTGAAGAAGGGGCGGTAATCTCTATGGGAGTGTATTTAGGCGCTTCAACTAAAATAGTTGATAGAGAGACAGGTGAAATATTTTATGGCCGCGTACCAGCACGTTCAGTCGTTGTTCCAGGCACTATGCCAGCTACAAAGCCTGGGGCCCCTTCCCTTTACTGCGCAGTTATTGTAAAAAAAGTAGATAGTTCAACTTTATCTAAAACCGCTATAAACGAAATCTTAAGAGGTGTTTAAACAGTGACTTACTCTGTTGTTGATTTAGCAAAGAAACTTATTAGCTACCATTCGATAACACCAGATCAAGCTGGTTCTATAGATTTTATTAAAGATCTATTAGAGGAAAATGGTTTTGCGACATTTAAATATGAGTTTGGCCCCGAAGATGCAAGAGTTACCAATCTTTATGCAGAAAAAGGCACTGGACCAAATTTATGCTTTGCTGGGCATGTTGATGTCGTGCCGACTGGCGATTTAAATGAATGGTCTTCCCTGCCGTTCAACCCTATTGAGGTAGAAGGGACTATTTTTGGCAGAGGAGCAGTTGATATGAAAGGGGCTATAGCAGCAGCCCTTGCAGCCAGCTTAAATTACTCAAATAAAAACCCTCAGGGCGAGTTTAAAATTAGCTTCCTTCTTACTTCAGATGAGGAAGGGCCAGGTATTTACGGCACTAAAGAATTACTAAGAAAGATATATGAAAATGGCCATAAAATAGATTTTGCAATAGTAGGAGAGCCTACCTGCGATGAAGTTATGGGAGATATTATAAAGATTGGTCGCCGAGGTAGTATTAATTTTAGCCTAAAGATACTAGGCAAGCAGGGGCACGTCGCTTACCCGCAGAAAGCCTTAAACCCTAATCCATTATTAATTGAAGCTTTAAGTAAGCTGATAGCGTATAAATTTGATCATGGTAATGATTTTTTTGACCCAACTTGCCTACAAATCACTTCAATTGATACTGGCAATCCTACCAGGAATATTATTCCATCATCTAGTTCAGCTCTCTTTAATATAAGGTATAGTACAGAGCATAATGAACATTCATTAGTAGAGATAGTTAAAGGAATAATCGACCTTGTGACAAAAGATTACCAGTTAGAATATAAGAACTCTGCAAACCCTTTCCTTGGTAACATTACAAGCTTTAAAAAAGAATTTGCAGACATAGTAAGGAGCGTTACCGGCGTCAATCCGGTATTTAGCACAACAGGCGGCACCTCTGATGCAAGATTTATAAAAGATTATACTGATTTCTTAGAATTTGGGTTACTCAATTCAACGGCACATAAAATTGATGAATGTTGTAAAATTAGTGATTTACAAATGCTTTATAATGTGTATTATATGGCAATAGAAAAGTTCAAAAATTTTACTTAAACTTTTTTGAAGAAGCTTAAGTAAATAGTTTAAAATGAGCTATTCTATAAATCTCATTCTTCACAGTTTTTTAAGTTATGCGGATGTGACGGAACTGGTAGACGTACTAGACTTAGAATCTAGCGCCGCAAGGCTTGGGGGTTCAAGTCCCTTCATCCGCACCATCTTTTTTTCAAAAATTAAATTTATTGGGATTACCAAATGCAGGTCAATATCATTAAAAACGAAGGTTTAGATAGACATTATAGAGTCGTAGTGAACGCTCAAGAGATAAAAAATAAAATTAGTGCTAGCTTAAATGATATAGCTAAGACATATAAAATGCCTGGCTTTAGACCAGGAAAGGTACCTATTGACCTGATTAAGCAAAAACACGGTCAAGCTTTACATTTAGAAGTAATTGAAAAGCAAATAAACGAAACTATTTCTCAGATTGTTAAAGAAAATAAATTAGAACTTGCTACTTCGCCAAAGTTAGAAGATGTTAAACAAGAGGTGGGTGAGGATTTAGAGTTTACATTACAATTTGAACTCATACCTGAGGTGACCCTTCCAGATTTTAAAAAAATTAAAATAGAAAAGCTAACCCCAGCTGTAACTGAGAAGGATATCGATGAGCAGTTAGTAAAACTGACAGAAAGATTTAAAGAATTTAAAAAAGCTTCTAGTAAAACTAAAGCTAAAAAAGGCGATCAATTACTTATTAGTTTTGAAGGCTTCATCGATGGCGTAGCTTTCCAGGGTGGCAAAGCAGAAGATTATGCTCTTGAGCTTGGCAGTGGATCTTTCATAGAAGGCTTTGAGGATCAGTTAATCGGTTCTAAAGAAGGCGACGAAAAAACTGTTAAGGTAAAATTCCCAGAAAATTATGGTTCTAAAGAGTTTGCTGGCAAAGATGCAGAATTCGTTGTAATAGTTAAAGAAGTTAGACAAGCTGAAATTCCAGAAGTAAACGAAGATTTTTTAAAGAAACTAAACGTTGAAAGTATTGATAAACTACGCTCAAGACTAGAAGAGGAAGTTAAAAAAGAATACGAAGAATCAATTCGTACTATCATGAAAGTAAAGCTTTTCGATGAGCTTGAAGATAAACTTACTTTCCCAGCACCAGGATCCTTAGTAGAGAGAGAATTTAAAATTTTATGGAATCAACTACAAGAAATTAAAGAATTCGATGAAACTGTAAAAAAGAAAGACGAAAAGCAATTAGAAAATTATTATAAAAAAGTTGCAACTCGCAGGGTGAAAATTGGTTTAATGCTTGCGGAATTCGCGAAACATAAAGACATTAAAATCACTAATGAAGATCTTACCAATGCTATATACCAGCAAGCTCGTGCTTTCCCTGGTAACCCTAAGGTAGTTTTTGATTATTATCAAAAAAATCCAAAAGCACTTGAGTCTTTAACAGGCCCTATTCTTGAAGATAAAGCGGTAACACAAATATTTGAAAACGAAGTTGAGCTTAAAGTAAAAGAATATAAATTATCTGCTTTAGATAAAATAATCGATGAAGAAAATAGCAAAGAAGTTGTATAAAAACACTTAAAACTCCTTTCTTCTTGCTTTAATTCTGAATATTACTAGTCTAAGGAAATAAATCACCTTAGACTAGTATCATATACAAGTCCCTTTATATTTTTATATTTACGAGGTCATTTCATGGAAGATCATATTTATAATACACTTGTGCCAATGGTTGTTGAACAAACCAATAGAGGCGAACGAGCTTATGATATTTACTCACGCTTACTTAAAGAGCGCATCATCTTTGTTTGTGGCCAAGTTGAAGACCATATGGCAAATCTTATTGTTGCACAATTATTATTCCTTGAAGCAGAAAGCCCAGATAAAGAGATATATATGTATATTAATTCTCCTGGTGGGGTCGTAACAGCTGGGCTTGCAATTTACGATACAATGCAATATATCAAGCCAAAAGTTGCAACACTTTGTATGGGGCAAGCTTGTTCAATGGGTTCTTTATTGCTTACAGCAGGTGAACCTGGAATGAGATTTTCACTTCCTCATAGTAGAATTATGATTCACCAACCTTCAGGTGGTTATAGGGGTCAAGCAACAGATATTGAAATACATGCGAAAGAAACTCTTAAAATTAAAGCTATGTTAAATGGTTTATACGTAAAACATACAGGCCAGAAGCTCGCTACCATAGAAAAAAGCATGGAAAGAGATAATTTTATGGATCCAGAGGCTGCTAAAGAATTTGGTCTTATCGATAAAATCATTGAATCAAGAGATTTAGTAAAGTTAGTTTCTGATGACAAAAAAGGTAAGAAGTAATACTTCTTACCTTTTTTCTGCCTTATTTTAGTGCTACTCTCTCCTTATACTCGACTCATATCCACCATAAATAATAAATCTTACCTTAAAAATATATGAATGCATCCCTAATAAATGTAAACATGTATTATTTATATTGAATTATAAGTTTACAATGAATATTATAAGATTAAGGTAACTCCAATAGTAAAGAAGTATGCCTAGAAGCAATTTTAAAAACCTTCTACCAATATCACTTGCCTTACCTATTGTAGGAATGTTAAGTTATAAAATCGTTGATGCTTATAAGCTATCCACCACACCTTCTGCATTTGAGAAAGCAGCAAGTGAGCTTGGCTTTAATGGATATACTAATAGTCAGCAGACAATAAGCAGAGAAGCAGAGCAGGAAGCTTTACTTAAAATTCTACAAATTTCAGGTTATTTAGATCCTAAAAATCTTTGGCAGGACATTAATAGAATAGGTAAACTTAAAGACCCTGAAGCAGTCTTTAAATCTATTTATCCAGTGTTGATAAAAGCTAGAGTTAACGCAGGACCTACTGAATTTAACGCTAAATATTTACGAAAAAACTTATTCAACAACGCTACCCTTGATCAGCAAGATGTAAAAGATTTAACTTTATATCTTGCACAGCATGCTTTTAATCGTAAGCTTGGCGAAGAAAGATCAGAACTTAAAACATTTGATTGGATGAATGAGTATAAAGTAGATTACTTTAAAGCCGCTAAGAATCTAGGTTTAGTCGACCGTATCTATCCTAACTTTAAAGAATATGATGCCGCATGGATTGCTGGTGCCTCTAGAATAGGAGTACTTGCACGTATTATCGATTATAAATATATATTGTCTCTAGGAAATAATTCTGTTAATGGTACCACTTCTGTACTTGCGGGGGAAAGGGAATTATGGGCTGAAATAGATGGTATTAACCCTAAATCATACGAACAATTATTAGATTTATATAAAAATGATTCCAACATAGACAACTCTAATATTCATTTGGCAACCTCTAGTGATCCTGAACGTGACGAGGAAGGCATGCAATATATGAGCCGGCTTGCGCAAGAGAATCAAATTCCTCTACAACCTACCCAACCATTCATTAAATATAACTCTGTTGAAGAAGCTATAAAAGGACGTTTCGCAGGTAGAACTTATGCGAATTATGTTGCTGAAGCAAAGCTTAAGCTAACTGAAACTTTAATGACTAAAGATTTGCTTCAGAATTTTCTTGGTAATGAACATAACATTCATATAGTAGATACTTTATCCGAAAATCAAAAAAGACCTGATACAGCAACAACCGCTAGGGATGCTGCTGAAAACTTTATAACTGACATAAAGCTTGGCAAATATGGCGCGAGAAAAGAGTTCAAAATATTGTTGCAAACTAATAATCCATATATAGAGCGTCAGGCTCTTGTAACACAAGTAGAAGTAAATAAAGCTCTTAGCAATAGTGGATTAGATAAAGAAGGTTATAAAATTACCATTGATGGAGTGGGTTTTAGCAACAGGCAAGATGTAACAACCATTCACTCAGAATTTGGGGCTCTAGTGGCTGAAAAATGGAAACTAGCTCATGCAAATGATGTACAGCAAAACATTGAATTAAAACGTAATATTGATGACATGCTGTTCCAAAAACGAGATAATAGCTCTGCTATACCAGATATGCCAGAAATCAGTCAAATTAACTTATACGGAAATTTACTTAAAGATTTATTTGATAATTATTTGGATTAATTAAAAATCAGCTGCTAAAGGATTAAAGTAGCTTATAAAGCTCCTTTTATCTTATCTATTAAATCAAGTTTTTCCCAGCTAAAGCAGCCTTCGTCATCTGGAATTCTACCAAAATGTCCGTAGACGGAAGTTTTTAAGTAAATAGGTTTATTGAGTTGTAAGTGAATTCGTATAGATTTAGGCTTAAGGCAAATTATTTCAGGTATTATATTTGCTAAAACCTCATCATTAACTTGTCCTGTACCATGCGTATTAACGTAAAAAGACATTGGTTCTGCGATACCTATAGCGTAAGCAACTTGTATGGTACATTTAGTTGCAAGGCGGCTTGCTACAATATTTTTTGCAAGATAACGTGCCATATAAGCAGCAGAGCGGTCTACTTTTGTTGGATCTTTTCCAGAAAATGCTCCGCCACCATGTGGCGCTGCACCGCCATAGCTATCAACTATAATTTTGCGCCCAGTAAGGCCAGTATCACCTTCAGGGCCACCGATAATAAACCTACCTGTAGGATTGACTAGAAAACACTCTTCTTCACACATCCAATCTATATTAGGTAAAGCAGCGATAACATAAGGCCTTATTAGATCTCGAACCTGCGCTATAGATAATTCGGGATGATGTTGTATTGACACTAGTATGTAATGAGCTTTAACTGGTATACCATTTTCATAAACCAGGGTGACCTGACTTTTAGCATCAGGACCAAGCCCTTTTAGCTTACCGTCTTTGATATCTGAAAATATTTCTTTAAGTATTTTATGAGCATAATAAATAGGGGCTGGCATTAAAGCTTCTGTCTCAGTAGTTGCGTAGCCGAACATTAAACCTTGGTCGCCCGCTCCTTCTTCTTTGCCATCCCTTTCATCAACACCTATTGCAATGTCAGGGGATTGTCTATTTAACCTTATTTCGATTTCTACTTTATCAGCGTTGAAAGGACCCTTTATATAGCCTATTTCTTTTATTTTTTGCCTAACTACAAGCTCTATCTGTTCGTTGCTTATTTGAAAATTACTTCTAATCTCACCAGCAACCATGACTTTATCTTTTGCAGCCATAACCTCAATTGCTGTGCGCGCTTCCTTATCATATTTAAGGTAAAGGTCAACTATTGCATCAGAAATTTGGTCACAAACCTTATCAGGATGACCTGAAGAGACTGATTCACTTGTAAATAAGTATTTACTTTTCATAAGATAATTTGCACTCTTATATTTTAATTATAGAACAGCCAACATTTTTTCTGTTCTCATGGTCAAGGTGAGCTTGCGCTATTTGATCAAAGTCATAAATTTTTTGCGGCTCACTTGGCCATATTTTTTTATCTATTAATCCGAAAACTTCCATTGCTGATAAGATAAGCTCTAACCTATTATTTTTATAATGGGCTAATTTTGGTGAAGTTACAAATAAAGATTTTGAGGATAATTTATTTATATCGAGCCTTGGAGCAGGACCGCTAGCCCGTCCAAAGCATACCATTAGACCATAGGGAGCTAAAGATTTCAATGATTCATCAAAAGTGCTCGCGCCGATAGAATCGAATACAGCATTTACTCCATTATTCTTAGTTAAGCTTAATACCTGCTGTGAAAATTCTGGGATTTGATTATAATTAATAATAAGACTTGCTCCTAACTTTCTTATAAATTCAGCCTTTTCACTTGATCCTACTGTGGCTATAACTTCCGCGTCATAATGTTTTGCAAGTAACAATAGTAAATGCCCTACTCCGCTTGCTGCCGCATGTATCAAAATCTTATTTTCTGAACGAAGGAAAAAGATCCTTCTGAGTAGTAAATGAGCGGTCATACCTTTAGTAAGGAAAGCAGCAGCTGCTTGATCAGTTATGCTATTAGGTATTGGAATTACATGCTCTTGCTTTACAACATTATACTCAGCATAGGCACCGCCCCTTGCTGTACCGTAAGCAACTCTTGCACCTTTTCTAAACTCTTTAACCTGGCTTCCAACCTCGACTACTGTCCCAACCGCTTCAATGCCGGGAATAAACTTTTCAGGCAGCCCTTTAATTAAACCTTTTCTATATTCAATGTCGATGAAATTAAAGCCTATAAAACTATGTTTAATTAAAACTTCTTGTGGGCCTAATTTAGGTATTGCTATATCGATAAGCTTTAACTTATCTACTGCGCCAGAAGAGTCAATAATATATGCTTTTTGAGTTTTAACCATTATATCTCACTAATATAATTTTTATGGATAAAATGCGATTCTGGGGTAGGTTTTGTAAAATCAACAATATATTCAGGACCATAGACCTTACTAATTAACTTTGATAGGAAACTCTTATTCAACCTTTGTTTTGCGATCGGGTACAGAAATGTTGGCGGGAATACTATATTTTTATGGTATACACCTGCTTTACTAATCATATAAGCAAAGACATTATTACAATCAATGAAGTTAAGGTAATCGAAATTATCGAATAAGTAGTCTAAAGTTTGCTCAATCACTGGGCTTCTAGGGATAGCACCTATTATCTCATACCCTACTCCTAACCTTTTCTTACCAGGTGGCAGGAGTCCAGCGAAAAAATCGTACTGATAAGTAAAATCTGTAATATCTTTAATCGGAATATAATCATTATCGATAAACACCCCTCCACTTTCAAATATAATTAAAAGAGATACGATAAATTTCTCGATAAAGGGATCTTCAATAACACTAAGACCACGGTTTTTAAGACGCAATCTTAGATCAGACAAAGACCAGTTATTTATCCTCCAGCCTTTATATATATTTTCAAACTTTGTGTAAGTTTCTTGATCAGCGTCGATTAAATGTAGCTGATGCGGTATTTTCGCTTCATCAGAGAACGGTACTTTTGAAGGATGATGCTTATTATAAGCTTTCTTAAAATTGTCAAAAATTACTGAATCATCCTTGTGAGCAGAATAGTAAAGAGATTCTTTAACATGCCCGACACCGCATTGTAGAGTAAAATTAAAAGCTTTAATAAAAGAATACTTTTCATGTCCTATTAGGCAGGCAAAACTATTTTTATCAACCCTACTAAAAGGCTGCATTAGCTCGTTCTTACCTAGAAGAGAAGGTCTTTCATAGTTAGTCTCTTTTAGGTTTGAGGCTTCTCTGATTGTACCGAAAAATACTGGAGGTAATATTAACGCATCATCAAGAGTATTTTCTTGTAATTTTAAGCTTATAATACATGAAAGAACAGAGGTAAGATCCTTGTTATCTAGGTTAAAATCAATTTTCTCTATAACTTCATTGATTATAGGGTGATTAGCTGATGCGCCAATAATAAAGCTTGATATTTCAAGGTTTTTACACTTACTCGGAGGTAACAAACCTATAAACAAACCAGCATAGTAATTCAAAATATCTAATGGTTTAAAGCACTTTATTCCGTAATCAATGTAAACCCCGCCATATTCTCGTAAAATAACGTACTTTAAGAAGTCTATTTGTATATTATTATCAAGCCCTTTAAGGGTTTCTTTTTGTTCTGGCGTGCATAACTTCAGCGCTTGTTCTAAAGTCCAGCATTTATACTTCCAGCCTGGATGCATAGCGCGTAACATCTCGGAGTAATATAAATGATGCCTTGGGATACTATCCGCATCAATCGCTATTTGATGGATTACTTGTGGTATTAAAGGTTTTTCAGCATGGGCTTTAGCTAAAAGAGCATTATGATGATCCTTTAAATTCTGCAAAATTTGCTTAGTTTTATCTCTTGAAAAGAATTGAAATTTTGGCTTCTTAAAATATTTGGCAAATGATTTATTCCAATCAATTGCCATAAGACTATTGCTATCTTGGTGCATTTCAATCTATACTTATTGCATGTAATTAGGTTCGCTAGTATAATTGCTATTTTATACACAAAACTATCTTAAATTAATTAATAATCTAAATTTCAGTTTTAAAAAATGCTTAGTAGTTATATTATTTCCTCATATTTTTTTACTTTCCTAATTTTAGCATTGATTGGCGCTATAAGCTTGTATAACTTTTTCAAGTTTAGGCGAGTTAAAAGAAGCTCAGAATCAATAGATAAAGCTTTTAATTAATGACTATTTTCTATGAACAGGAAAACCAAAGCACGTCTTTATAAGGTTTTATTCTTAGCAATAATTATTATTTCAGGTATAATATTAATATTAAGCGCGCTTAGAGAGAATATAATTTTCTTTTATACTCCTTCTGACCTAAAGCTAAAAGCCCCAAACGCAAAAACTAGGGTTGGGGGTATTGTAAAACCTAATTCAATAATTATCGAAGGTACTAATAATATTTTTACTCTAACCGATGGAACAGATGAGATAGTAGTTCATTTCCATGGTAGTTTACCAATGTTATTTAGAGAAGGACAAGGAATAGTAGCCCAAGGATCCTTAACTTCTAACGGTCATTTTGAAGCAAAAGAAGTCCTTGCTAAGCATGACGAGAAATATATCCCTAGAGAACTTGCTGATGAGTTGAAGAAAAAGGGTTATTGGAAAGGTAACTAAACTTATTTATATAGTAATTAATTCACAACCAGGAAAAATAATTGTTGCAACGCAATTTTATAAACGCTTTTTTAAGGATTGCATGTTACAGTAATTTTTTATATTTTAATTTTACTAGAAATTTATATAAGGATCTATAATGAATATACATGAGTATCAAGCCAAGCAATCGCTTAAAAAATTTGGCATGCCTACTTCACACGGCATTGTTATTTTAAACCAATCTGATATCGCAAATGCGATAAATAACTTTGAAGCACCTTTATATGTTGTTAAAGCTCAAATCCATGCTGGTGGCAGAGGTAAGGCCGGAGGTGTCAAAGTCTGCAAAACTAAGCAAGACGCAATAGATGCTGCAAATAAAATGTGGGGTATGAATTTAATCACCCACCAAACAGGACCAGAAGGGCAGAAAGTTAGCCGCATATATGTAGAATCCGGCTGCGATATTAAAAAAGAATATTATTTTAGCGCTATACTTGACCGTGCTACAAGTAGGATAACATTCATGGCATCTACTGAAGGCGGCGTAGATATTGAAGAAGTGGCAGCTAAACACCCAGAAAAAATTATTAAGTTTTCTGTTGACCCAGCTTCAGGCCTGCAGCCTTTCCATGGCAGAAAAATTGCTTTCGCTTTTGGTTTCGAAGGTGATTTGCAGAAGCAAATGCTACAAGTGGTTGAAGCAACTTATAATGCCTTTATCGGTACAGATGCAAGCCAGATAGAAATTAATCCATTAGTACTTACTCCGGATAATAAGCTTTTAGCGCTTGATGCAAAGATGAACTTTGATGACAATGCTCTTTATCGCCATAAAGAAATACAAGAAATGCGCGATGAGACAGAAGAAAATCCTTTAGAAGTTAAAGCAGTAAGCTTAGGTCTTAGCTATGTAAAAATGGATGGAAACATCGGGTGCCTAGTAAATGGCGCTGGTCTTGCCATGTCTACAATGGATATTATTAAACTTTATGGAGGAGAGCCTGCAAACTTTTTAGATGTTGGCGGTGGTGCTAATAAAGAAAAAGTTACTGAAGCTTTTAAAATAATTTTATCTGATAAAAATGTAAAAGCGATTTTAGTTAATATTTTTGGTGGCATCATGAAATGCGACATCATTGCTGAAGGTATTATTGCGGCCGCTAAAGAAGTAGGACTTAGTATTCCTTTGGTGGTAAGGCTTGCAGGAACCAATGTAGAGTTAGGTAAAAAGCTGCTTGATAATTCAGGTCTTGCTATTATTTCAGCTAACGATCTTGCTGACGCTGCAGAAAAAGTTGTCAAAACATTATAATTTAGGCTAATTTAAGGAATATATATATGGCAGTTTTAGTTAATAAAAATACAAAAGTAATATGTCAGGGTTTTACAGGTGCGCAAGGTACTTTCCACTCTGAGCAAGCTATCGCGTACGGCACAAAAATGGTTGGGGGCGTAACTCCTGGCAAAGGCGGTCAGACGCACTTAAATCTTCCAGTATTCAATACTGCCCATGAGGCTGTTGCCAAAACTGGTGCTAATGCATCCGTTATCTATGTTCCGCCGCCATTTGCTGCGGATTCAATTTTAGAAGCAATTGATGCAGAGATTCCACTGGTAATTTGCATTACCGAAGGTATACCAGTCCTTGATATGGTTAAAGTCAAAAGAGCATTATCAGGCTCTAAAACAAGGCTTGTTGGTCCAAATTGCCCGGGCGTAATTACTCCTGAGGAATGTAAAATCGGAATCATGCCAGGCCATATTCATAAAAAAGGTACCATTGGTATTGTATCTAGATCCGGAACTTTAACCTACGAAGCAGTTGCTCAAACTACTTCAGTTGGCCTTGGTCAATCAACATGTATTGGTATTGGCGGAGATCCGGTAAACGGAACTAACTTCATCGATGCACTTGAGCTTTTTTTAAATGATGCGGAGACTGAAGCAATTATCATGATTGGAGAAATTGGTGGTAGCGCGGAGGAAGAAGCGGCAGAGTTTTTGAGACAATCAAAAATTAAGAAGCCTGTGGTTGGCTTTATTGCAGGTTCTACAGCGCCAAAAGGTCGCCGCATGGGTCATGCTGGTGCAATTGTTTCAGGAAGCTCTGGAAGTGCTGAAGAAAAATTTGCTGCCCTAGAAGCTGCTGGCGTTGTTATTTCGAAGTCTCCAGCTGAACTTGGTAAAACATTATATAAACTTATAAGGTAAGTTAATAGGGCTTTTCAAGAGCCCTATTAACATATTTAACTTTAATTATTTTCTACAATCTCTCCTAGACTTATTGTTAAATTCGTTAGATTCTCTAAACAATAATCACCTAATAGAGCAGTCTGACCTTCTTCACAATGGTCCAAAACTTCTGCAACAACTCTATAACCACTCAGTGAAGCCAGATCTCTTGCTGTCTGATGATTGTCATTTAAAGCATCTAAGGGAGCGCCTGCATCTAGTAACAACTCCACTATTTCTAGATTACCTACCAAAGCCGCGAAATGCAGAGGTGTTTGATTATAATTATTAACAACATATGCTAAAGCGTTATACTCGAGAAGGATTTCGACGATTTGGGCATTACCTTTTAATGATGCTAAATGGAGAGGTGTTTCATGGTATTTATTAGTGATATTTGCGTTAGCTCCAGCTTGCAGCAATAACTTAATAATCTCTAAATTTTCTTCGCCTACAGCTCTATGAAGGGGTGATCCTTCAACGTTATAAGTCTTATCCAAGTCAGCCCCATCACTAATTAAATTCTTGACTTTTTCAACATCACCTTCTAATACTGCTCTAATCAATGTCGGCATCCTCATCATTAGAGAATGCTGTACAAATGACTTTTCTGAATAAATAACCTCTCTAACCTCCTCTTTTTTAAAAGCGTCTATAGATTTTTTAGACCTCATAACGAATTTCTCTTTAGTTAATTTATAAACACTTTATACAAAAATTTTACTCAATTTACTAGAAAAGTTTTAGTGCTTATTATCTATATAACAGAATAATTTTCCTTATGATTTCTTTAGAAAATTATTAAGCTAATCTTGGTTGTCTTCACCTGTTAAAATAGAATCCCACTCTTCCAAAGCATTTTTAAAAAACTCAATATCTTCTATAATTTTACCTGCTACAAGACCGTGTCCATTTTCTAAATAGTGATTATTCTTGAGGTTATAATATACATATTCCCCAATTTTTTCTCTCATTTCAAGGGGAAGATCCATTAGAGGGAAAGTATCTTCTTCATCCTTGTTGTAGGGTAAATCCAACTCTTCTATTCCATCAGGATAGTGTTTTGGCGATTTAGTAAAAGCAAGCTTATCTTGCCAATTTTGTAGGAAGTAAACCTTCCGCTCAGCCGTTTCTTCTTCAAGTGGTTTTAAATTTCCTCTTGCTTCCTTAAGCGCAGGCTTTAATTGAGGCTTTAAATTATATAAAATATCAGTTGAGCCTATCAAATTTAACTCTTTAGTCAGTTTTATTAGATTTCCAACTATAGCTTTTAGTATCTTGTAATCATCAACATTCTTTGTAATACTCTCTAAAACTTCTGGAAGTTTATCTATTTCAGGTATTCTATATTGAGTTAAATAATTTGCTAATTCTTTCGCCTTTTTACTCCTATCATGCTCTAAATAAATCAATGATCTGTATAGGATTAGGTCATATAGATTTGTTACTTGGTTTGAGTATTTATAATAATTCATACCAATATCTTTTAACCAGCTTACCCCCGCCGGCCTCTCAAGCACAGAATCAATCAAATCTTGATTATCGCTAAAATTCCCAAAAAACTCTGCGCCATGCTGTACTAGTAAATCAATAAGTTTATAATTTCCTTTCTCCGCAGCATATAACAAGGGAGTTTTACTAGCACCATCTACAACATCGACACTAGCCCCAAATTCTAGTAAAGTTTTTGCTATCTTGTAGCTTTTATTTATGGGATTTTCGAATAACCCGAGTATTTTCGTAGTACCTTTGACTGCTAAATGAAGTGCCGTATCACTTGAACCATTAGGTATATTCACGTCCGCTCCGTTCTCTAAAAGAAGCTTAACTAAATTATTATTTTTTCTAAGAACAGCGACATGCAAAGGTGTATTCCTAAGTGCGTCAACACTATTTAGCTGCGCACCAGCTTTTAGTAAATGCTTTACAATCTTTTCATTCCCAACATATGTTGCCAAATGAAGAGGTGTGGATTGATACTCGTCAGTAAAATTTACATCAACACTTTGTTTAATCAAATACTTTACTTTTTTAGGATCTTTCTTACCTATTGCTTTAAATAACTTTTGCTCATTGGATAGCATATTTCCTTTCAATATTCATTGTAAAATAATTAAAGGATCTTTATACAATTTTAATAAGAAAAAGTAAAGTAAAGTTTATAATTATCGGTTCGCTAATGGGACATAAAGAAATCAAAGAAAAGGCGTATTCGTTACTTACGTTGCTGCTATCGTAAGCACCATTATATCTTTTACCCCATTTTTTTTAAGGAGTTTTGAGCATTCTTTAACTGTAGCTCCTGTTGTAAGTACGTCATCTATTAAAATGACTTTTTTCCCTTTAAGCAATGTTGGTTCTCTAACTGTAAAACTACCTTGTAAGTTTTTTTGCCTTGCATCTTTCTTAAGAGTTGATTGAGCCTTGGTCCAACGGTATTTAACTAAGTTATCATAACTTACAGATATATTTGTTAGGCGCCCTAATTCCTTTGCAAGCAAAGAAGCTTGGTTATACATACGGAACATTCGCTTCAGCCAATGCATTGGTACGGGTATTATTAAATCATATTGCAAGATTTCAGAGCTATAGATATTATTTTGTAACTTTGCAAAGATTTTTGCTAGATGGGTTTGATCATTATATTTTAAAGCGTGGATGAGCTTTTTACTATCTTGGTTATATTTGAAGAGATATCTTGCTTTGTCAAAATAAGGTGGAGATTTAATACATTTCCCACAAAGCAGCTGCCCTTCTATCTCAAAACTAAATGGAAATCCGCAGCAAATACAATAAGGTTTTGTTATAAAGCTATACTTACTCCAGCATGAACTACATAACATATTATCATCAAGCATTATCTCTCGACATGATATGCATGCTGGAGGGAAAAGGAAATCTAAACCGTACGTTATTATTTTTTTTAACACTATTTAAAGACTATATAAATTTATTATTAATCAGAAATATATATGTAATCTATCTGCTTTTGCGCATCCCCTATTAAATCTCTATGATCATATTGTATAGTTTCATATTTTTCAGTATGATTATTGGTTATATCAGCACCAAATATAGTATGATTGATAGGCTTTGACAGATCTTTCTCAACGAATTTACAGAATAATTTAGTAGTTTCATCACTAGTTAATCCTAATAAGGACTTACTTTGTACAGCATTTTCATTTTTTGCTAAAATTTTCTGCTTTAAAGAGTCTCGAAAACTAGAACTGCCCGACTTTTTTTTAAACCATGGAGTTTTAGTGTTAAGTTCAATTTTATTAAATGTATTATTTCTAAAACTTAGGTCTTTGACAGCATTGAGCGAGGACACATCATCATTATTTATCAATAACCTCATTACTTCTGGGCTATTAAAATAAGCTGCATACATCAAAGGCGTAAATCCGTATAAGCTTTTAGTATTAAGCTGTTTTTTTAGAGGAAATTCTTCTAAAAGGACTTTAATTGCCTGTGGGGATCCATATTTTGCAATAAAATGTATAATCGTGCCATAATCCGTCCAATCCTTCTCACAACTAATACCCAGTTTGATAGTATTTTCCAGCCTTTTGCGACCGGTATAAGCCTTAAGAATTTTTTTTATCGCTACATCATCTGAACTTTTAACAATATTTTGCAGCTGTTGATAAGGATCATTAATGGCTTCTAGCCTGGTCTCTAAAACTATCTCTTTAGAAGGAGGAAGCTTTCTTTTCATAAAAAACCATATTCTGTTAATAGAGCTACAATATATAACAATTTTATGAAAATAAAATAAGTTTTTTCTAATGCTTTGTTATTAGAACGGAGAAATTATATCAATAACCTGATGCCCCATCCTTGGTTGCTGGACATCGCTAACTTGCCCTCTTCCACCGTAAGAGATGCGAGCTTCTGCTATTTGGTTAGAGCTTATTGAATTATTGATACCTATATCTTTAGGGCGTGCAATACCAGAAATTTTAACTTCTCTAAGCTCATAATTAACCCTTACCTCTTGATGGCCTCTAAGCACTAGGTTACCATTAGGTAATACTTGAGTGACAGTTGCAGCAATTTCTGCTTTAATATCTTCTTTTCTTGAAATGTTACCTTTGCCTTCATGCGATCTACTTCCATTTAATCCAAGAAAATTTTCTGGGTCACCTCCACGAGCTAGTGCTGTAGCTATTTTTTTCTCCTGGCCAAATACATTTGGAAATCCTAAAGATTCTCTTCCATTTCTTGAATGAGCAGAGCTATTATCAAGCTGCGCACTATCTTTAATTTCGACAATCACTTTAACGATATCACCAACATGCCATGTCCTATTATCCTTCAAAAAGGTTGTAGTACCTGGCTGCCACAATGAGTTAGTACGTCTTGCATGCTGCAATTGAGCCTGCTGCTTTAAAGTTAGTTCTGTATCTTCTTCAAAATCATCATTGACTGGTAATTCTATCTCAGCAAGCCTTGGTGTTTCACCTATCCTACTCAGTTTCTCCATAGTATTTGTACAACCGGATAAAGCTAATAATGTAGCAACGCTAACTAATATAATTTTAACTTTCATTATGATTCCTTTTTACCTGGACTACACCCCTACCGACTATAACACCTGTAATAACCTTATTACTTCGCTCATTTTTAACTTTTATAGCTTCACCAAGTCCACCTGCCTTAAGGGCTAATCCTGTTGCTTTAACCTCAATCGAACTTGCTTTGTATAAGATGGTCACTTCATCATTCTCTCTTATCAATGTAGGGCGGCTTAAATCACTTATTTTGAGCGTGTAGCCTGGTTGAAGGTCGTGCCTTGCTTGCAGGCCTACTACTTGCTCCGTATTGCTTATAACGTTGTGCTCACTTCGTGTGATATCCACAGTACTTCGGCCTAAATCTTCCTCAGATACAACTTCCCCTCTTTTTATATATCTTTTAACCATAGGTACTTCTGTATAAGCCCGGTATCGACCAGATATTTCTTTTGCGGTATTATCAATATAATATATTCTTGCATTAAAAGTACCATGCTTTTGTACCACTCTAGTTACTCTTACAAAAGACGGAGTTGCAGTTTGGCCTATTTGATTATTAAGATAATCATACTCTACATCAATTTTATTTACCTTGCTACTTAGGCTACTTTTGAGAGCTTCTTTAACCAACATTAATTCGCTATCTTCCGCATTTGCTAAGTTTATTGTAAGTAGAAAGACACTTAAAAATCTAATTATTGCCATCGGTTCATTTACCCCAATTATGGTCTAAGATCAGTAACTGATTTCATGACTTCATCAGCCGTTTTAACTACTTTAGAATTAAGCTCGTAAGCGCGCTGCGCCATAATTAATGAGGTTAATTCTGACGTTGGGTCAACATTAGACTCCTCCTTGTTATGTTGTTTGAGAGTACCTGCGCCATCAACTCCAGGGACTCGCTCTATAGCTTCCCCTGAAGCATTAGTAGCCGCTAAGAAGTTTGAAACTATCGGCTCTAGACCTTGCTCATTTATAAAGGTATAGACATTTATTCGTCCTATTTCCTGTTCAATTGATCTATCGTCAGGATTTGTAGCAGTAACTCTACCATCAGAAGTGATCTTTACAAGATGACCTGGGGTCATTCCGATTGGCACGTTGGTGGCTAAAACATAACCATCTGAAGTTGCAAGATTACCATCTTGGTTAACTTTAAAAGAACCGTTTCTAGTGTATCCTGGTTGACCATTGGGTAAAATAACTGCAAAGTAACCTGGACCTTCAATCGCTACATCAAAAGGATTAGAAGTATTTTCTAAATTACCAGGAGTTAATATCCTATAAACTCCTGTTACTTTTGCACCCATACCAACATGCACGCCTACAGGACGCATTCCAACATCAGCTGCTTCCGCAACCCCTGCTCTTCTAAGAGTCTGATAGCTAAGGTCACTTGTCTCAACTCTAAATTTTTTAAACCCAGTAGTCCTTAAGTTAGCAATATTATGTGCTTTAACATCTATATCAGTCTGAGCAACAGACATTCCTGTCGCGGCTGTATATAAAGCTATAGACATTTTTCTCTCCAGTTAAAGTTATTTAAATACTTCTGTTAGCGAAAATATATGCAATTTTCATGCCAACTTTAGGTTATAAAATATTTTACTTTTACCCAATCAAATCATCTGTATAAAATATTATTGAACCTAAATATGCCACCCTACCTTCACTTGCGTCATAACCACGTACTTCTCCAAATTCAGTAATATCCAAAGTTTCCATAGATATACTACCTGGTATAGTGATCTCTGGAACTATTAGCTGTCCATAGGAAGTTGTAAGCTTATTATCCTTCCCTCGCTGAATATTAGCTTCTTTTATATAACCTATCGTCTTGTCCGAATACTGTATTCGAAAATAGCCGCCACTAAGCGCTTTCAGCTCATAATTCTCTGAATCATAACTAAATTTATTATTCATCCCCTACCCCTTTTATCTTGCTACTTTCTGTAATGTGCTTTTATGTAAGTCATTTAAATCACTCATTAAACCTGTGGTCATGCCAATCGACCTTTGCAGTTCTACCATTTGAGTCATTGATTTCGTAGGATTTACATTAGACATACGGAGAGTATTATCTATAATCGTATATTCTTCAGCTACCACATCTGGTATTTTACTTCTAGCAAGCCCGTCACTCTCTTTAATTAAAGCGTATTTTTCAGGAATAAGGAACACACCTATTCTTCCTATTTCTTCATCATCCACAAAAAACGCTCCATCCTTTGAAATCTGGAAATGCACTATATTATCAGGTAGGACAATTTGCTGATTATCTATACTTAAATATGGATAGCCTTGTGCATTCACCACCACCCCCATAGAATCAATATATAAACTACCATTTAAAGTATATCTTACTCCTCTTGGAGTCTGTACCTTGAAATAACTATCCTCACCCACAATAGCAATATCAAGAGGCCTATTAGTTCTTTGTAATGCACCTTGATCCTCAGATCTATATGTTGCAGTATCAAGCACAAAAGAATTTTTCTTTTTCCTAGATTCCTTAATATCAAATTTTTTGAATAAAACCGAATCTGCTTCAAACCCAATAGTATTAGTATTTGCTGTATTATGTGCTACAACTTCAAGCTGACGTCTGCGCGCTATTTGGTTTGATAAGGTAATGTAGAAAGCATTACTAGATGCATAAACATCTAATGTCTCTAAAATCAAAATTAAAAAGATCGCTAAATTTCGAAACATATAACCCTAAATGCTTGAACATTTAAAAATATATAATCATATTTAGCATTAACGATATATTAAAAAAATACTTTGTAGTAAATTATTTCTTAATATGTTGCATATTTAAAATTGTTTTATAATTAATTAAGCAACAATGAAAGCTTTAACAGTATTTTTGTTTCTAATTTATTTTTTACAATTATCATAATATCGTAATGATAAAATAATTAAGATTAATATAAGGTAAGCTATGACAGAGGAAGCAAAGGATAATAAAGCCGATGAGACACAAAAACCATCTACCGAAACCGGAGGAGAAGGGGCTGCACAAGGAGAAGCTGCTCAAACCGCCGAAAAACCAAAGGTTGGTAAAAAAATAATCTTACTTTTAATTCCAATTTTATTGTTGATAATTGGCGCCTTCGTTTATTTCTTTTTATTGAAAAAAGATTCTCCTCCAGAGGATGAGCACAAAAAATCTGAAAATACTGATGTATTTAAAGGAGCTGAAACGCCAAGTCAAAATTATTTTGTAAACCTTGAGGATTTTGTAGTTGACCTTAGCTCACAAAACAATAGGCCTAGTTTTTTAAAATTATCCATAACTCTAAGCTTATTTAAGGAAACTGATACTGCGGTAGTAAACAGCAAGCTGCCAATCATTAGAGATAATTTCCAGCTATACCTTCGAGAGCTTAGAGAAGCTGATTTAAACGGTTCCGGTGGAATGTATAAATTAAAAGAAGAATTACTTATAAGGTTAAATAAAATATTATATCCAGTACAAGTTAAAGATATATTATTTAGAGAAATCTTAATTCGCTAATAAAAATATTATTTAAATAATATGGCAGAGAACCAAGAAAATACTCCAAAATCTGATCAGGAGCTCATGAGTGAGTGGGATAATATGCTCAAAACTCCTGATAAGACATTAGATCAATCGGAGATAGATAATTTACTTGGCGTCAAACAAGAAGGGCCCGAAGAGAACCGTGGCATCAAAGCTCTTTTAGACAGCGCATTACGCTCCTATGAAAAGCTGCCGATGCTTGAGATTGTTTTCGATAAGTTAGTCAGGCTTCTAACCACAGCCCTTAGAAATTTAACTTCGGAGACAGTGGATATTGATATAATTACCTTTAACTCTCTGCGCGTTGGATCTTATATTAATACTATTCCTGTTCCTACTCTAATAACGGTATTTAAAGCTGTTGAGTGGGAAAATTTTGGCTTATTAATAATCGATAGCTCTCTAGTATTTTCGCTGGTAGATACATTATTCGGGGGGAAAAAAAATACTCTGCCGGTTAAATATGATGGTAGAGCTCATACTGAAATAGAGCAAGCTTTGGTAAGGCAAATAGCTGATGTGGTGTTAAATGAGTTAGGCACTTCTTTTGACCCAATTACGCCTGCAACTTTTAGCTATGAGCGAATGGAGAGCAATCCTAATTTTGCAACTATTGCACGTCCCGGCGACGCCGCCATTTTACTGCAATTAAAAGTAGAGATGGAAAATAGAGGCGGGAAAATAGATTTACTTATCCCTTACGCCACCCTTGAGCCGATCAAAGACTTACTCACTCAAGTATTTATGGGGGAGAAATTTGGGGTTGACGTAGAGTGGGAAGAAAATCTTAATGATAAGGTAATTAATGTTGAAGTACCTTTAGAAGTTGTAATTTCTAATAAACCTACTAAAATATTCAATATTGCTAATTTAAAAGTTGGTAATATTATTATGATGGATCACAAACAAGATGATGAAGTAATTATTAGAAGTGAAAATGTAAACTTATTCACTGGACGTTTAGGAAAAATCGAGAATAATTTGGCAGTAAGTTTAGAAAGACTTTTAATAGACAAAATTGAATAAAATAATATGATATTAATAGATTTATTACTAATAACTTTTCTAGGGATTTGTATCTTTTATTGTTACGTTTTAAATAAACGAATAAATGAATTACAAAATAGTAGAAGTGAATTTAATAGAATGATCAAAGAATTCGATCTTGCAATTGTTCGTGCTGAGTCTAGCATAAACGATTTAACAAAACTCAGTAAAGAAACTTCTGCAAAGATACATAAAACCACTGAAAAAGCGCAGTTTCTCATGAATGATATGACATTTATGAATGATATGGGCTCAGATATTGCAAGTAGACTAGAGAAGGCTATTGATAACGCAAAAAATTTAGAAAAAAAATTAAATCTTCATAACTATGCGACAAATGCTCCTATTAAAAGCGAAGAAGTTGTAAACCCAAGACATGAAATAGAAACTATCATGGCAAGGTTCTCTTCTAGCAGGAACAATAACGAAGTAGCGAATAAAGAACCTAATACAGCATACCAGCAATTAATTAGGCAAGTGAAATGAAGGTTAGGTCTCTTCCAGTATTGCTAATTTTATTGTCTGTTTCGTTCCTAGCGAAACTCCTCAACCTTTCCTACCAAATATACTTACAAAGTAAAGCTGAACAGGTAATCAAAGTCAACTCTTTCTTTATTAGTGAGGCCGAAGCAAGCACAAAAGGTGATGATCATAAAAGGGAAGGAAATAAACAGGGCAGTGATCCTGGCGATAAAAATAAGAGCGAAAAGAAGGATAAGGATAATAAAACTACTGAAGAAACGGTTCAACCCACAGCTGAAGGGCAAGAGTTTGTCACTCTAGAATGCAACCCTGAGCTTAGTAAATATTCACCAGATGAGATTAAATTACTACAAAATCTTTCACAACGCAGGAAAGAAATCGAACAAAAAGCTGAAGACTTGAATTTAAAAGAGAAGCTACTTAGGGCTACTGAGGCTCAGTTAAATGATAAAGTAAATGAATTAAAATCTTTAAAGCTTGAAGTCGAAGGACTACTTGCTCAGTATAATGAGAAAGAAAATCAAAAACTAATGAGCCTTGTAAAAATTTACGAAAGTATGAAGCCCCAAGACGCGGCAAAAATCTTTGATGCGCTAGATATGAATGTTATGCTTCAAGTAATAAGTAATATGAAGGAGGCAAAAGTTGCCCCCATTTTATCTAAAATGGACCCGATGAGAGCCCGGGAAGTATCTATAGAGTTTGCAAATAATAAAAGATTAACCGACAAAAACCAAGGTTAGTTCATTCAGTATCCTTAAGGTCTGAGCCCACAACTACCATAGCATTATAAACTTCCCTGACGATATCGGACGGCTTACTCCTACCATATATTATTGCTGCAACACCAGATTTTATCATTTTATCATTAGGCTTGGTTGGTACAATATTATAGCCCGCCTTCTTAAGGGCGTCCATTACAGCTACCGCTTGAGAGGTATAATCTTCAAAAAAGTAAGACTTATCTGCCTGCTCAATTGCTTTTGTTATTAATGAAATTATATTATGATCTTTTGTCATTACAATATATTCCAGATTATATTAAGCTTGTCTTTTTCAAACACCAACTGACCATAATTAAGTTTTTTCTATGAATTAAATCCTTAAAATTTCCAACTCCTAAATTTTATATCACAATAATTTAAAGCCCAGCCTTTTGCAACCAGGCACCGCGGACTCTCTAAGTACGAAGGCTATAACGTGAAATTATAAAATAAATTTAGATATATCAATGTTTTTAGTCAATGCAATAAGTTGTTTATTTACAAATTCCTTATCAATATTAATTGACTGTGGTTGCATTTCGCTTGCTTCATAATTAATTTCTTCAAGCAACTTTTCCATGATGGTATGAAGACGCCTTGCTCCAATATTTTCAACTTCATTATTGACATTTGTGGCAATATTTGCAATTTCCTCTATTGCTTCTTCAGTAAACTCAATATTGATGCCTTCAGTACCTATTAATGCGGAATATTGCTTAAGCAAGCTTGTTTCAGGCTCTTTTAAAATACGAATCATATCATCTCTTGTGAGAGGCTTTAACTCTACTCTTATAGGTAGTCTCCCCTGAAGTTCAGGTAATAAATCAGATGGTTTTGCTAGATGGAATGCTCCTGATGCAATAAATAAAATATGATTAGTTTTTATCGTGCCATATTTAGTGTTAACTGTGGTGCCTTCAATTAGCGGTAATAAGTCACGCTGAACCCCTTCTCTACTCACCTCACCTCCACGGCTACCTTCACTTCTTGAGGCAATTTTATCTACTTCATCTAGGAATACAATACCATCATTCTCTACTAAGGATAATGCTTCAAAAACAATCCGCTCTTCATCAATTAATTTATCAGACTCTTCATTAATAAGTATTTTCATAGCTTCTTTTATGGTAAGCTTTTTATTTTTCATCCGTCCTGAGCCACCTAGTGCTTTACCAATCATATCACTGATGTTAAGTACGCCCATTGAAGCTCCGGGCATTCCAGGAATATCAAAGGAGGCTCCAGACTGTGGTGGATTATCTAATATTTGAACCTCTATTTCAGTATCATCATATTCACCAGATTCAACTTTAAAGCGAAATTTTTCTCTAGTTTCTATGCTAGCTGTTTTACCTACCAAAGCATCTAATATTCTGTCCAATGCTTTCTGCCTTGCGCCATCCTTTACTTCTTTCTTAGCGCTAATTTTAAGCATATTTACTGCTGTATCAGCAAGATCTCTAATAATCGACTCGACATCGCGTCCAACATAACCTACCTCTGTAAATTTTGTCGCCTCAACCTTGATAAAAGGTGCACCAGCTAACTTTGCTAGGCGGCGAGCAATCTCGGTTTTGCCAACTCCAGTTGGACCGATCATTAAAATATTTTTTGGGACTATTTCTTCTCTTAATGGTTCACCAACAAGTTTTCTTCGGTATCTATTACGAAGAGCAAGCGCTACCGCCTTTTTTGCTTCATCTTGGCCAACGATATATCTATTTAACTCTTGTACGATTTGCTTAGGGGTCAGGCCCATATTTTCTTTACTACTTGTCATGACTATTTTACTCTTTCAATTATGATATTATGGTTTGAGTATACGCAGATATCTGCCGCAATTTTCATAGATCTTTTAACAATTTCTTCTGCAGAGATCCCTTCAATATCTATTAGTGCAGCGGCTGCTGACCTTGCAAAATTGCCCCCAGAGCCAATGGCTGCAATATTATCTTCTGGTTCAAGCACATCCCCTGTACCAGTAAGGATTAAAATATTTTTGCGATCAGCAACAATTAGCATTGCTTCAAGACGCCTTAAATATTTATCGGTGCGCCAGTCTTTAGCAAGCTCAACGCATGCTCGAAGCAATTGGTTTGAATGTTTTTCTAGCTTTGCTTCTAAACGTTCGAAGAGTGTAAAAGCATCTGCTGTTGAACCAGCGAATCCTGCTACTATACTATTGTCAGCCAAGGTTCTTAGCTTACGGGCTGATGACTTCATAATAGTTGGACCAAGTGAGACTTGTCCATCCGCTGCAATTAAAACTTCATTATCCTTTTTAACACAAAGAATTGTAGTACCGTGCATCGTAGATGCTTTTTCGTTTGAGCTATACATAATAATATCAAGGTAAATATTGAATAAAAAACAATTACATGTATTATGAAATAAACCTTTAAAGTTCATTTTTCAAGAGCTTAAACCGAATTTACGAAATTTATTTACTTTTAATTAGATTTATGAAAACATTTGCAGTATATCAGAAAGGTACGGATGATATAATTTTAGTCCAAGAAGGGTTTAACATAGTTGCAGCAATATTTAGCAGCTTTTGGGCCTTATACAACAAAATCTGGCCTTTATTTGCTTTGGGTACCTTATTATATATGCTTCAATTTATGGTATCTTCGAGCCAAATTTTAATTGGATTAAAAGTTTTTACCTTTTTGCTATTTGGGTTACTCAGCGACTTTATCTATGGCTTATTCCTAGAAAGACAAGGCTACGTCCTTGTTGAAGTAATTAATGCTAAAGACTCCAATAATGCCGAGCTTACCTTCTATGAGAGATGTCAAAAGCAGGCAACTAGCTTTGAGAGAAAGAACCAAAGCTTATGGGAAGAATAAAAATAATTTAGTTATGGTGGGCGGTAGTGGACTCGAACCACCGACCTCTACGATGTCAACGTAGTGCTCTAACCAGCTGAGCTAACCGCCCTAACGAGAGAATAAATTTCAATTAAGTAGTTACTGAAGCTTTATATCAGTGATAAAATTAACTTTCAAGTATAATTTTGCAATATACTTTTATGGATGTAAAAAAATACCCTCTTTCTTATCACTTAAAAGAATTTAAACTACGCCTAATATATATTCTTGTATTCTATGTAGTTTCTGTTGGAATATTATATATTTATAGCGATGATTTATATCAATTCCTGCTTAATCCTTTGGAGTCTGTTATTAACAAGCAAGGTAAAAGTATGATTTTCACTAATCTTGTGGAAGTTTTCTTTTCTTACCTAAAGTTATCAACTAGCGCAGCGTTCATGTTGGTAATACCAATTATCGCTTATAACATATACACGTTTCTTGCACCTGGTCTTTATCCGGATGAGAGAAAAATGCTTGCAATGATTACACTTACTTCCCCTTTGTTATATTGGTTTGGCGTGTTATTTTGCTACTATATTGTAATCCCAAAAGCATGGGAATTCTTCTTAAGTTTTGAAAACCATAGTGCTAAAATCCCTATAGTTTTAGAAGCAAAAGTTAGCGAATATTTACAACTTGTAGTTGATTTAGCGGTAGCTTTTGGCATTGCTTTTCAATTACCGGTTATTTTGTTGATATTAACTTTAATTGGGGTAATTTCGCCTAGAACCCTAGAGAATAAAAGGCGTTTTGCTATAGTAATTATATTTATTTTAGGAGGAATACTTACCCCTCCAGATATTTTTAGCCAATTTGCGCTTGCAATTCCTATGCTTTTATTATATGAAATTTCTATAAAGATTTGTAAAATCGTTGAACATAAGAGAAAATTAAATGTTAGACCTTGATTGGATTGTTAAAAACAAAGAAAAATTCGAAGAACTTAGTGCAAAGCGTGGGCTACCTCCAATTTCTGGAGAGTTAGCGAAATTAGACGAAAAAAGGCGTCAGTTAACTACTCTTGTACAGCAACTACGTCATGCTAGAAAAGAAAAAGCAAAGCTACTTGGCTTTATTAAAGATAAGAACAGTAAAGAGTTTGAGGATATCAAAAGAGATGCTGCACATATCAACGATAAATTAGAAGAACTCCAAGCTAAGCTTTCAAGTGATGATCAATTAACTAAATTACTTGAAACTCTACCAAATCTACCGGATGATGACGTACCTTATGGCACCGATGAGAGTATGAATAAAATTATCAGGACTTGGGGAACAATTAAAGATACTTCACATGCAAAAGAACATTTTGAGCTTGGCGAAGATCTTAAAATGATGGATTTTGTTCAAACTGCAAAAATATCTGGAAGTAGGTTTGTTACTCTTAAATCGGACTTGGCAAGATTAGAGCGTGCTTTAATCAACTTTATGATGGATGTACATACAAGGCAGTTTCAGTATGTAGAAGTATCACCACCATACCTTGTACGTAATCAAGCTATGTATGGTGTTGGCCAGCTTCCAAAATTTAGCGACGAATCTTTTGAAACGACAAATAATTATCGCCTAATCCCTACTGGCGAAGTACCTCTTACTAATTTAGTCGCCGATAGTATTATTGCAAGAGAAGTGCTCCCACTTAGATTTGTAGCCTATACACCTTGCTTCAGGTCTGAAGCTGGCAGCGCTGGCAGAGATACACGAGGAATGTTTAGGGTGCACCAATTTGGTAAAGTTGAGCTTGTCAGTATAACAACCCCTTATGAATCAAAAGATGAGCATGAATATCTAACTAATGCTGCAGAAGAAATTTTAAAAAGACTTGAGCTTCCATATCGTGTAGCACTACTATGTTCAGGTGATATGGGTTTTTCAGCAAGGAAAACTTATGATCTTGAAGTTTGGCTCCCAGGGCAAAAGAAATATCGTGAAATATCTAGCTGTTCAAATTGCGGCGATTTCCAGGCAAGACGCATGAAAGCAAGATACAAAGAACTAGGCGCAAGCGAGACAACCTTTGTCCATACATTAAATGGCTCAGCTCTGGCTGTTGGTAGAACAATTATCGCTATCATGGAAAATTATCAAAATGAAGATGGCTCTATAACTATACCAAAAGCTTTGGTTAGTTATATGGGCGGTATCGATAAAATCGAACGCGTATCCGAGTTTGTAGCTGGTTAAAATCCCTTTCCTACTTAGGAAAAACCTATGCATTATTGGATAGGTTTTTCCTATATAACACATCTATTCCTGCTGACTTTAAAACTTATTTTCTTGTCATAAGATTCATCCTTCTAAATATAAATAAGCTATGCTAAATCTTCAATAAAATACAGATTTTATTATAACTTTCCGACAAATATAGTGAAATTAGTTGAGTTGTGGTACTAGAATAGTTGAGTTGTGGTACTAGAAATAACGAGCGCAGCGTATGAGTAATACGTAAGCGAGGAATGACGACGTACCACACTCTAAATAAATTTACTATAAATTAAATTTAATAGGAATTTATTCATGCTTACAAGCTATACAAATTATATTTTATAGTTGAAATTCTAAAATATATTTAATAATCTTAATTTATAATAGCATTAATCTAATAACAGGGGAGGAAGTTATGAGATGCTTACAATTCTACAAAATTATCAAACCATCTTTTATCTTAATTCTAATATACTTATTATCTTTCCCCTGTGTGCAAGCAGAAGAGGTCAAAGACTTAAAGGGTTATGAAGTTAAATTTGACTATAAAGGGCATTCAAAAGAACGAGAAATTGCTTATAATTATTGGATGCAAAGATATAAGGATTCAGAGATTCGAAAAGAAGATATAGGAATCGACCTATACGACGTCTCAGGGGATGGGAAGAAAGAAATATTAACCTATCTAAACTCACAAGGCTATTGCGGAACCTTAGGATGTTCGTTCAGTATTCTTAAATACAATGTAGAATCTAATATTTACAATCCTATTTTATTCCATGGCTTAACAGAACTAACGGTTAATGAAAACATAAAAATATTATCTAGCTCTACCTTAAACTACCATGATATAGCTTTTTATGAAAGGTATAATCCTAAACCAGCTATCTGGAGATGGGATGGGGAAAACTATCATATAATACAACGTAGTAGAGAAAACATATAATGCTTAGTGAATTTAGAATACATACGAATACATATAATTAATATTAAGCTTAGGAGGAAAATTATGTTGAAATCCAAAGAATTTTATGAAGAGTTAGCTAAAAGAGAATCTTCTAATAATCAATATGCACTTGAAAAGAAACATGGTAATTACTATGGATTGTACCAAATGGGTAGAGCAGCATTGACTGACGTTGGTTATTATAATCTTAAAGAAAATAAGTGGACTGGTAAAGATGGAATAAATAATTTAGAAGACTTTTTAAGTCACAAAGAGATACAAGATAAAGCTATAAAAGAATATCATGAAATTATATACTCACGACAAGATTTTTCGAAGTATGAGGGGCGGGAAGTTAGGGGTGTAAAGCTTACTAAATCTGGTATCATAGCTGCATCACACTTAGTTGGTGGTAATAAATTTAAAGAATTTTTAGACAATGGCGGTCATGGCAAAATCCCTGAGGATGGAAATGGTGTTTCTTGTCTTGAGTATGCTAAAAAATTCAGTTCAGATGAAATTTCATCTTTTGATTCCAATAATAATGAATTTACGAATAGCCAATCTCAAGCTAATATACATCAAGTGAAGCCAGGGGAAAGTCTTTCTAATATTGCTCAAGGTAATAATATATCTCTTGAGCAACTTCTTTCTTTTCCTGGGAATGAAAAATTTAGAGCTGATCCTAATAAGATTAACCCAGGGGATAAGGTTAACTTAGGAGCATCTCAGCAACCTACTCCTGAACAACAGGCACAGCAACAAGCGCAGCAAGCACAGGCCCAACAGCAACAGGCAGAGGCTCAAAAGCGGGAGGATGAAGCTAAGAAGCAAGCTGTAGCACAAGCAAATCAGCCAGACCAGGCTCAAGCCCAGCAGAAAGCTGCTTCCAATATCCATGAAGTTAAACAAGGTGATACTTTATCTGCCATAGCACAGGCGAATGGCAAATCAGTCGATCAGTTACTTTCAATCCCAGGGAACGAGAAGTTCAAGGCTGATCCTAATAAGATTAACCCAGGAAATAAGGTTAATTTAAGTAACTCTGATTCTAACCAATCTAGTCAAGGAGAAAATAATTCCCAGCAAGGACAGCAAGAAAGTCAAAACAATAAGCCATCCAAGCAAGAGAGGGCTTCAAACATCCATGAGGTTAAATCAAGTGAAACTTTATCAGGAATTGCGCAAGCAAGTAATAAATCAGTTGAAGAAATAACATCTATGCCTGGAAATGAAAAATTTAAGGAGAATCCAGATAAAATTAACCCAGGAGATAAAGTTAATGTCTCAGCCTCTACATCCAACAAAGATTCTGATAAGGCAGATTCTACTTCTACAAATGATAATAACTCAAATAAGCAAAGTGATAATAACGATTCTAAATCTACAAATGATAAAGGCTCTACTAGTACTCATGAAGTTAAATCAGGAGATACTTTATCTGAGATAGCAGAGAGCCATGGACAATCAGTTAAAGATGTTGTGGATACACCTGGTAATGAAAGCTTTAAAGATAATCCTGACAAGATTAGCCCTGGGGATAAGGTTAGTGTTTCGGATAAAAGCTCCGATGACCGAGGTAGTAAAGATAATGACTCAAAATCTGAGAGTAGTTTTGCTTCTGACACGAGCTCAAGCGATCGAAGTGATAATGTAATAGATAATACTACTGACAACTCTAGTGATCATGAATCAAGCTTATCTGGGGAAAGCAGTTCGTTTAGTGGTGATGCAGCCTAATTATCGCCCATCGACAGTCTTTATAAGGACCTAAAATTTTTATAGCTTATAATTAGAATCTTTTTAGATATGTTTTAAAATTTGCAGGGAGAAATATCTAAAAGATTAGATATATAAATTTTAAACTTGAAAAATTGGGTCCTTGCTACGAATATTTGCTTGTCACGTAAAATATATTACGCTCCTTGCTATATTTGTAGCTCCCTGTTCTTTCTTAATTAAAAATAATTTCTACCTTTCATATAATAAAATTATATAGCCTATTAGAAGTCTTGGTTTGATACACTTAATATCAGCTTAATTTTTTATTTAAAACATATATTGCAAATAATCTAAAAAAAATTTATTGTAAAGTTCTTAGTTCGCAGCTGCGACCTAGTAATAATCATAAAAATGTATAGATTGATAAAATAAATGGTTTCTCACGTTTCGACGCTTACATTTAGCGGTATTAATATTCAGGATGTAGATGTACAGGTTCATATTGCACCAGGTATCCCAGCATTTACCATTGTAGGCCTAGCTGATAAAACTATTGGTGAGTCAAGAGAGCGAGTAAAAGCAGCTTTGTCGTCCATTGGACTTGCGTTGCCTGCAAAGAAAATTACTATTAACCTTGCCCCTGCTGACTTAGTAAAAGAAGGTAGCCACTTTGATCTAGCTATTGCTGCTGCACTGCTTACTGCCATGCAAGTGTTACCTGCTGATGAAATACAAGAGTATTTAATATTAGGTGAGCTGGGCCTCGATGGTTCAATTCTGCCGGTAGCTGGGGCTCTGCCTGCGGCAGTTGGCGCAGTAGCACGCGATTTAGGATTAATTTGCCCCGAAGCAAATGGCAGAGAAGCAGCTTGGTCCGGCAACCAGAATATTGTTGCAGCTCCAAATTTGCTTAGCTTAATCAATCACTTCAAAGGTACTCAATTATTAAAACAACCGACACCTGAATATCATGCAGACCAGATAAAGCACCCCGATTTTGCTGATATAATTGGTCAAGAGACTGCGAAACGAGCAGTAGAAATTACTGCAGCTGGCGGGCATAATTTACTGATGTCTGGCCCACCGGGCGCTGGTAAGTCGATGCTTGCTCAGCGCTTGCCTGGAATCCTACCTGCAATGACTCCAGAAGAGATTTTAGAATGTAGTACAATTGCAAGTATTGCAGGCCTCATTACTGATGGGAAACTTAGTGCGGTTCGCCCATTTAGAGCCCCTCACCATTCTTGCTCCATGGCAGCGATGGTAGGAGGGGGCGTAGGCAAAAGAGTTAAACCAGGAGAGATATCCCTAGCTCATCATGGCGTACTTTTTCTAGACGAGCTACCAGAGTTTCCATCTACTGTTTTAGATGCGCTACGCCAGCCAATGGAGAGTCGTGAAGTGTTAATAGCAAGAGCCAACTCGCATGTTAAATTTCCAGCAAATTTCCAATTAATCTCTGCTATGAACCCATGTAAATGTGGCTATTTAACAGACGCTGAGCGAGCTTGTGGTAAAGCACCAAGATGCGGTCAGGATTATCAAATGAGAATTTCTGGACCTATATTAGATAGGTTTGATTTACATATAGAAGTAGCTGCCGTAGATTTCCTTGGTGTTACATCACGGGCAAATTATAAATCTGAAAGCTCTAAGCAAATCGCCGAAAGAGTTAAGATAGCACGCCAAATTCAGCTAGATAGATTTAGCGGTTATGGAATTAGAACGAATGCAGAGCTTTCTGGACAAATAATACTTGACTTTGCAACCCCAGTAAATCAAGCTTTGGAACTACTAAACGAAGCAGCAAATAAGCTTAAATTCTCTATGAGGTCTTATAATAGAGTGCTCAAAGTTGCCCGTACTATTGCAGACCTTGAAGGAGCAAAGCAAATAGAGCGTCACCATATAGCGGAAGCTCTTAGCTATCGTGAACTCGATTATTATAGGCAAAAGAAGATATTAAAATGACAAAAACATTAATCCACAAATTAAAGAAATATGGATTTATTCGAACATATCTAATATTCCAAATTCTTACAAGATTTACGTTATCTGTACAAGCCTTAATTAGTAAGCAGATTAGCTTACTACATTTACCAGCCATATTTACCCTAGGCTTGATTAATGATTTTGTTACAAGCTTTTACTTCATCCCTATTGTACAATTATTATCTGGCCTAATTTGGCTAATAATTAGGAAGCCTAGCTTTCGCTATTACTTGTCTACTTTCTTTAATAGTATATATATATTCATTCTCTTATTCATTGCTGTCGCGGAAGTCCTTTTCTGGGACGAATATGGTACCAAATTCAATTTCATTGCAGTTGATTATTTAATATATACACAGGAAATTATTGGTACATTAAAGGATTCCCTTCCAATTACTCCAATGATTGTTTCTATGGTTTTCATTTCAATCATAATAACTTACATTATTCGAAAGACCCTTAGAGTACAAAATGCTAAATTTTCAAAGACATTTTTTGCTGCTTGCAGCCTGTTTGCGATATTAGCTACACAATTTTACAACTCTAATTATGCTTTCTTTTCTAATAATAGATATGCAAATGAGCTTACACTAAATGGTCCATATGAATTTATAAAAGCTTTCATAAATAACTCCCTGGATTATAATATTTTTTATACTACACTTCCTTCTAAGAAGGCTATAGAAATTGCTAGAAATGAAGTGCTGCAAAATAATCAATCTTTTATAGATGGTGAAACTATTCATAGAAAGAATATAAGTTCTTCCTATGAAAAGAGATACAACATAGTTCTCCTTAGTGTAGAAAGCCTTAGCGCAGAGTTTATAAACTATTATGGAAGCCAGCAAAATATAACTCCTAATATAGATAAACTCGTTGAAGAATCCTTAGTTTTTAACAATATTTATGCCGTAGGGACTAGAACAGTAAGAGGGCTTGAGGCATTAACATTATCAGTTCCCCCAACCCCTGGATCATCAATTATTAGACGCCCTCATAATGATAATTTATTCAATATTGGTACAATATTTAAGAATAAAGGCTATGATGTAAAATTTATATTTGGTGGATATAGTTATTTCGATAACTTAAATAATTTCTTTAGCAACAATAATTTCCAGATTGTTGATAGAAGCGATTTACGTATTGAAGAAATTTTTTACTCTAACATATGGGGCGTAGCAGATGAGAATATTTTAACAAAAGCCCTTGAAGCAGCGGATAATTCCTATGAAGCTAAAAAACCCTTTTTTCAGCTAATAATGACTACCTCTAACCATCGGCCTTATACCTTCCCAGACGGACGAATTGATCTTCCCTCAGGAGGCGGGAGGGCAGCAGCAGTTAAATATACTGATTACGCGATAGGTAAATTCATAGAGCAAGCTAAAAGTAAAAAATGGTTCAAGGACACAATTTTTATAATTACAGCTGACCATTGTGCTTCTAGCGCGGGTAAAACTGCCTTACCAATCAATAAATATCACATTCCGCTTTTGATTTATGCACCGAGTATTATTAAACCTGCAGCAGTTGATACACTTGCAAGTCAAATTGACATACCGCCAACAATCTTAGGATTATTGAACTTTAATTATAATAGTAAATTTTTTGGCAAAGACATCTTAAAATCCCCACCTAATAGAGCGCTAATAAGTACGTACCAGTTACTCGGCTATTTAAAAGATTCATATTTAGTTATTCTTACTCCAAATAAGGAGCCTGAGCAGTATAAGGTTGAAGGAAAGAAGCTTATTAGGGTCCAAAGCCAGCAAAATTATATTAACGCTGCTATAAGCTATTATCACAGTGCTTATGAGCTATACACCAGAGGAGCCTTAAAAGAAAACAATTAGATATAATTTTAAGCATCCTACTGTTTCATTATAACAATGAATAAAAATGATTTTATAAAATATTTTTTTTGTTAATAATTTATTAACCTTTAGAAGCTACCATAATTATTTACAACAATATTAATAATCTATGTGCGATATATTATCAATATCGTTGTAATTAAGTATGTAAACAAATGAGGTTAAAATGCCAAATATAGTAGATAAAATAAAGCATAAACTTTTAGCATGTTATTCAACACATGAAGACAAAGCTGTTGTTAAAGCTAAAGAGATTGCAAATAACAGTATTAATACTACTTTAGATGGACTGGTTAAAACTGGTGCTATAGATCAGCGGATGGCTGATTTGTTAAAATCTATTATGCTTGAAAGCGCTAACAGCGTAATCGATTCTGTCGATTTCAAGCTAGATACATATGTTGCTCAACTTGTTGGTAATCTTAAATTCACAACAGTAACTAATAGCGTTAATATGGAAAGTGTAATATCAGAATTGAAGAATAATCTTAATTCTAGTATTTCAGATTCTATATCAATTTCGGATGTTTCAGAAGTTGATGTAGCTGGTTATTTAAATAGCCTTAACGAAGCTAGTTAATATTTGATGTAAAGGAAAGGTTACTTATTTATATAATAACCTTTCCTTTACTGATTCTTTTACTCCCTACTATTTTTACTAAAGCTGAAGAGGGCATTCACGTGGCGAGAACTCTCCCCATGTTTTAAAATAAGGAATTTAGCAGTAGGTATTTGATTACGCCTTAGCGCCGACATTAAATCTTCCTCAGGCCTCCCTTCACCCTCCATAGAAAGCGCCAAACAGCCGAAATGCGCAGCTATACTTTGATTTGGCTTGAGTATTTTATGGATTTCAACTGCCTCGTCTGGATTAATATGATGTACCTTCATAAACCAACGAGGTTCATAGGCTCCAATTGGTAATATAGCATATTCGAAATTAGTAAAACGGTCTTTTATCATCTGGAAAATATTGCCGGACCCAAAAGCAGTATCACCTGAGAAATATATATTACCCGCTGATGTAGATATCACAACCCCTCCCCAAAGGGTGCGGTTATTACCAAGTAAGCCATACCTACCCGACCAGTGTATTGCTGGAACAAAATTTATTGCTACTAGATTATCTTTATCCTCTATCTTTTCCCACCAATCTAATTCATGACATGCAACGTCAAAGGCTTTTAGGAAATTTTTCATGCCAAGCCCTGCAATTACTTTAGAACCAAATTTCTCTTGTAAAGTCCTTATTGCCTTGATGTCGCAATGGTCATAATGATCATGGCTTATTACTATATAGTCTATTCTCGGTAAGTCTTCTAATTTTATCCCTGGGTTACGGTATCGTTTAGGGCCCACCCAATTTACTGGGCTCACTCTTTTAGCAAAAAGAGGGTCGGTTAGGATATTAACATTATTTACTTGAATCAGGAATGTAGCGTGATTTACAAAGGTTATTTTAATATTTCCATTTGGTACGGTGGCCTCAATGCTCTCTTTATTATATATAAAGTCATCTAAAAATTCTGGCCAAAGTTTCTTAATATCGTCACGAAACTCATAAAACTGCCATTTACCTATATCGCTTAATGTAAAAGTACCTTCACTCGGATTATAATTGTGGAATTTTTTACCATCAAAATGGTCAGATCTTTTTCCATGATGGAAAGGCTTAGTACTATCGAATAAGAAAAATATTATAGCTATAATGGTAATAATAAAGGTTAGCTTAACTAAAGCACCAAGCAATTTGTAAAGATACTTCATAAATTTAATACCGTATACTTAATTTAAAAATCCATCTCTTCAGGAGAACATGCTTTAATAGATAAAGCATGTAGAGACCCTTTAAACTCACATTTTAAAGCGTCATAGATAATTCTATGTCTTGCAATCTTGCTTTTCCCTTTGAAGCACTCGGCAACAACTGTAATTTTAAAATGTGTTCCGCTGGATGGTAAATTTGGCTGATGCCCATGATGCTTATAGCTTTCATCTATTATATGAAGCTGAGTTGGATTAAGACTCTCTAACTTTTCTCTTATGAGATCTTTCATCATTATAAAACACTAAATAGTGATATTAACCTTTAGGTAAACAATATACATTATAATAACCGATATGTAAAAGCTTTTATTTTCAATAACTTTATAGTTTAAATAACATAAGTGTAATAAAATTGTAACACTTATATCAATCTCGAAAAGCTAAAGTTAAAGCACCCTTAAAATTAACTATTTGTTAACTCACCTAATGGTACGCTAGTACAAAATGGGTATAATTTAACTAACGGAAAAATGATATTAGTATTTCTTACAGCTATAATATTGCTTAGTCTCTATGCAACTATAGCTTTGGCAAATCCTGAAGGTGGAGAAGTGATCAGAGGAGAAGCTTTGATCACAACCCTCCCTGATTCCTTAGTTGTAACCCAAACTACTGACAGAGCCGTTATTGATTGGCGAAGTTTTAATATTGAAGTAAATCAGAGAACCCATTTTACGCAGCCGTCGAAAGATTCTATTACACTGAACAGAGTGGGTGGCGATTTTGTATCTCAAATTGATGGTAGTCTTACTGCTAATGGTAACCTT